>CAYJNU010000260.1:0-3239 GCA_964371005.1 uncultured Verrucomicrobiota bacterium | reverse complement strand
CCCCCCGGGGTGGGTTGGCCCCCCCCCCCCACCCCCCCCCCGCCGCCGGGGGCCCCCCCCACTCCAGAACCTCGCGGCATCCTGGCAACGTCAAGCGTGGGCGGAAGCCTGGCTGGCGAATCATAGATCCGCTCCTCCATCTGCCCGAGGCCGGGCGGCCTTGAGCGGCACATGTAACTCAATGGTCGTTCCGGCGCCAGGGGTGGAACGCCATTCGCAGCGCCCGCCGATCCGTTCCATGCGCGCGTGCATGTTCGCCAGTCCCTGCCCAGAAGACTGGCCTTCGGCAGCGCGGAAGCCCCGCCCATTGTCCGCGATTCGCACGAGGAGTTGATCCGGTGTGACTTCGAGGCTCAAAACGATTTCGCTGGCGGCGGCGTGGCGGACGACATTCGCGATCGCTTCTCTCACGGCGAGGGCGAGTTCGTGTCGCGTCTGGCCGTCCAACGGCAGTGCCGGGATGTCCTCGGGCAATTCGAGTCGGCAACGCAGGCCGTCGGCCTTGTGGAATTGCCCGGCTTGCTGTTCCAAGAAACTGGCGAAGCTGGACACCGTGTCGCAGCGTGGATTCACGGTCCACACGACTTCGCGCATGTGCTGCGCCAGCGCCCGGATGCGCGCAGCCGAGTCGGCCAGGCGCTCGCCCAAGGCAGGGCCGTCGTGAGCGGTCCGGCGGAGGACGTCCACCTGCAGGGCGAGACCCGTGAGCGCGGTGCCCAAGTCATCGTGCAAATCACGGGCAATCCGTGTGCGCTCATCCGCCAGGGCCTGTCGCTGTTCCGCCTGGAGAAGACGCCGTTGCCAACGCAGGCGGTACGTCTGAACCGCGCCACCCAGTCCGAGGACCGCTGCGGTGGCCAGCACGTAGAACAACCACGTCTGCCAGAAATGCGGTGCGAGAGTGAAGGCGAACTCCGCCGACGTCTCGCTCCACACACCGTGATTGTTGCAGGCCGTGACGCGGAAGGTGTAAGCGCCCGGCCGCAGGTTGGTGTAGAAGACGGTTCGCTCGTTGGCTTCGGCGAAGCGCCAATCCCGATCGTGACCTTCCAGCCGGTACTTGAACCGCATGCGATGCGGCGCGGCAAAACTGTTCGCGGTATAACGGATTTCCAGCACGCGCGCCCGGCCAGGGGCCAGCATCGTAGAGCCGCTAACAGGTTGAATCGTTGAAACGGCTCGGCCTTGCCGACTTTCCCGATTCAACGATTCAACGGTTGAACGGTTCAACCTTGCCACGCCGTCTCCATACACGATCTCTTCGTCCGCGCGCACCTGTTCAATGACCACCGGCGGCGGCACGTCGTTGCGCCGGATCGTCCGCGGGTCAATCATCGCCACCCCGCGAGCAGTCGGGAACCAGATGCGGCCCGCGCGGTCCTTGCAGCCGGAGGGTTGATTGTCTCCGCCGTTGCACTCGCTGTTGAGCATTCCGTCCGCTTCACCATAGGCCAATACCTTTGCTCGCACCTGACGATCGGCCGCGACATCGTTCAATTCCTGCCGCGCGACCCGGTAGATGCCCCGCAGTCCACTCAGCCACAAACATCCAAAATCGTCCTCCTGGACGTTGTTGATGGTGTTCTCGTGCAAACCGTGCCGCGTGGTGAAGGTGAAGAAGCGGCCCGCGTTTGTAGTCCCGGCTCTAGCCGGTTGGCTTTCGCCTGTGGACGAAGGCACTCTCAACGTGGCTCCCTGACCGGCTGAAGCCGGGACTACAAACTCCACTCCGGGCGGCACAAACCGGTTCAATCCGTCTTGCGAACCGACCCAGAAGACGCCGACGGCATCTTCGTGAATCCACCACGCCCGGTTGTTGTACTCGCCCAAAGTCGTGGTGTACGAGGTGATTTGGCCGTCGTGCAGGCGATTCAACCCGCCACCGTACGTGCCGAACCAGAGGTCACACCGACAATCTTCGTGAATGACCCGGACATCCGGATTCGCCAGTGCGTGCGGGAAACCACGAAAAGTCCCCTCCTCGTCGATCCATCCAGCACCCCGTTCAAAGCCTGCCCAGATGCGCCCGGACCGCGCTTCGTAGAGCGTGCGCACCAAGCCGCTTTCCAGGTTGAGAATGGCCCGCGAGCCCCAGGAGCCGTGATCGAAAGCCGCGACGGTATTGGGCTGAACTCTGCACCACACGCGGCCCCGGCGATCTGCGAGCAGGACTTGCCCCCGTCCCCAGTTCGAGGGCTCGACGGGCGGAAGATTCGTCACCTGTCCGTCCTTGATCCCGCTGAGCCCTTGCGCGGTTCCCAGCCAGATCGTGCCGTCGGGGCCTTCGGCGACGGACTTTACGTCATCATTCCGCAGCCCCTGCTCGCGCGCATAAACCCGCACGGCGTTCTCACGCAACTGGCAAAGACCGGACTCGGTGGCAAGCCACAAATGCCCCTCCCGATCTTCGATTGACTCATTCATCGGGTAGTCAGGAAGGTTGGCCAGGTCGAGGTACTCCGAGCGGCCTGCCCGGAACCGGGCGAGACGGGGCGGCCCCTCGTCGCTCCACGGAATCCATAAGTCGCCGTTGCGCGCTGGAAAAACCCGGGTGGGACACTGAGGATCGCCCCGAGGAATAGGTTCGATCAGTTCCCATTCGCCTGCACTCCAACGCCAGAGCCCCTCCCGAGCCTTCACGAAAACCGTCCCGTTGGTTTGCTTGTAGAAGTAACGGTAGTCGTCGCCTGCAGAGGGTGAGCGTTGCAGTTCTGAAATGGCGCCAGTTGCCGGCACGAAATGGAGCAGCCCTCTACGCATCAAGACAAGCACGCTCCCGTCCTCCTCATCTTCGACCTGATGGATGCGGTGGCCCAGAATCTCAACGCTGCCCCCCGGAACCCGCTCAGGGCGCAGTTGCCAGGAGCGCGCGGCGCCGTTCTGAAGCAAGACCAATCGCCCGTAAGTCGGGGAATACCAAAGTCCCTCTCCGCGCGCCGGCCACAACCCACCGAACGGCTGGGGGTAACCCTGCTGTTCGCCGAAACGCTCGAACCGATGCCGGTGAAAACGCAGCAGCCCGCTGCCAGTGCTGATCCAAAGGCTGCCGTCCTGCCGGTCTTCGGCAAGGGCATTGATGGCGTCGTGCGGCATCTCGGGAGTGTTGCTGGCGTTGAACACGTGAAACCTCACGCCGTCAAACCGCGCCAAGCCCGCCAGCGTGCCGGCCCAGACATAGCCGTCGCGCGTCTGGAGCAGCGCCCGGACGGTGTTTTGCGGCAAGCCGTCCTCGGTGGTGT
>CAYJNU010000259.1:1486-11598 GCA_964371005.1 uncultured Verrucomicrobiota bacterium | reverse complement strand
GGCTAGCGCGCTTGCTTGGGGTGCAAGAGGTCGTGAGTTCAAATCTCACCGCCCCGACCATTTTTTCCAGGGCCCACCAGTAAAGGCCTTTGCGCTCCTGGCTCTGCAGCCTCAATTGGCAGACGAATGTCTGCGGCGCTTGCCGAATCGGCAAGTCAGAGCAGGCTGACCCACCCACCGCTCCCCCGTCCCGCGGGACGGCGAACGCTGTGGAACAGGCGCGTGCTCTTGAAGCTTTCCTGCGCTGAGACGCGGTTCCGCTGCACAGTCGCCCACGTCATTTCGCCTCCGCCGGCAATACGTTTAGCTCAGCCAACGAAGCCCACGGGCCACTGGCGTGACCGCTCAACGCGCGCAGCTTGAGAAACCGCACGCGGACGACCGCGGAAAACTTCACCAGCTTCGGCGATGCGTCAGCCGGGAATTCCCCTTGCGCGAGCGGCGTTCCCCAATTCAGCCCGTCCGCGCTCACCAGCACTTCGTAGGCTTTGATCCACCCATTTCGGTTTCCATCCTGCCGGGGCCGCGCCGCGATGCCGGCGATCAGTCGCGGCGTTTCAAACTCCACCACCAACTCGTGCGGGAAGCCTGGCGCGCTGTCGCCCCACGCGGTGTGCCAGATCGAACCCTCCTCGCCATCCACGGCATTGGCTACCTCATACTCAGCTTGTTCACTGTCAGCCTGCAGGCTCCGAATGCCGCTCAAACCGCCCGGTTGCCGCTCTACGCAGAGACTCTGCACCTGCTCTGGAAGGAACTGCACCGCAGGCTTGCACTCCGTCGAGCCGAGGTAACGCAGGAGACTGGTGCGCATCTGACGCGAAACGGGGTCCTCGGTATCTTGCGTGAGATCGAAGCCACAAATGAGGAGCTTACCCGAGCCAACCTTGCCTTCGATCACCAACCCAAGCGGGCGGGCGGTAACCCAGTCATCAATCACACGCACGATCGGCTGCACCTCCCGCGGCAATAGATCCAACCGCAGCGCGCCGGCGCGGTGGATGAGATACCACCATTGCCAGTTGCTGTGGAAGTCGGTCGGAAAGTGCGCCAACGCGGGATGTTCGGGATCGCAGAGTATGCCGAGTGTCGTGGGGGCCTGCCGACCGGTCCACGCGGTATTCCAGAAAATACTGGAGAAACCGAGCTTCACCGGCGCGGTGTCGAAGTTGCGAACCTGCTTGCCGGGAATCGTCAACAGCACTTTGCCCCCGGCTCGCAGACGGGCCCTGGCCGCCTCGTCGAACCGCGCGGTGACGAGAATGTCTTTGGCTGGTTCGGCAGCCGACTTCGCGGGATAGACCCAAATGTCCCAGTCGTTCTCGGGCGTTTGGATGCCTTTCGCGTCCGAGGCAAGCGACACCACAAGTTTATAGCGCGCTGGAGCGGGCAACCCACGCAGGTCAAAGTTCAGTGGGGCAAGCCGGACGCCGTTGCCAATCGGAACATCCTGCGGCGTCAGGCGGACGTCGAGATGAACCTTCCCGTCGTCGCCGAGGATTCTTGCCCGCGGCGTAATGTTCGTCAGCGGGGTCGGCCCGCAGTTCGCCGCCTCCAGTTCAGCCGAAAGGATCTCGCCAACGGTGAAGACACGTTTCGCGAGCCTGGCCAGCGGCACGACGTTGTTGCAGAATCGGCTGTACTCCGCCGCCGTCACGTAGCCTTTTTCCTCCCAGAAAGGGTCGAGCACTCCCACCAGCGCCGTCCCCTGCCCCGGGAAATCGTGCAGGTCGAGCAATTGGAATCCGCCCATGCCAGGGGTGCGCAGTGCCGACTCGATGTCCTCCTTGTAGCAGAGCGTCTGGAGCTTGCCGGACGCCAGCAGGAACTGTTTCGCCAGCTTGCCCATGCCGTTGGCTTCGAGTCGGTCGCGGAAAATGTCGAAGTTCTTCGGCTTGAGGTAGCCGGTGTATTTCGGGATTTCGCCGAAGTTCGGATATACGCACCACTGGCCGATCTCGTGGCTGATGACCGGCACACTGCGCTTGACGATGTAATCGCGGTAATCGGTGGTGGTCTCCGGCGGGCGGGCGTTGATGCGGCTCTTGAGTCCCTCACCCCACGCCTGGATGCGCGGGTCGGGTGTGACGTGGAACTGGTTTTCCGGCAACTGTGGCCAGCCGGAGCCGCTGCTCCAAAGCCGGCGCGGGTCCTTGGCCTTGAAGTGCTCGACGTATTTGGCGAGGTAGGCGTTGGCGTTCCGCCCGCCCGGCTCATTGCCGTAGGGCATGAGGAGAAACGACGGGTGGTTGCCGTAATACTTCAGGATGCGGTCGGTCTCGTCATAGATCCATTGATCCACCGGCCTGCCGTCGCCGAGGTTGGCGGGGCCGCCGTTGGCCCAACAGGTCTCGACCTGCAAATACATGCCCAGGCAGTCGGCAGCTTGAAACGCCGCCTCCGGCGGGCAGTAGGAATGAAAGCGGAGCAGATTCAAGCCGTAGGATTTCGCCACGCGGATGATGCGCATCCACTCCTCAACGTCCGTCGGCGGATGGCCGGTCTTGGGGAAGATGGCGCATTCGAGCGTGCCGCGAATGAAGGTCTTGCGTCCGTTGATGGTAAGTTGCGTGCCCTCGGCGGAAACTTCGCGCATCCCGACCTCAATGGTCCTGGAATCCGCCCTCTGGCCTCTGACGTGAAGAGAGACGTCAAGGGGTTGATGCACCGGGCTGAATTCATCCCACGGCGGCAATGCCTTCAGCGGTATGTCTGCCTCGAACCGTCCGCCATCGGGAGTCCAGGACACCGACATCTGTTGCGCCGCGAATATGAGGACACCGACAGACATGTGGATCGTTCCCTCCCCGGCCTTCCCGGTTGCGTTGCCAAGCCGTCCTTTCACGGTGAGGATCTGCGTCGCCAGATGCGGATAAACCTGCACCTCCTCAATCCATACCAACGGCGTTGGGCGCAATTCGATCCTCCCGACGATGCCGTTCCAATTCCCCTGCGTATGATCGCTGACGCAGTGCGAATTCTCGCCCACGTCCACGACCATCCGGTTGTCCACGCGAATCGTCAGGCGGTGTTTGCCGGGCGGGAGTTGGCCGAGAATGTATTCGTGAGGCGTGCCGAGCGCGTTGTTCGTGCCGAAAGCCTGGTTATCCACCCAAACCCGCGTCTCCCAATGCGGACGTTCGAGAAAGAGCACCACGCGTTTACCCTGCCAGTCGGGCGGGATTTCGATGTCGCGTTGAAACCACGCCGCCCCGGCGTAGTAAAGCTCCGGCTGCAGCCAAAACGGGACCTTGATGTTGCCCGGCTGACGATACTCTGCGAACTCCGGCGCGGTGAACCACGACCTGTCCACAATGCCGCCGGTCCATTTCGTGTCCATGGTCACCGGGTCACCAATGCCCTGCTCCGTCAGGCCGCCAGGCAGTTTAACCGTGTCCGGCAACGTGCGCGCGTACCAACGCTCGGTTGCGCCGGTGTCCTGGCGGTCTAACTGAAAGCGCCACTGACCGGCCAAGGACAACGGGGCATCGGCGGCGAACGCACCAACGCCGGTGGCGATGAGGACGAGAATGGATGGGAGGTGTTTCATTGCAGGGTGAGGTTTAATCACCAAGGGGAACTGCCGGCAGCGTGAACATCACGCGACCGGTCATCCTGGGAAAACGAATGCTCGCTGCGTGGGCTGGGCTGGGATCACTCATCAGGCTTTGCGGCGCATCGGTTCACCAAAACACGAGGAAGAACACTGCCACCGCCACGATCACCGCCGCGCCGGCAACCTTGACCACCGGCGACGTGCTCATATCCAGCTCGTGCCGCTCCGGTAACCGCCGCGGCTCTTTCAACGGACACCACAGCGTGATCAATCCCATCGTCGCCAGCACGAGGCTGAAGGTCAACGTCACCGCCACCAGGAAATGAAGCTCCTTCGCGAACGTCTGGAACAGCCAGTAGATCGGAGGTCCAGCCAACAACCCCGCCACTCCGGCGGCACCCGGGGCGCGCTCCACCAGCAGGCCGAACAGAAACACCGCCACCACGCCCGGCCAAATGTAGCCCTGGAATTGCTGGATGAACTGAAACACCCCGCCAAACTTCGGATCGTCCAACCGCGGCGCAAGCAGGCATCCCCCAACGATGAAAAGCACGGTCAGCCCGCGGCCCAGCCAAACGAGTTGCGTTTGCGACGCGCTGCGATTCAGCAGACGCTGGTACACATCCATCGTCGCGATGGTCGAGGCCGAGTTGAGGATCGAGGCGAGGGTGCTGGTGACGGCGCCGGCAATCGCAGCGTAGATGAAACCCCGCGCGCCGGGATGGACGAGATCGCGAACCAACGTCGGAAACGCCTCGTCTGCCTTGGCCAGTTTGTCGCCATAGAGCTGCTGCGCAATCATCCCCGGCATGACGATGGCGAACGGCACCAGCAGCCAGAGACCGCCCGCGAAAATCATGCCGAGTTGCCCGTCCCGCAGCGTGCGCGCCGCGAGGTTGCGCTGCACGATGAACTGGTTCAGCCCGCAGTAATACACGATCACGATCCACATGCCGCTGACGATGCCGGTCCACGGCAGCTCCGCATGATCCGCCGGCAGGATCATGTGCAGCTTGTCGGCGTTGTGTGTCGTGAAAGCCCCCCAACCGCCCACGGCATGCAGGCCCAGGAAGAACACGAGCAGACCTCCCCCCAGCAACGCGAGTCCCTGAACCAGGTCCGCCCAGGCAATTGCCTTCAGGCCGCCGAACGTGGCGTACACCGCTCCGATCAAGCCGACCAGCCAAACCGCCTGCACGAGATTCATGCCGGCCACCGCGCGCAACGTCACCCCGCCCGAATACAGCACCGCCGCCAGCAACACGCCGACGTAAATCACGATCGTGAGAATGGCCATGATCGCGCGTGCGGCGGTGTTGTAGCGGTATTCGAGAAACTCGGGCATTGTGTAGATGCCGGCGCGCAAGAACTTTGGCAACAAGGTCAGCGCGATGATCACGATGCCAACCGAGCCCACCAGTTGCCAGGCGCTGACCGCCAGCCCCACGCCGCCCGCCGCCTGGCCGGCCATCCCCACCATCTGCTCCGTGGAGATATTCGCGGCAACAATCGAGATGCCGATCAACGGCCATGTCAGGCCGCGTCCGGCGAGGAAGAAGTCCGCGCTATTCTCGGCGTGATCCCGGGCGCGCCGGCTTTTCCAAACGCTGAGGCCGATGACCACGGCAAAGAAACCGACAAAGATGACCAGGTCGAGAGAGGTAAATGTCATGAGGGTTTATGGAGGATTCGAGTTGAATCGGCAAGCTCGCCCACCAAGTCCGCCGCGAGCGCATGGTTGGGGTCGCGTTTGAGGACCGTTTGCAGCAATACCTTGGCTCGATCATCTTCAGCGAGTCCCAACCGCGCCTGCGCCTGCAGGAACAGGGCGCCGGTTTCCTGCCGCGACTGCAGGTCGTCCTCGAACAGCAGCAGGGTCGGCAGCGACGTCGCAAAGTAATCAATTCGGGCGGGTGTCTTCTGGAGCTTCTGCGCGTAGGCCAGCAAATCGCGCAAGAGTTTCTTGGCTTTCGCCTTCTGGCCAAGTTTCTCCCACGCCAACGCGGAATAGTAGGTCAATTCGCTGAACGCACGAACGCTCATCTCTTGGAAGTCGCCCCTGAACGTGGCGGCGGCCCGCAAATGTGCGCGTGCTCGTTTCGCATTGCCCTGTTCGCTCAAAGCACAACCGAGCCAGTAATGGACGTCACTCTGGTTCGCCAGCAGATGTCTGGCTTCACCCAGGTTTTGGGGGGCAGTCAACGCCGCCTCGAAATGATCACAGGCCTTCGCGGCGTCGCCTCCTGCAAGCGCACGTCGTCCCAACGCCAAGTGAGCCCGCACCCACTGGCCAAGCGCCCCGCCCTCGCCGCCCTCCCACGGCTGGAAATGGCGCGCGCTCACCAGCGCCAGCGCCTGGTCGGGCTGGCCAGTTTGGTTGTAGAGCGCACAGAGCTCGACGCTCAGATCGTCGCGCTGACTGACCAGGGAGAGATGTCTCTCCAGTTCGCACAGACGTACCTGCGGCTTTTCGCCCAGGCGCTTCCAAAGCTGATCCCGTTCGTGGAGCAACCGGCCGTCAACGCGGTTCACCTTGAACGCCCGATCATAGGCGGCGCGAGCCTTGGCGGACTGTTTGCAGACGTTGAAGTAACCGATGCCGAGGTTGCGCCAGGCAACGGAATACTCTGGATCAAGCCGCGCCGCGCGCTCCCACAGGCGGATGCCTTCCCTGTGACGGCGGCGGGCGTAAAGCAGGTTGCCGAGATAATACGGGGCGCGGGCGTCACGCGCGTTGGCCCGCATGGCCGCTTCGAGAATGGCGATCTCCTCCAACCGCGCCGGGAAACAGTAATCCGGCGACAAAGTGGCCGCGCGCCTGAAATGCGCCAAAGCCGCCTTGGCCGCGCCTTGACGCGTGTGCAGCCAGCCCAAGGTGTAATGAACCATCGGCAAGGCGCCCCAACTCTGGCTGGGAAGCGTCGTGGAGGCAGTGGTGACACGCGCAGACGGTTCGGCCTCGGTAAAATGGTTTGAAGTTCGCCTTCCAAGCAACGCGATGCCTTCGGCAAACAGACCTGCACGCGCGTAATCATGGACAAGGTCCAACACCGTTTGCAGGTCGCAGGTCGATGGTTCGCCGCTGAGATCTCGCGCCCAGCAGTCCAGCGGGTCCAGGGCGAGCGTGTCGCGCAACAAGGCCCGCGCTTCTTGCTCCCGCTCAAGCCGCCGCAGAACCACGACCAGCAAGTCGCGGGCTCGGGTGTTGTCAGCATTGAAACGGAGGGAGTGGTTCAAGTGATCCAACGCCTTGGTCCAATCGCCCCGCCGGCAATCCATCTCGGCCAGCGTATGGTAGCCGGCGGCGGCCCAAGCCTGATTCCAAGTGGCTTTGTAGAAAGCGGCGTAGGCTTCTGCGAATCCCGGAGTTCGGATCCCGGATTTCGGTTCGGCGTCGAGTTGGCTCCGCAGGCACAGCCCGAGGTTGTAATACGCCTCGCCGTCATAGGGATTCGCATTCCGCCGGGTCAGGCGCGCAACGGCGGTGCGGAAGTGTTTCTCCGCCACGGTGAATTCACCGCGCTTCAGATGCCAGAGCCCCAGCGCATTGTTGCAGCGGGCGTCGCCCGGATCGCGGCGCACCGCCTCACGCCAATAAGGCGTCGGGCAGCGCGTGGCGTGGCGATACTGGTCCAGATGCAAGCCCGTGATGTAAAGCTCGTCAGCGCTGGCAATATCGGCGGGCAACGGCGGTTCGGTGGCCGGCAGTGGAACTTCGCTGTGATCACGGGGCTTGGGCTGATATGAAATGATCTCGCGCCCATTGCTCTCGAACACGCGCAGTGTCGTATCCTCAAGCTTGCACGCTTTCCGCGTCTGGCGCGTTTCTACAACGAAAGCCTGGCCAGGCTGCAGGTTGGCGTTCCACTCCACCACCTTCCCAGGTCGCACCAACTGAACCACGGCGCGCGGGAACGGACGGGTTACGCTCACACCGATGCGAATGCGTTGCTTCTCCAACCGCAGACTCAGCGCCGCATCCAAGTTGGCCTGCTGCGCCGGGCCGATCTTCTGGATCGGATACCAATACTGGCTCCACGTCTTGGTCTCGCCGGGTTGCAGGAAGCTGAAGTCGGGCTGGTTGTCGGTGTAAACGCCCGCCATGATCTCGATGTATGGGCCGAACTCGTCCTTCGCGTCGCGGTCGGTCAAGTTGCGATCCCAGGCGTAGCCAAACTCGTGATTGCCCCACGTCCACTGTTTCTTGCCGGGCGAGAGGTGGTGGTTGGCGATGTGAATGAGGCCCGCCTGCGCCGCGTAGTCGTAGCCGCCGAAGAAATCCTCTTTCGACCCGATGGCCATGTAGCTGCAGGGCGTCGGGAGATTGGCATAGTAGCTCAGATCGTTCGGCGCGTAGGTAGCGGCGGGCATCCAGCCTGCCGTAGAGGGCGGCATCTTGCCACCCAAGGTGGCGTTGCCCTGGCGCAGCGCTTTGGAATCCTCCAACCCGTTCGGCGCATCACCGTCGTTTCCGCCGGGCTGGAAGCCCAGCTTTACGGCCGGCAGGATGCCTGCCGCTACGTCGCAATGCGGAGGCACATATTGACCTGGCACTTCGCCTTTCGGAATCCCTTTGCGTCCGCGTTCGCCGTAGTTGACGCCGTAGTAAGAACCCTTCGCCAGCGGATACTCGCTCATAGATCGGCGCGCGTGATCGGCCACGTAATGGACATCCGGCGGGAAGAAACTCTGATACGCCTCATGCACACGCGTGGCGACATTCGCCCACCAGAGGAAGGTCTGCACCAACGGCGTGCGATTGTAGGCGCGGACCTTGAGTTCCACGTAAGCCTTGCCCGGGTGCAGGCAGATACCGTGCATGCCCTTCATCCGAACCATCGGATCGTGATCGCTGCACCAGACGGTCATCGAGCCGTCCGCGTGTTCCTCGATCTCGCAGTCCACTGGCAGGAAGGTCGCCGGGCGATGGTGTTGCGGCCAGTTGAACTCGATGCCGCCGGAAACCCACGGACCAGCCAACCCCACGAGTGCCGGTTTGATGACATGCTGGTTGTAGATGAGGTCGTAGCCGTTGGTCTTGTCTTGGAGGGCATGGATGCGCCCGCCGATCTCCGGCAGAATCAACACCCGCAGAAACTCGTTCTCGATCCACACCGCCCGCCATTCGCGCTCCACCGGCTGTTCCGCGATGCGATCCGTAAACGGCAGCGGATACACGCCCCCGTTGCTACCCTGATACACCCGTTTCTCCAGGAACATTGGGTTCTTGTCCGGGGCCGCGGGCAAATAGGTGGGCAGAGCGATCGCATCCCGGCGGACCTGCACCCCGCCTGGTTGCGGCACCACGACTCCCGCAACATCGCCGGGGCGAGGCGGGGGGGCCGGATCGCCGGAAGAGGCCGAACGGCGGCTGGGATCGCCGATGCCTTCCATGCGGCGAGCCAACGGTTTGGCAGGGTGCGACTTTGTGGTCACGCTTGGATACAAGGCAAAACACTCAGCGTGATCGCGTGCCAGGGGGAGGGCCGGCAACCTCGCGGCAGGCCGGTTACCACCAGGTAAATGTTGGGTCGGGCGCGGGACCGGAGTAGTTCCATTGGTAAGCCTCTTTGGGAAACTGGAAATAGGCCGTGTGCCCGTCGCCGAACAAGACGTTCATGCGATACTGGCCCCGGTAATTGTGCCATTGGCTCCACGGGTCGTTCTTGTCGCGGTCCGCCCACCACAGCCAGTCGCCTTCGATCAGTTTGTTGGCAGCACTGCGCGCCACCTCGGCCATCTTCATCGGTTTGGCTTCGGGAGTTCCTGGCGGGGCGAGCGAATCGCCGGTCACGTGCTTGACGCGCAACGTCTCCACGGCCCACACGGCGAGGTAGCTGTTGCCCCAACCGGCGTAGCAGCTCGTAATGCCTTTCGGAAACGAGGCTTTCCAAAGGGAATCGCCTTTGTCCCCCGGGCAGTGAAATGTCTCCACGGCCGGCACGTATTTGTTCAAGGGTCGCCGATCCGCCGTGACACGACCGCCGTGGAGCGTCATCGCTCCGGTCGTGCCGCCCCAAGTGGCCCAGTTGTCATAGACGGGAAAAGAATCCGCGTTGTCGCTGGCATACATGTTGAAGCCGAGCGCGATTTGATGATGGTTGCTGGTGCATTTGACCTGGATGGCCTTGGCCTTGGCGCGGGTTAGGGCGGGCAACAGCATCCCTGCCAGAATCGCAATGATGGCGATCACCACGAGAAGTTCGATCAAAGTGAAGCCGGGCGGCTGGTCGAAGGATTGGCTCAACCGTTCCCATCGCCGCTCTTCTGCATCTGTGGTTTGCATATCGTCGGGTGGTTTTACATTCAGCACCGGGCTGCGGATCGCGCGCCGGCTCCTTGCCGGAGCCACGCTGATCCAGAAGCCCCGCATCCGGTCCTAGAATTGGCCACCGGCCTCGCGCTGGCAATAGGCAACTTGTCTTCGCTATTGTCTATTCTTGGATTGGGCCCGGCGGTAGGCCGTGGGGGTCTGGCCGGTCTCTTCTTGAAACCGCCGGCACAGGTGCGCTGCCGTGGCGAAGCCCGCCTTGACCGCGACCCGGTCGAGACTCAA
>CAYJNU010000259.1:0-1476 GCA_964371005.1 uncultured Verrucomicrobiota bacterium | reverse complement strand
AGTCGGTCCCTTGCAGCAAACCGCAAACGCGCGCCATGCGCCGCCGCAAGATTTCAGAACGGACGCTTGTCTGCAGCCACCGCCGGAACCGTTTCTCCAGGTCCGAACGGGACCGTCCCAGATGCGCCGAAACATCCTTCACCGCAATGCCCTCGCCCACGTGATCGCGGATGTAGCGGATCGCCGCCACCGTGATGGAATCCTCAATCGCCACCGTATCCGTGGAGGCGCGCTCAACCAACCGCACCGGCCGCATCAGGGTCACAGTGTTACCGGGGGCCTCCCCTGCCATCAGACGGTGGAGCATGGCCGCCGCCTCGTATCCCAATCGCTCGGTATCCGGTTCGATGCTCGTCAGGGGCGGATCGCAGATGCTGCAGAGCACATCATCGTTGTCCACGCCCATCACGGCGATCTCCTCGGGCACGCGGAGGTGCTGCTCCCGGCAGGCATTGAGCACCTGTTGCGCGCAGACGTCGTTGCACGCCAACACCGCCAGCGGACGGGGCTGTCGCCGCAACCACCGCGCAATGATTCGCTCGGCGGCGATCCCTTCCTGCTCAACCGCCTGGATGTACTTCCGGCGACCGTGTCCCGAAGGGTTCGGCAAGAAGCTCACGGTCCGGCCGTGCTCTCCCAGGTGGCGCGCAAAGGCTGCTTTCCTCCGGTCGGAGAACGGTATGCCGGAGTAGCCGATGAACGCAAAATGCTGGAACCCCGCCTGCGTGAAGAACTCCGCCGCCATGCTGGCGACCGCCGCGGCATCCGTGTCAAACGAGGGAATGCCCCGGTAACTTGCCTGGCCCAGCACATCCACCACCGGACAGCCCAGCTCAAGCAACCGCTCCGCCATGCGCCGATCTTCAATCCGGGCAATAATGCCATCACCTCGCCACCCTTGGAGCATCCCAGGGATGCCGCCATGGAGATCTCGTTCGATCACGAAGAACGACCACGGTCCATGCACGTGGGCGTAACGGGCGATGCCCCGAAGAACACCCCGGCCATAGGTGCGCGACGACTCAATGAGCAACGTCACTCGCGGCAGCTTTCGTGATACTAGTGAACTCATACGCTGGGCGGCTTGCATCGTCGGTTTGGCTGAATCGCATCGCAGCCTCTATCCACGCGCTCCCCCAGAATCCGTCCCGAAATGACGAGTCCGACGAAGCCACGAACTTGAGTATCGCCAGGCTCAATCCGTCGCCGGCGTTACAGTTCTCGCCGAGGCAGCGGTCAGATGTCAGCGGCTGCGCGCCATGCCAACTCAAGCCGAGACCAGCGTCCCGACCTTCTGGCCCATCACGACACGTCGGAGGTTGTGCTCCTTGAACAGGTCGAAAACGATAATCGGCATCTTGTTGTCCGAGCAGAGTGAGAACGCTGTCGAATCCATCACCTTGAGCTGCTTCTGGAGTGCGTCGAGGTAGCTGATCCGGTCAAATCGCTTCGCCTTGGGATTCTTCTTCGGATCGC
>CAYJNU010000258.1:4360-11641 GCA_964371005.1 uncultured Verrucomicrobiota bacterium | reverse complement strand
ATCCTGGTTCACGTCGTGAACGATCAGCGTCGTGGGGTTGGATTTGAAATTCTCGCTGAGCTTCTGGCTTTTCACCGTTCCGTCCGCCGCGCGTGTCACGAGGCTGCGCTTGCCATCCTGATCCACGATCACCGCCAGCGTCGGTTTCGCGCCGGCTTGGAGCACCCCCACCGCGAGTGCCAGCGGTTTGCCCTCCAATGGAATCAACGTGGGAAACGGCACGCGCTGGTTTCCGTCCAGCCGTGTGACGCCCACGGACTTCTCGTCGCCGCTCAGCAGGAACAGCTCGGCCTTGCCGTCGCCGTCCCAGTCCGCCGCCGCGAGTTCGGTTACCCCCATGAGCGTCGGGTAGGATTTCGCTTCCGCCAGCGTCCCGTCCGCCTTCTGGAAATGGACCGAGAGCCGACCGCTCTCCGGTTCGGCGACGATGAGGTCAACCCGTTGATCGCCGTTGAGGTCGGCCCACAGCAAGCCGCGCCGGGCTTTCTCGGTCTTCGTCAGGGGCAACACCTGGAACTGACCCTGGCGAAACTCTGCGAGCGATTCGGCGGGCTTGCGCGCAAACTGCGCGATCGCCGCCCGGCCCGAACTTTGCGCAATGGTGACGATTTGGACTCGGGCGCTGGCTTCCAGGTTGTCCGCGGTGTAGGAACGAACCGGCGGCATGGTGAAGTAGAACTCCGGTCCGAGCTGCCCGATCTTATCCTGCAAGCGGAAGCGAAACGGGGTTTGGCTCTCCCAGTTCACGAGCAGCAAATCACTGCGCTGGTCGCCATCCACGTCCAGCACCTGCACCGATTTCACCGGGCTGGCGATGGGGATGCTGACGGGGTCGGCGAGCGTGTGCTCCGGCGTCTGGGCGAGGAAGTAAACGTGTCTTTCGCTGAGCAGCACCAGGTCCGTCAACCCGTCGCCGTTGAGATCGCCGGCGGTCAAGCCGTTCGGAGAAAGGTCGCCGTCGGCGATGGGCCAGCGCTTGGGAGCGCTCCAGGAGTTCGAGCCTTGATTGAACTGCGCGACCAACTCCTTGGGCTCGCCGTAATAAGCCAGGTCCGGCCGCTGATCGCCATTGAGATCCGTCGTGGCCAGCGCGCTGATGCGCTTCTCCGAGGCGATGGATTCGATGCGGAAGCGGGCATCGGGCGGAAGTTCGTTGATCTCGCGTTTGAAGGCGGGTTTGGGGGCGGCCAGCCGATTGGAGTGGCCGGTCTGATTGTAGAGGATGCTGATCTTGGCGCGGATGTTATCGACGACCAGCAAGTCGCTCAGACCATCGCCGTCGAAATCCGCCACGTGCAGATCGGAGATGCCGAGATCAATCGGAAAAATCTCCGGGCCGGAAAAGCCGAAGCGGTTGGTGGCGGCTTCGTCGCTGACGCCGACGACCGGAAGCAAGGCCAGGCAGGCCAGCGCGAGCGCAGCACCGTAGCGCAAGTTTTCAACCTGCCGTAGCGCAGGTTTCCAACTGGCAAGGTGCCCGCTGGCAGGGACGCGTTGTCGCCTCCATGTTGGCCAAACGACAGGTTGCCGACCAGCGCTTCTGCTAAGGTGATGCTTCATATCCGGGCACGAAGGTAGCGAACGCGGCCCCCGGCGCAAGACCTTGGCGAACCGTCTTGACGGCAGCAACCGAGGCGACTCAAGCCTTGCGGTCGAAACCCTGAAACGAAGCGCGTGGCCGGGCACCTGCGGCGACGGGTCCATGTCCCGCCTCCTTGTGAGCGATCTGCTGAAGCGCGCGGGTTTCCATCTGACCGGCCTTTGCCGCCGCGGCCAAGTCCTGACCGGACGGATCCCCGACCGCGGTGGCCGCGGAGCGGAGTTGACGCGCCTTGGCGAGCGTTTCCTCGGGCGTCTGACCGGGAGTGACCGTGATCTGCACCCGGCCGCCGACCGCGTACATTTTTCCGTCCGGCCCCATCTCGTATTCGTATTGCGCACCGCCGGCCATGCCGCCGGCTGCCGCGATGTGTTGGGCTTCGTGAACCCGCACCTCGCGGTCACGCGCGGCCAATCGGGCCACCTCCGCCATCTCGTCGGCGGTCAACTGCTGCCCGGCGTTGCCCGCGCCAATTGCTCTGACTTCGTCCATAAAACTCAACCTGTCATGTGCACCACTACGCCGGCGTCCTTCGCCGGGCAGTGGCCATACGGCTTATCGGCAGAACGGGGGGCGGACTTGAGTTTAACCTCGGATCAAAAGGATGCGTCTCACCGACCTCACGCCGATGACGCCCTGCATGGACCAGCAACGCTGGCGAGAGACTCGGCGGAAACTGTTCGTTGGGCGATTGGAGATCATGGTGCAAGCAACACCCGTAGCATTCGCTGCGGGTCGGACAGAAAGTCGCGTGTGACACGATAGTGCTCCGTCTCTTCGTAAGCGACGCGCTCGATCCCTTTCGGTGAGAAGGCGTAAATGGACGCATGGGGGTAAGCCATCAGGATTGGGGAATGCGTGGCGATGACGAACTGAGACTTCTCCTGGACCAGATCGTGTATCCGCGTGATGACCGAGAGCTGCCGGCTGGGCGACAGAGCGGCTTCTGGTTCATCCAGCAGATAGAGGCCCTCGCCACGAAAGCGGTTGAGCAGCAAAGCGAGGAAGGACTCTCCGTGCGATTGCTCGTGCAGGGGCCGCTCCCCATAGGATGGGCCGATGGGCGGTCCAGCTCCGGGCTCTGCATCGAGCTTTTCGATTTCAGTGGCGACATTGAAGAAACTCTCGGCCCGGAGGAAGAAGCCATCCCGCGGACGTGGGACTCCTCGGGCGACGCGGAGGTAGCGGTGCAACTCGGAGTGCGAGGTGCGGGTGCCAAATCTGAAGTTCTTGGACCCGCCTTCGGCGTTAAAGCCACAGGCCACTGCGATGGCTTCCAGCAGTGTGGATTTTCCGGAGCCATTCTCTCCGACAAAAAACGTAACCGCCGGATGCAGTTCCAACCTCTCAAGTGGTCGCACCGCCGCCAGCGAGAACGGATACCTGTCGAATGACTCCACCGCCTCACGTCTCAATCCAACTTCTGCGATGTACTGTCTCGAGATCATGAGGCCGAACGATCAATTCACCAATGGCGGCCGCGCCACAACCGAGAACCAGCGCCACGATGACGCGGTGCTTCAACATGGCTGGACGGTAGTGGAGCGTCGGGGCTTTGACAAGCAACAGGCGGGCTGGCGGGGCACTGCATGCAGGTTCCCGGCGACCGCCCCGAACGGCCGGATCCCGCGCGTCCGACCGGTGGCATGCACGGCCAGCAAGTTGTCGTGATCGTGGGCTCGGGCCGGCTTCGCGGGCGGCGGGCGCTCGCGAAGGTGGCGAACTTGCAGGGTTGATGAAACGCCCGCTTGGCGAAGGGCCCGCGTACGGTGGGGGAACTCAGCGTTTACAGGTTAACGCTCCGGATCAGTGACCGCGCGCCAGTGAAATCCGGATTGAAACCGAGACGCGATCTCGGGGTTCACTGCATGCGGTTTGTTAGACCTCGGATTATCTAGCCGATGGAAATTCGATGAATTCAACATTGGTTGGCCTGAGTTTCTGAAGCTCCTGCTTCAACTTTTCCGTGACCAGAATATTCAGCGTAGTCTCCAAGACAAAGATATCCAAACCGGTCCACATAGAATCCGTCATGACGAGGTCTCGGCTTCTGCCCCAGTTGTAGTCTTTGTGGCCGCAGGTGGAGCACACCGACTTTAGCTCCCTTCCTGGTGGTGGACTCGACCTTCCGTAAACACACAACTTAAAATACGCGCGCCCCGTCTTTGGATATTTCGTTGTTGAGACCTCGCTGATGATATCCTCCGGCTCCCCGGTTGATGGAATCGGGGGTGGAAGCTTCGGGGATTTCTTGCCTACTTTCCGCAAAGTCACATCTGCAAACGCTATGCCCCGGATCCTAAGGGATTCGAGCTTTTCACGGATGCGCTCCGTCACGAGAGGCCAAAACCCTGGCCACAAAAAATCAGCTTCCGGCTTCGAAGGAACATCGAGAAAAGCCGGAAGTAGAAAGCAGCGGGGTTGCACCATGTCTTTGTCCACCCCGTGCTTCTGGACCGCCAGTCGAATAGGTTTTGCGATATTCTCGAACTCCTCAATCGTGACAGGTGCTGGGTCGGAAAACCTCTTTCGAAGAAGTGGGGGGCATTCATACGGCAGTGAATGGTCTGCTAAGAACCGCTGCCCACAAGATCCGCAATCGACAAACGGAAGGTTGTACGGATGCTCGATCTCTCCATTAACGAACGACCTTTGGTAGTCGCTTGCGTAACGTGGTTCACCAAGCTGCCAAAACTTCATAGGTCATTGGTCTAATATTACGATCAACTGAAAGTCAGCCTGGGGTTGTTTGAGATGAGCGTCTCTCAGTTCACGGGGCGACACTAGGACTGCGGAACTTACTGGTCAATCTCAGAATCAGTGGGCTACGCGGTCGCGCATGGCCGCCCCGGCGACGGGCTGGCGGCGCCTGGGGCTCGCCATATCAGGCTGGCGAAAGACAAACCCACTTCGTCCTTCGTCGGGGTGTTATGAGGGTGAGCGGTGGGCGCTCTTTGACCGTCGTCATCGTGAGGATATCGGCTCCAAATCCACAAGACCCAGGTCGTCAGGATTTGGAGACTGGCAATCGCCGCTCCCTCGTGTAGCCTGCGCCTCGGAAAACGCAGCGTTTGAATGAGCCAGGCCGCATGAGCACCCAAATACCCGACGAACTGAAGGCCGACGTGCCGCAAACCAAGTGGGGCAAGATCCTCGTCGCCACTCCCGTGGTGATGACGGTGATCGCGACGCTGCTCGCGGGGCTGGCTTCCAGCGAGATGACCCGTGCCCAATACGATCGCGCGCTCGCCGCCCAGCAACAGTCCAAGGCGGGCGACCAGTGGAGTTTTTTCCAGGCCAAACGGCTGCGTGGCGCCATGCAAAACAGCACGCTTGACCTGCTGGAAAGCACAACACCGTTGCGGCCACTCGATGCAGCCAGGCTCAAAGCCTTCGTCGATCTGGACGCGATCACCCTGGCCGCCTTGCTGAAGGGGGAACTCCCCGCCGCCCCCGTTGCCACGGCAGTCGAGCCGAACCTCAAAACCGCGCTGGAAACGGTCGAGAGCATGAAACCGGAAGCCGAGATCAGGGCCGCTCTCGCTCAGGTGAAGGACGCGACGCTGGAGGAGGCGCTGCGGGCTGCCCGCGACCGCACCGCCGCATTCGATGCCCTGCTCAAACCCGTTAGCGAAGCCGTGGCTCGCATCGAAGGGGCGCTGGCTGCCGCGGCTGGCGACGAGTTGACGCGTGACTTCACGGCGGCGCGCTTGCGCTACACGGCGGCGCGCTACGACGCCGAGGCCCGCCTGAACCAGGCCGTCGCCAACCTCTACGAGTTACAGGTCCGCAAGAACAACATCTCGGCAGAACGCCATCACCGACGCAGCGGGCGGTTCTTCTTCGGCATGCTGGCCGCGCAAGCGGCGGTCATTATCGCCACCTTCTCGCTGGCCGCGCGAAAGCGCAATGTCCTGTGGGCACTGGCGGCGGTTGCGGGCGCGGCAGCCGTTGCCTTCGCCGTCTATGTTTACCTGTGGATGTAACCCCTGCAATTTGAAGTGAAGAGATGACAGCTCCAACCAGTCTAAGTGCCGTATGTTTCCTCGGATTTCGAACCTGACGGCTTGCCAGACCAAGCTGACCCGCAAGACTACAGTTAAAGCCTCCAAAGCCATGCAAAAGAAAACCACCTCCTCGCCGATCACTCGCCGCCAGTTCCTCGGCGGCGCAGCCGTCTCCACCGCCGCCTTCATGGTCCTGCCCAGCCGTGTCCTCGGACGCGGTGGTGAAGCGTCGCCCAACTCGAAGTTGAACATCGCCGGCATCGGCATCGGCGGCCAGGGGGCTTCCGACCTCGGCAACATGGAGAGCGAGAACATTGTTGCGCTGTGCGACGTGGATTGGGGCTACGCTAGCCGAATCTTCAAGAAGTATCCCCAGGCAAAGCAGTTCAAAGACTACCGCCAGATGCTGGACGAGATGAAGGAGATTGACGCGGTCGTCGTCGCCACGCCCGACCATCACCACGCGTTTGCCGCCATGGCGGCCCTCAAGCGCGGTAAGCACGTCTATTGCGAGAAACCGCTGACGCACTCCGTCTGGGAAGCGCGCCAACTCGCCAACGCCGCGCGCCAGGCCAAGGTCGCCACGCAGATGGGCAACCAAGGCCAGGCCTCTGACGATACGCGCCGGCTTTGCGAATTGGTCTGGGCCGGTGCCATTGGCAACGTGCTCGAAGCGCACGTCTGGACCGACCGGCCATCGAATGGTTTGTTCAAGGCTTACTGGCCGCAGGGTGTCGACCGCCCCGAGGATAAGCCCGCCGTGCCGGAGACCATGAACTGGGATTTGTGGCTCGGCCCGGCGCCGGCACGCCCGTATCACCCGATTTACGCCCCCTTCCAATGGCGCGGTTGGTGGGACTTCGGCACCGGCGCGCTCGGTGACATCGGCTGCCACGCCTGCGATCCGGTGTTCCGCGCGCTCAAGCTCGGCGCGCCCCTTTCCGTGCAGGGCGCTTCGACCCGCGTGAACGAGGAGACTTATCCGCTAGGCTCGATGGTCACGTATCAGTTCGCCGCTCGCGATGCCTCGGTGCAGGCCAACAATTACCACGTCGTAGGACAGACCGGCCGGGCCGCCGGTGCCGTCGCCATGCCGCCGTGCAAACTCGTCTGGTATGACGGCGGCCTGCGCCCGCCGCGCCCCGATGGTCTGCCCGACGGCAAACCGATGGGAGACAATGGACGACTGCTCGTCGGCGAGAAAGGCTTCATCCTCGGCAATACCGTCTATCCCGAGTCCCGCGCCAAGGAGGTCGGCGAAATCCCGAAGACCATCCCGCGCGTCGCCGACCACTACCGGGAGTGGATCGAAGCCTGCAAAGGCGGGAAGGTGTCGGGCGGGAATTTCGACTGGGCCGGGCCGCTGGCCGAGGCGGTCTTGCTGGGCAACGTCACGCTGCGCGTCCAACTCCGCGAAGACCTGACCCGCTTCAAGCTGTTGTGGGATTCCGCCAACCTCAAGTTCACGAACCTGGACGATGCAAACGCGTTCCTCCGCCGCGAGTATCGCGCCGGTTGGACACTCTGAACGCGCGCTGGAAACATCGCTCGGCGATGCGCCCCGGGATCGGCTGAAGGCCAAGAGCAGCAAGCCCCTCCCCATAAATCCCGGAGTGGGGGGGGCGCGGCCGCGGGGCCCCCGGCGGGGGGGGGGGGCGGGGGGGGGGGGGGGGG
>CAYJNU010000258.1:0-4350 GCA_964371005.1 uncultured Verrucomicrobiota bacterium | reverse complement strand
TGGGCGCGGGGGCCGCCGCGCGGGGCCGGCCCCCCCCACTCCGGTTCAGGGGGACAATGCGCGACTTGATTCGGGCGATTCTCACCTTCAAGCAGGGCGAGTCCATTTCCACGCGGTGCGGCGTCCTCGTTCACCGCGGCGACGTCAAGTCCGGCCGGGTCGCCGAACGCTTCCGAGCTTACGGCCAAGGGAAATCTTAGCCAGCCTGGCTCGTCTCCCACCGGGCCGCGCGTCTTGCGCCACACCTTGGATCGTCAATGAGTTAGATATCCTGCCAGCGGAAACCGACCCAAACCGACCCGTTGCTGCCGCTAATTCAGCTTTGACTCAAAGCGGGCGTCGGCTATGCTCCCCGGCCTTGTTCAAAGGTATTTATCTATGGCGAAACTGACGGTTCGAGATTTGAATGTGCGGGGACGGCGCGTCTTCATCCGCGTGGACTACAACGTCCCGCTGGAAGAAAAAGACGGCCGGATGGTCATCACCGATGAAACGCGCATCCAGGCAACCCTGCCCACCTTGCACCTGCTGATCGAACAAGGCGGTCGGCTCATCCTTGCCGCGCACCTTGGCCGGCCCAAGGGCCAGCGCGAACCCTCCATGTCGCTCCGCCCGGTGGCAGCCCGACTCGCCGAGTTGCTCGGCCGCCCGGTGGCGTTCGTGGACGATTGTATTGGCGAGAAGGTCGAGAAGACCGCCGCCGCGCTGAAGGATGGCGACGTGCTGCTGCTCGAAAACGTCCGGTACTACAGCGAAGAGGAAAAGAACGACCCAGAATTCGCGGAGAAGCTCTCCAAGGTTGCCGATGTGTATGTGAATGACGCGTTCGGCGCGGCGCACCGGGCGCATGCCTCGACCGAAGGCGTGGCGCGCATCGTCGCCAAGCGCGGCGGTTTGTGCGCGGCGGGGCTGCTCATGGAGCGCGAGTTGAAGTTTTTGGGGGACGAACTGGATCAACCCGTCCGGCCGTTCGTTGTGATCCTTGGGGGCGCGAAGGTTTCCGACAAGATCAAGGTTATTGACCGGCTGCTGGAAAAGGCCGACACGATCCTGATCGGCGGGGCGATGGCTTACACGTTCCGTCTTGCGCAAGGTTACAAGACCGGGAAATCACTCGTCGAACCGGACGCCACAGAGACCGCGAAATCCGCCCTTGCCAAGGCCAAGGCCAGGAATGTGCAATTCCTCCTGCCCGTGGATGATGTGGTGGCCACTCCAGTCAAGACCGACAAACTCGACAAGAAGGGCAAGCCGGTCATTGACTTTCAGAATCCCAAGGCCAACTCAGACATGAATTGCCCGGACGGCGCGGCGGGGTTGGATATTGGCCCGGCGACTGTTAAGGCTTATTCCGACGTCATCGCGAAGGCGAAGACCATTTTGTGGAACGGCCCGATGGGGTTGTTCGAGAACAAGCAATTTGCCGCCGGCACGAATGCCGTGGCTCAGGCCGTGGCCGACGCCACCCAAAACCACGCCGCCACAACCATCATTGGCGGCGGCGACAGCGTGAAAGCGCTGAACAAGGCCAAGCTGGGCGACAAGGTTTCGTTCATGAGCACCGGCGGCGGTGCGAGCCTCGAATTCCTCGAGGGCGCCGTCCTGCCCGGGGTGGCCGCACTTTCGGACAAGACCTGTTGCTGCTGCGGCTAGAGCTCGAGTCGGGGAAACGTAGTTTTGGAAATTGGAAGATTTGAAATGAACAAAGAACGCAAGTTGATCATTGCCGGCAATTGGAAGATGAACAAGACCGTGGCCGAGGCACTCGACCTCGTCCGCGGGCTCAAGCTCGAACTGGCGAACGTGAAGGAAGTGGACATCGTCGTCTGCCCGCCCTACACCGCGCTGAGCGAGGTGTCCCGAGCAATCCTGGACTCGAACCTCCGCCTCGGCGCGCAAAACATGAGCGAGCACAACGTTGGCGCCTACACAGGTGAAATCGCCTCCGTCATGCTCAAGGAATTCTCCGTCCGCTACGTCATCCTCGGCCACTCTGAGCGCCGACAGTTTCAGAAGGAATCCAACGCGCTGATCGCAAAGAAGGCCTTGGCCGTTCACGGCGCGGCCCTCAAGCCCATCGTCTGTGTCGGCGAGACCCTGGCCGAGCGCGAAGCGGGCGAAATGGAGAAGGTTTTGGAGACGCAAGTGCGCGGCAGCCTTGCCGGATTGAGCAAGGAGCAGATGGTGGAAACCGTCGTTGCCTACGAGCCGGTGTGGGCCATTGGCACGGGCAAGACCGCCAGCGCCGCCCAGGCCCAGGAAGCCCATGCGTTTATCCGCAAGGTGCTGGTCAGCCTGTTCGATGAAGCGGTCGCCCGGCGCGTTCGCATCCAGTACGGCGGCAGCGTAAAGCCCGCCAATGCCCGCGAACTCATGAGCCTTCCGGACGTGGACGGAGCTCTTGTTGGCGGCGCCGCTCTGGAAGCGCGCAGCTTTGCGGACATCGTGAAAAACTCCATTTAGGAAATTGCTATGACATACTTCACCGGTCTTTTGACCTTCGTTCTGGTTCTGGATTGTATCGCCCTGATCCTGCTCGTGTTGATTCAACTGCCGAAGAAGGAAGCGGGCGCCGGTTTGGCGTTTGGCGGTGCTGCCTCGGACGCATTGTTTGGTGCGGGCTCCGGCAACGTGCTGACGAAGATCACGAAATACGCCGCCGTCGCGTTCTTCATCCTCGCGATCGTACTGGGCCTGCTCCAGGGCGCATTCGGCAAGCGCAATACCGCCGCCGAGCTGCAACGGGAACTGGAGAAACTCGGCAAGCAATCCAGCACCCTGGTCAACCCACCGACTGCGGTGGAGCAACCCGCGGCCGCAGCGGTCCCGGCAGTCAGCAATCTGCTGACCACCCCCGCGACCGCCACTCCGCCGGTGACGACCACGAACAATTAAGCCGCCCAACTTCCCGACGCCCGCCCGACAGAAAATGTCCGCGGGCGTCTTTCCGTTTGGTGGAACGCTGATCGCTTTGAGATGGCGTGCGACCGGAAGGCGTGGACACGGCGTGATTGCCGAAATCTGCGCTGGTGGTAGATTCAGCTCGCGAATAAAGGCGAGAACCCAGCGTCGAAGAGGATGACAGATGAAGAAGTTGATGACAGCAATTCTGGCCGCCGGTGCATTGCTATCGGCGCAAGCCCAGTTGTTCAGCCCGGAATCCCTGCACGGTGCGGCCTTTGGTGGGCTGATCGGCGGCATCGTGGGCGGCGATCATCACCGTTACCATCATGGGTTCTCCGGTGAGGGCGCGGCCATCGGGGCGGGCATCGGCTTGCTGGCGGGTGCGCTGGCTGGCGAATCGCGGCGATATGATTACTATGAATCGCCGGGCTACGCTTACGCCCCAGCACCTGCGGTGAGCCTCGGCTACGGCTACACCGGTTGCGGTCGTTCCGCGTACGTCTATTACTCGCCAAACTCCTATTGTGCCCCCGGGTATTACTACCGCCCCACACGCCCCAATTACGCCGTCGGTGGAACACTGCTGGGCGCGGCGTCCGGTGCGTTGATCGGCGCCGGCGACCATCATGCGGGCGAAGGTGCGGCAATCGGTGCAGCGGCGGTTTTGGTGCTGGGCAGCATCGCCGAGAGCGCGGCGAACCGGCGCGAACTGTCTGTGGCGGTTGGGGCCCGGCCTGACCCAGTGGCCACGCAACTGCCGGCCAATCCTCCGGAAACCAGGCCGGCGACCCAACCGGAAGTGACTTCGCAGCCTTGTGCGGAATCCACCTACTACTGGACGCCGCGCCCGCAGATTCCCGACGCCCCGCGTGTGCCGGATGCGCCCAGGTTTTGATGGTTCAACACTTCACGGTTTAACGGTTCAACCCACATGAAAAACATCAAGCAATTCACTTTCACCCTTTCCACCTTCACCGCGCTCGCGCTCGTTGCGGGCTGCGCCTCCAGCGGCGTTCAGAATCCCTCCGGCACCGGCGTCACGCGCTTGAGCGCCGACGAGCAAGGCTTCGTCGCCGGCACGGGGATCGAATCGCAGGACCTGGTGTCCGTCGCGGAAAAGATGGCGCGCAGCATCCTCGCCATCCCGCAGATTGCGAGCGCGCCCACGCCGCCGTTCGTTGTACTTGATCCGGTCGAGAACAAGACGCGCTTCCCGATCAACAAGGACATCTTCCTGACGCGCATCCGGGCGCAGCTCAACTCGAAGACGTTCGGCAAGGTGCAGTTCCTGGCCCGCGAACGCATGGCCGCATTGGAGAAGGAGCGCAACCTCAAACGCGAGGGCGCGGTCACGGCCAGCACCGACCCGAAGGTGCAGGAGTTCAAGGGCGCGGATTATTTCCTGACCGGCTCGCTGGAGGGTCTCTCCACGCGCACCTCCAAGGG
>CAYJNU010000257.1:0-11673 GCA_964371005.1 uncultured Verrucomicrobiota bacterium | reverse complement strand
TCTTCCTCGCCAAAGGGTGGGTCGCTCTCAAAATAGGTGCTGGTCAAATCGTAAAGCAACACCTCGAAGCGGGCGTTGAACAAATCCTTCCACTGGTGGGTCAGGTGCGTAAACAACTCCCGTTTGTGTTTGAGCAGGCGCTCATGACACTCGTAGAGCTTGTGAATCTCAGCCAGTTCCAGGTCCGCGCCCAACAGGTCGGCCATCGCGCTGTGTTCAAACCAATGCCGATACAAACGCCATTCACTGCCCGGATCGAGCAACCGATACGCCCCCAACACCTGCAACACCCAATCCCAGCGCGTGCCCTTGCGGCTGGGCGGCAAACACTCCGCCCCAAAGCGATCCAGCCCCAACTGCTCCCACTGTTGACTGGCCAGCCAGCCGCCGCCCCATTGCCGTGGACGATGCAGCGAGAGTTGACTTAAGCGAATCCGCACGATGTCCGCGTCCTCCACCGTACCGATCCGCTCCTCGGGAAACAGTGCCCCCGTGCGCGGTCGGGCCCGGCCCTCCTCGAAAATCTCGATCGTCTTGCGCCAGGCTTCTTGTTGACGGTCGTTGATCTCTCCCAGATAAAGCGTGTGGCGTTGCACCAGCCGACTGCGGGCCGCCCGCCGGTTCTCCACCAAACTGAAGTAGCGATGTTCCTTGCCGTTCTTCTTCCGCGTCGTGTAACGCAAAAACAAAACGGCCTGGGATTAGGCACATTTCTTCAGCGCTGGGAATAGGCTGGGTCTTCACTCCAGCCACTTTCAGGCCTTTTTGAAAATCGCTCGTCTGCAAATCAGCCGCTGTCAAATCAGCCGCTTGCGCGATGAAAAAAGTTTACGGCAACCTGAATCCGCCAAGTCGGGCTAACCACAAGGATGCCAGGTTCGAGGTCTTCCAGTACGACGACGGGTCGAAGGAATTGTGGATTACTCCACCCGGAACCCGGCGGTATCCCGGCTTCATGGCGCCCGCCGATGAACCCACCTTGCGTTGCTGGCGGAGAAAAGCATCCCACATGAGACGTGGATTCAAGGCCGGGATTTCGGATTCCGCGGCCCCAGCCGATGGACGGCATGGTTGTGCAGCTTTGTGCTGGTCGCCGGTGCGGTCAGCCTCCTTTGGTGGGTAATCAAGCAGCGGGAAGTCCTTCCAGTGGCCGCCGCTGCCCGCGCCTGACCAACGCCACAACCAAGTGAGTAGCCGCAAAAGAGCGCAAAGAACGCAGAGAAGTCACCTTCTATTGTGTTCTGTGTGTTCTTTAGCGGCTATCGGGTCTTGTCAACCATCCGTGGTCGAACTCCATTTTCCAGGTTGATGTGGGGGTTGGCAGGACACCCGTTCGCATGCGCTGAGGACGCCGTGCGTTTCTCTGTCACTGCTTCACCCTTTCCGGGTACTTATGCGGTGATATGATGACGCAACGCATGTTCACTGCGGGATCCAACGACGCCGAACTGGTCGCCGGCAGCCTGGCTGGCCAGCGCGATGCCTTTCGTGCGATCGTGGAACGGTATCAATCTTTGATCTGCTCCCAGGCCTACTGCGCCACCGGCAGTCTGAGCCAGAGCGAAGACCTGGCGCAGGAGACGTTCGTGATCGCCTGGAGGCAGTTGGCGGAGTTGCGCGAGCCGGCGAAACTGCGGTCGTGGCTGTGCGGCATCGCTCGCAATCGGATCGGCAAGGCGCTCCGGCGCGACGGACGTGAACCGGCGCACGTGGCCGAACCCATTGAGGCGGCGGTCGAAGTGCCGGCGCCCGAACCGCAGCCGGCAGACCACGCGATCAGTCACGAAGAAGAGGCCATCCTCTGGCGCTCGCTCGAACGCATCCCCGACACTTACCGCGAGCCGCTCGTGCTGTTCTATCGCGAACACCAGTCCATCGAGCGCGTCGCCGAGCAGCTTGAGCTCTCCGCGGACACCGTGAAGCAACGGCTCTTCCGCGGGCGCAAGCTGCTGCACGAACAGGTACTGGCCTTCGTGGAAGGGGCGCTGGAGCGGACGAATCCGGGCAAGGCTTTCACGCTGAGTGTGGTTGCGGCGTTGCCGGTGTTCGCAACTTCCGCCAGCGCCGCAACGGTGGGCGCCGGGGCGGTCAAAGGCAGCACCTTGGCCAAGGCCGCGGCCACTGCCGGGTTGGCGGGGGCCATCCTCGGCCCGATCATCGGCCTCCTCGGCGGCTGGCTGGGCACGAAGATGAGCATCGAAAACACGCAATCGCCGCGCGAACGCCAGTTCATGGTCCGCGTGGCGAAATGGACGTGGGCTCTGGCAGGTTCGTTCTGCGTCGCGATCTGGGCCTTCGTTCTCGCGGCGAATTCCTGGTGGAAGACACACCCGGTTTTGATCACCGTTCTGTTCGTGGGGTCGGCCGTGGGTTACGCCGTCATCTTGATCCTGCTGATCCTCTGGGCCAACCGCACGCAACGCCGGATTCAACGGGAAGAAGCGGCGAAACTCCCGCCCAGCCAGTTCGCGAAACCGCGCTTCGCAAGCCAGCCGGTCGAATATCGCAGCCGGTGGACGTTGCTGGGCTTGCCGCTGGTTCACATCCAGTTTGAAAACAAGCCAGGGGACAAAACGCTGGCCGCGAAGGGCTGGATTGCCATCGGGAACAAGGCGTATGGCGGTCTTTTCGCGGCGGGCGGACTGGCCGTGGCGCCCATCAGCATGGGCGGCTTCGCGGTGGGTTTGGTGGCGATGGGCGGCGGCGCGTTGGGACTGCTGAGTTGCGCGGGCCTCGCGCTGGGCGGCTGGGCCGTCGGGGGCGGGGCGGCGGGCTACGACGCTTTCGCGGGCGGTGCGTTGGGGTGGCGGGCGGCGATGGGCGGCATGGCCGTGGCGCGTGAGTTCGCCGTGGGCGGCGCGGCCTTCGCTCAACACGCCAACGACGCAATCGCCCGGGCGTTCATGCAGAACAGCCTGTTCTTCCCTCACGCCGAAGCGTTCATGCGGCATGCGAGTCTGCTGATCTGGCTGCCAATGCTGCTCGTGGTCTGGCAAGCCATGCGGGTGCGGCGGCGGCTGCAAGCGCAGGCTTCGGCAAAGCAGGGACTTCCCCCTGATCGGGCTTGCCTCTGGACTGGCTTGATCCTCTCCGCGCTGCTCGCTCAAGGCTGCAAACCAGCACCGGCAACCAGTTCAGCACTGAACACGATGACGCTGCCCAACGGAATCCAGGTAGTTTCCGTGCCGTTCCCCGGCAGCACCAACGTCTCGATCTTCACCTTCCTCCCGCTCGGCCTCACGACCGATGGACCAGATCAAGCGCAATGGTCACACCTCGTTGAACACCTTGTCATCCGCTCGACGGTGCCGACCGAATCACCGCAGGCTAACGCGGAAACGTTGCCCGATCACATGCGATTGGATTTCTACGGCAACACCGGCAACTGGCTGGAAGGTTTGTCTCACCACCGGCGCTGGCTTGAAGGCGTGGCGTTCACCGAAGCCAGTCTCGCGACGGAAAAGCCGAAGGTGACCGCCGAATGCGACTTCACCGCGCGCAACCTGGCGACGCACAAGTTTGCCGTGGCGTCGTGGAGCCAAGGTTGTCGTTTTGGCCAGACCAACATCGCGCTGAAAGGCGATGTGACACGCGCCCGCCTCGCCGATGTGCAGCGACTGCGCGATGAACGCTTGGCGGTGTCCAACCACGTCACCGTCTGTGTGGTGGGCGGGTCGGCGGCAGAGCAGGTCTTCGCCGAAGTGCAGCGGCAATTGGGTGAGGTGCGATTGACGGGCACTCTGCCAACCAGGTCGGACAAAGCGCCGCGCAATCCCGACCTTACCTGGGATCTGGATGCCCGGCATCTGCTGCTGATTTGGCCGATTCCCGATTTCCAGCAACCGGATCACGCGGCGCTCATCGTCGCGGCGCAGTGTTTGAACATGCAGCTCGCCGCCGATCCGCAGTTGACCAAGCAGACCGGAATGGTATTCGCCGGTGCGGACCTTACGACGCCCGAAGGCAGTTTCTTTTTCGTCTCTGCGTCTGTTCGACCACAGGCCGACTTGAATAACCTTCGGGAAGCCCTCCTCGCACATCTGGGCCGCCTCGCTTCAAACAACCGTGCCATTGCTCAAGCCAGCCTGATTGGGCATCAGCTCTCGGCATCCATGACCACCGTGCCAGACATCCAAGCGCTGCAATCCCAAACGCCGCCCGGTATGACGCCGGCCATGATCGAGGGCAATGTGGGCCTGCAACTGGGTATGCACATGTATCGCTACGGCGACCAGCGCACCGCTCTGGCCAGACAACTCGCCGAAGTCACATCAGCCAACGTGCAGAAGGCCGCCGGGGACTATCTGTCCTCGGGCAATTGCTTGGAGTGTGTCCTCAAGAAGGCGAATGATCCCAGTGGTTAAGCGGTGCCAGGGACTGGAGGGCAATCCTCCAGACTAGCCGATTGGGCTTCATGGTTCCCGGATTTGGAGAAGTTCGCACATCACCACTCTCACCCAGTCACGAACCCTCAAGACTTCATCTCGGTCGGTAGGAGTATGTGTGGAAAGGCTTGATCTTGAGTAAACTGATCGCACAAAAGCGCCTACTGCTTCATCGACTGCGTCCGCCGCACGTTCCGGTGTCTCTGCAAGCGTTCGCGAGAGCCCCCGCGAGGACAAGACGTGACGCACTTTTTGTTTCATGGTCGGTCCGTTAGTGCCTGTTTCCAACTTGAATCCCGGTTGCTTCGTGACGTCATGGTCGGGCGCGAGGTGATCGAGGGTTTCTCGAAGCGCCTCCCGCAGATCAGTTGCCGGCCCACGGTAGGAAGTTCTCTGCGTATCTCCGAGGTCAGCAAGAGCCTGCCGGTAGGCCGAAGCTGCTGACGGCACCAAACTGCTCAGGGTTTCGATGATTCGGCCATCGACAGTGTTTTGCTCCGTGCCAGCAGATGGTCGCGCTTCGGTCAGCGACAGGGACTCGAGGGAAACAAGTGCGGCCTTGCAGCTTTGAAGAAGTCGCCGATATAGAGTGACGGGCGTGCGCCTGTGTGTCAGTGAAAGTACCTGCTGCAAAAAACCATCAACCTCATCAAGACGCGTCCTTAAACCTGGATATATCGAGATGGAGGGTCTCGTGGCGCGGAAGTAATCGTCCACGAGCGAGCGGATGGCACTCTTGTCAGTCTCCGAATTCACGTGCTTTGCTTTGAGGCGCGCGAGCTCGCGCTGCAAAGCCTCGACGCGCCCTATGGCGTCTCGGAGGAGTTGAATCATCGGCTAGGCTCCGGCCTTCTTCTTTGGAAGGCTGTGAGCAGCGAGATTGTAGCCAACCGCGTTCAGTCTGTATTTGCCACGTTCCAGCAGATCAAAGTACCCAGAGTGTCTGGCACCGACGAGCAACTGCTCGATCCTCTTGGGCAACGGGAAATGGGCTTGCTTGAAGTACTTCTTCATGTCCTCTGTGGTCACGAAGTCTGCGCGCTGATCTGCGGGTGCCAACTCCTGTAGGTAGTGGGCGACAAGACACGCCATCTCCATAGCAGTCTCTGGGTTCTTCTCATCTTTTATGATTCGGATATCGACTGCGCGCGCAGGTTTGCGTTCTGCGATTTCCTCATTGGGAACCGGCGCGCGCGCTGGCAATGGGGAGGGCTGCTGCGCTGGTCGATCTAGCCCCATGTGAGCACAGGCAGCCGTAATCGCGGTTGGTCTGGCCTTTTCATCGAGCGCCGATAGCGCCGCGACGATTTCGTCGATTGCCTGTCCAAGTGTCTTCTTTTCAGTTGTCATGTGTTGCTTGTCTTCTTTGGAGATCGGGAACAAACGTCAGGTGAACACGGAGTGGTTGTCGTCAAAGCTGAGATTCTCGGCTGACTACTCATCGTGGGCGATCATAGGCCGGTTGAGAAGGGTGGCAAGGCTTGTTTGCAGCGACTTTCGTGTCGCCGGTTGTCCTCGTGGCGAACCGGCCGACTGGAAAGTCAGCGCTGCCCTTGTGGTCAACGGTTGTTGACGTTGCCCGTGCTGCAAGATTGTTGCAGGCCGACTCGGCGAGGTGCGGGAAAGGAAACAAGCATTGCCAAAGCCGTCCGGCTCCAGTTGAATCCGCCTCGATCCTCAATGGCAACGATGATGAAACCAACCAGGCAACTCGGTTTGGCTGTCGCCCTGATGGGCTGGATGCTGCAGGCAACGTGCATTTGGGCGTCGGACGGTGAGGGACTGTTCCAAAGCCGCTTGATCTTTCCGGCTCAGGACAAGCACGTCCATAGCAGTTCGGTCGTCGAGTGTCCCAGCGGTGATTTGCTCGCGGTGTGGTTCCACGGTTCGGGCGAGCGCAACGCCAACGACGTCGTGATCCAGGGTGCCCGGCTGAAAAAAGGCGCTGCCGCCTGGAGCGAGGTGTTCGTCGCCGCCGACACGCCGAACTTGCCGGACTGCAACCCGGTCCTGTTCCGCGACGGCCGGGAAAGGCTGTGGCTGGTGTGGCTGGTGGTCCGGGCAAACCGTTGGGAACAAGGGATCCTGAAATTCAAGCGGAGCGCGGATTACGAAGGGGACGTCCCGCCGCGTTGGCAATGGCAGGACATCATCCTGCTCCAACCGGGAAGCGATCTGCCCGAACGGCTGCGCGACGGTTTCCGGCGGCTGGGTTACGAGCAGGCCATGTGGGGCGAGTACGCCCGCCCCTACGATGAATTACTGGTGGAAGCCGCGGCCGACCCAGCCAAACGTGACATCGGCTGGATGACCCGGGCGCAGCCCTTGCGGATCGCGAGCGGCGCCCACGCCGGGCGGCTTTTGCTGCCGCTCTATTCGGATGGGTTCAACATTTCCCTCATGGCCATCTCAGACGATGACGGTGAGAGTTGGCGCGCCAGCAAACCGATCGTCGGACTGGGCAACGTGCAACCGACCCTCGCGCGCCGGCACGACGGCACAATTGTGGCCTTCATGCGCGACGACGGTGAAGCTCCGCCACGGGTGCTGCGAAGTGAATCGGGGGATGACGGCGAGACGTGGTCCGTGGCGCGTGATACCGACTTGCCCAACCCCGGCAGCAGCTTGGCTGTGGTCAGTCTCGCCGACGGGCGCTGGATGCTGGTCTTGAATGACACGGAGGAGGGGCGTCACCAGTTGGCGGTCCTGGTTTCTTCAGACGAGGATCGCACGTGGACGGGGAAGAAATACCTCGAGAAATCGCCACCGGGCGAGGCGGAGCACAGCTATCCGACCCTGATCCAGGCGCGTGATGGCCGGCTGCACGTGACCTATTCGCACAGCGTCAAATCCGGCAAGAGCATCAAACACGTCGAATTCAGTCCGGAGTGGCTGGCGCGCTGAGCTCGGGTTAGGAAGTCCCATTTGGCGTCCAACCTTCGGGCGGGAGGTGGCGGAAGGCAGTCAGATGCGTGGCTCCAGCACTAGCGTCCCGCTCGCCCAGTGTAAGACGGAGTGCTGCGAACCTCCGTCCAGTACGCTGCATTCTTCACCTGCGCCGAGGCGACGATGAAGCACGCCAACTTCTTGATCCGGTTGCCGAGGCTGGTTGTCTGGCAGGCGATGAGAACGCTGCGGGCGCGTCGCCCTTCTACCGGTGGATGACGTATCGTGAGGCCTGCCTCGGGCCTGTGGGCGAGTTCGCCTCCTTCCGGCGATTGAGAAGCGCGACAGCGGCCCCGCGCTCGCAGCACTTGACAGCCACCGGGACATTGGCCTATGAGTGCGAGTGTGAGGTGCGAATGGCAAGCAATTCCATGAGTCGCTGTGCAGTTCATTCAAACCTGCGTTCCGCCCTGCTGGCCTTTGCCGCAGTGGCTCATGCAGCCGCTACAGACTGGCCCCGCTTCCGCGGCCCCGACCTTAGCGCGATCTCCCCGGATCCGATCCGCGAAACCTGGCCGACGAACGGTCTTCCCGTCGTCTGGCAGGTATCTGCTCCTGGTGGTTACAGTTCCTGTGCGGTCTCCGGCGGGAAAGTGTTCACCTTGCGCAACAGTTCCAGCGAGCGCTGCGTGGCGCTCGATGCCGTCCGCGGCACGCAAATATGGGTCACCGCGCTCGGCCCGGTTTTGTCCTACTCCACTCCCAGTGTCCAGAACGGTCGCGTTTACGTTTACAGCGGCACGCATAAGCTCGTTTGCCTGAGGGCGGACACCGGCGCCGTCTTGTGGCACCGGGATCTGACCAATGAATTCGGCGGCACAACGATCGAGTACGGCAACAGTCAATCGCCTTGGGTCGAAGACGGGCGCGTGTTCGTTTCCATGCAGGCAGCGACGAACTGCCTGCTCGCTTTCAACGCCACCAACGGTTCGCTCCTGTGGTGTGGCCATACCAACGCGGCGACGTACGGCAGCCCCGTCGGCGCTACGATCTGCGGCGTTCGGCAAATCGTTTTTCCCGATCCACACGGGCTGGTGTCCGTGGCGACAGAAGACGGCCGTCTGCTCTGGCGCTTGGCGCGCGGCTACTCGCCGGGGCGGCATGGTCCTTCGCCCGTGGTCAGCGGTGATGTCGTCGTGTGTGTGAAGAGCGATAACAGTGGAGGCGAGATCTTTCAAATCCTGCAAACCAACGGCGTCTTCTCGACCAGGACCCTTTGGACGAATGCGAAACTCGCGGGCACATACGTCACTTTGGTGACGTACGAGGGCCATCTCTATGGGGCTTTTGACAACGCGCTCCAGTGCTACGACTTGGTCACCGGCCAGTTGAAGTGGCGCACCAACGCCCCGTACTCGCCGTCGGTCACACTGGTGGACAAGCATCTCCTGCTGCTAGGCCAGAACGGTTCTCTATCGCTGGCCAAGGCTTCGCCCGCGCGTTACGAGGAAATTGCCCGTTGCACGCTGCCGGGCACGGACTACGAAAACAGTCCGGCTTTCAGCGATGGGTTGCTTTATGTCCGTTGCCCCAGCGAATTGATCTGCCTCGACACCGCGGTAACGGTCCCGCTTCGACTCCGAGCCGCGCCGCTACCCGGCGGAACGCAGCTCCAACTCACAGTTGCCGCTGCCGATGGCCAGGCCGTCCCTGCTCATCGCGTCCCGCGGATCAGTCTGCGGTGGAGTCAGAATCTCTTTGAGCCGCAGTCGCAATGGGGAACCTTGACCGGTTCGCCGCTCGTCTACTCCAACGGGTATTGCCGCTGCACCGTCCCGCTCGTTCGCGGTGGCCTCCCGCGCTATTACACCGCCGCCGAGGCCGCCCAGTGATCTCAGCGATGGAATCTGCAGGGGAGAACTGAAGTCGCCGCCCGCAAGGCTCGGACGGAGTCGAGTTAAAGCGCCGCCACGGTGGCGATTGCGTGCGGGCGCTCCGTGACGGAAGTTCAATCGGATCGGATTCGCGTGATTGCCCTGGAGATAGCCCATTCTGCGCAGGTCGCAGGCACCGCGACGCGAGATTTCCTGTCACGTTTTTCCGTTTCCGGCCACTCCTTGGGCAGTTATGAATACGTTGGCCATGCAGGAAACCGAATTGCTCGGGGACGCGGAACTGGTGCGGCTTTGCCTCGGCGGCGACCGCGAGGCGTTCGGGCGGATTGTCGAACGGTACCAGTCGCTCGTCTGCGCCCTGGCCTACAGCGCGTGTGGCGACCTGGCTCGCAGCGAAGACCTCGCGCAGGAGACCTTCATCGCCGCCTGGCGACAACTCGCCGCGCTCAAGGAACCCGCCAAGCTGAAGTACTGGCTCTGCGGGATCGTGCGGAATCTCACCCAGAATTCCCACCGGGCCCAATGCCGCAATCCCCTCGCCGCCGCCGTGACCTTGGAGGACGAACTGGCGGGCGGACCTGAGTGGGACGCGCCTTCAGACGAGGCGATGAGCAAGGAAGAGGAAGCCATCCTGTGGCGCGTGCTCGAGACCCTGCCACCACCCTATCGTGATCCGCTCGTGTTGTTCTATCGCCGCGGCGATTCCACGGCGGAAGTGGCGGAGGCCCTGGAGATGTCCGAAGAAGCGGTGCGGCAGCGCTTGTCACGCGGCCGGGCGATGTTGAACGAACGGGTGACCCGGCTCGTGGAATCCGGGTTGCGGCGGTCCAATCCGACGAAGATGTTCACCGTTGGCGTGCTGGCTGCCCTGCCGCTGGCTTCGGTCCAAGCAGGGGTTGCCTCCACCGCCGCGGCCACGGCCAAAGGCACAGGCGCGCTCAAGACTGCTGGTGGCTTGGGCGCGTTCGCGATGGCCCTCATGAACATGCTGCCGGCGCTGGGTGGTTTCATCGGACTGTGGGGACACATTCAGAACACGCGAACCGCTCGTGAACGGCGGTTTGTGGCGTGGAGTTGCTTGGGGCTCGTCGCTTGGGGAATTGCGCTGGGTCTGGGCGCGGGTTTGATCTCGGTCGGCGGTTCGGGATTCGGGTTGCGGGTGGAACGCACGGGCATCGAGTTTTCCAATGCGATCCGGCTTTCGTTGTTCTGGCTGGCGTTCTGCGGGCCGCTGGACGCCTACGCCATCTGGGTGGCGTTGCGGCAACAACGCATTCGCGCTGAGGACACGAACGCCGCCCAACGGCCGCTTGAAGTGGCGCGGCGCGGCTACCGGCTGAGCATGTATGGCTCGATGCTCGCCATGGTGTTTGGCACGACGGGCTGGCTGCTCCTCGCCGCCCATCGCGCTCAGGATTGGACGACGCTGGGCGTACTCACCGTTCTTTGCGTGGGCGGCTGGTTGGCGAGCGCCGGGCGGGCCGTGAAGTCGCCGACGACTCGGGCGCGCGTCATGCAGGTGTTCGTCGGCCTGTGGTGGGGGCTGGCGTGCGTAAACCTGGCCGTCTTCAACCTCCGTTGGAGCGATTGGCAGACGATCCTCGCGCCCTCTGCCCCGCCGGATACGCGGGCGTTCTTGAACGTGCTGATTTGCGTCTTCTTCGGGTCCGTGCGCGCAATGTGGTATCTCAAGTGGCGTCTCTTGAACGTGTCCACAGTGAAGCGCGACAGCCTCCTCGCAGTCGCGATTTACGCCGCCGTCATGATCGCCGGGGTGGCGGTGTACAAAGCTGTGAAGCTCGGCGAGGTCCCGGAAGTGCAAGCCACGCAGGGCATGATCAACGAGATTCAGCCGGACGGAGCCATTCGCTTTCGGAGTCTGTGCGATTTCCGCAACGACTCGACTGCACCGCTACAGGAACTCCGTTTCAGCAACTCCGACTTCGTTCACGTCGAGCGCATGCGCAGCGCGGCCGGAAGACCGGTGAGTTTCAAGACCGAGCATCAAGGGCAGGCGTTTGCCTACTCGGTCTCGCTGAACGAGCCTCTGTCCACCGGGCGAACGGTCGTTCTGACGACCGAAGGCACCCTGACCGGCCAGGTCCGCAGCCTGGATCATGGCGTGTTTGAGTACTCCGCGCGGCACTGGCCGGCCAACGAGGCCGCCACGCTGCGCGTCGAAATCCACCGCCTGCCCGCCGGAGCGGAGGTTCTCGAGTTCACCCCGACCGACCTCTCCCGGCGTCGCCTGCGCGATGGTCGCGTCGAGCTGCACACTCAGCGAGTCATTCCTCCAGGCGGCAGTATCAGCGTGCGCATCCGGTTTCGGCTGGCTGGAAGATGACTCGTTTGAAACGTTGCCTGGGTTGCTTTCTGGTGACAGTTCTTCCCGGTTTGCGCAGGAAAGTGAGCCTCTGGAGCGATTCTTTGTAACGATTGGCCGGTTTCGCGGTATTAGAGGGTGTTACGAGTTTCTCTGTAATTGATGTGGAATGATCGACTTGCGT
>CAYJNU010000256.1:4651-11707 GCA_964371005.1 uncultured Verrucomicrobiota bacterium | reverse complement strand
TAGATCGTGCCCTCGACTTGCGAGTACGCTTGCTCGCGGTCGATGTAGAAGTCGAACTGGTAGATGTTCTGGTCAGCGCCCGGCTTCCAGAACTGGGTGGACGGATCGTGCCACCATTCGCCCTCCGGTTGGCGGAATGCGTGGCCGGCGGTGTACTGCCCGGGACCAAAGGTCTTCTGCCAAAGCAACTGGCCTGGGTGACTGTGGGGCGAGTTCACGCCGGCCGGCACGTCGCTGTAGAGGAACAACGTGATCGTCATGCTGCCCAAACCGCCGGGCGGCAGCAGGTCGCTCACGAACGAGCCCCATAGATGCACGTCGGTGATGGGGCCGGTTTCCATGCACAGGAAATCATCGGCCAGTTGCACCCAGAAGTTATCCACGTCCACCCCTTCCCAGCCGAGTTCCGGTTTCTGGAGCCACTTCAGCGGCTCCACCTTCACCTCGTAATCCTCCACTTCGCCATCGGGCGCCAGGCCCACATAGCCGAGGCCCATTACGCCGCTCAGACGGAAGCGCATGTAGGTCTTGGTCAAACTGGCCGGGATCTTGGGCACGGTGAAGTTCACGGCGTTCGGTCCGGCCACCAGCAACTTGTCGGTGACCACTTGCTCGCCGAGATCAGCCCAATCGCCGTCGCCATTTGCATCGAGCCAGACTTGCAGATAACCGCCGATACTGGTGGTCACTGTGACGGTGTTGGGCACGCCGCTGATCAGGGCCGCGTGGAACTGGACACCGTCCTCGTCGTCCGGCCCGCCCAGCGGGTTGAGATCGTCTCCGGTGGCGCTCACATTCGGTTGCCCGTCGAGTTCACTGTCAATCACCTGGCCCAGGAACATCGGGCCGACGACGTGCCGCGCACCGTTGCTCACCCGCAACGTGGGATACTTCGGATCCGGCGCATCGCCGAAGTCGAGTTCATCCATGCGCACCTCATAGTCTTCGACCTCACCATCGGGTGCCGGTCCGGCAAACGCGAGGTTCGAGCTGGTGCTCACCCGGAAGCGGGCGAAGCTGTTGGTCGCAGTGGCGCTCGTCGGCACACTGAATGAGAGGTTGTTAACCCCGAGAGCGAGCGCGACGTTGGTGAAGATCTGGTCACCCGACTCTGCCCAACTGCCGTCCGCACCGAAGTCGTACCACGCATTCAAGACCAGGTTGTTGGCCGAAGCCTGGACGGTCACAGAAGCGGCCTGACCAACAAAGAACGGGTAGTTGAAGGCCACGCCGTCTTCGTCATCCACACCGAGGGGCGGGTTGTTGTCGTCGCCCAACGCGTTGAGGTCGGGTTGCCCATCTGCCTCGCCATCCACGCGCGCGCCAATGAACAAACCTGGCACAATCGTGTGCGAGGCGCCGGCGCTGGCGCTGAGCGTGGGGTACGGCCTCGGCGCGTCGCCCCAATCTGTTTTTGGCGGTTCCGGCCCTGCCGTCAGTTCAAACGCCATGTCCCAGGAGGTTCCGGCCGGATACTCCAGCGGATATCCCTGAGCGAACTGGCTTCCGGGCAACGGCGCGATCGGAGAAGTGATCGCCACCGCGTCATCCGGCGCCGGCGAGTTGAGGTCGCGCGGCCGCGTCTTCCAGCCCCAAGGATATTGCCCATCCCAGTTTGGCGGATAGACCGCTTCAATGCTCAGCCAGTAGATGTTTGTAACGTCGCCGGGTTCCTGGACGAACCACTGGTCCGGCGGCAGGTCCACGTGAAACTTGAAGCACGCCTCCGGACCAAACGCGGGATGGCGCGGGTCCCAATCCCAGCCGGCAAAACTGAAGGCAACATTGGTGGTGGTGAACTGCCAGAAAGCCTTTCCGGGATGACCCCACGGGTTCGCTCCGGTCAGGTCCGCCGGGACGTCGGTCCAGATGGTGAACGTGAAGGCTTGCGGGAAGGAGAATGCGGTTTCGGGTGGCGATGGAAGCTGCCAGCCGACGAACGAGCCCCACCAGTGGATATCAGTGAGTGGACGCGGGTCCGCACAGGCCCAATCGTCGGCGACGATCTTGGTCGAGCCGCGAACAGAAGTTTCGTTCCAGCCGTTGAAATTATTCGTGCCGGGGAACGATGCGGGTGGCTGCGACCATTTCACCTCGTTGACCGACTGCGCTCCTGTATTGATGCGGAAGGCGAGGTCTCGCGGCCCGGGGGCCGGTGATGGTGGCGGCACGACCAGTTGGTTCCAAATCGGGTCCTGGTACGGCTCGCTACCAGTGACCCAGACGGCGGTGTCGTGCCAGTTGGTGATGCAGGTTTTCCAACCGAACTGGGCTTCCTCCGCGCCAGGCTGTGGCAACACTTGTGCCTGGCAATCCAGCCAATAGACCATTGGATGCGTCGGATCGCCCTCTTGAATGAACGCCTCCGTGACCGGTATGGGGAAGTCATATTGGTAACAGATGGTGTCTCCTTGCGGATCGAAAGACTCAGGCGGCGTGAACCACCCTTCGTTCAAATCCCTCGCGAGCACAGTGACCGCAAACGACCCGGGTTGGAAGGTGTGCAGCCAGACGGGTGGCCCGGGCATGCTGTACCCGGTGGGGCTTTCATTCGCCGGAATGTCGAGATGCAGGCTCAGCGTAAAGACAACGTTCCCGGGATCACTCGGCAGGAAATCCCGCAGCCAGCTTCCCCAGATCGTGATGTTGGTGATCGGCCCGGGAGCGGTGCATTGAAAATCGTCAGCCAGGAGGATGGGGGGTGGCGGCGGTCCGAGACAGTCCTTCACATCCATGCCCATGGGGCTGAGGTCGGGCCACTGCTCCCATTTTGAGCCGGCGGACTCAAAACTCGAAATCAGTTCGAAGGCCAGGTCCCAAGAGTATTCTGGATCCGGCCAGAAGATGGGATCACTTGCTTCGCAAATCGTGCCCGGCTCAATCAGCCACGGCGGAGGCACGTGCATGCGAACTGCATCATCAGGTGCTGGCGAGGTAAGATCGCGCGGGCGGGTCTTCCAACCCCACGCCCATGGCGACTCCAAGCCCTGCCAGTATTCACCGGCGATGCTGATCCAGTAAACGTTCGTTCCAAATGGGCCGGGGTACTGGTAGAACCATTCGTCCGGCAGCAGGTCCTGCTCAAACAAGAAGCAGGCTTCATACTGCCCGGTGCGGGGATCGTAATCCCAGCCGACGAACTTGGGTGGCTTGAAGCTTGTGCAGTGTGCCTGCCAGATCGCTACGCCCGGGTGGCTGAAACCCGCCGGGTCGCCCGCAACGGCAGGGACATCGGTCCAGATCGTGATTTGGAAGGCGTTCGGGAGGAACGGCGGCGGCGTGTTGCTGACCCAGTTCGCGAACGAACCCCACCAGCGAATCTTGGTCACGGGATTCGTACTCGTGCAAACCCAGTCGTCCGCGGCGATGGGCGGCAAGTTCGTGACCGACGGTTCCTTCCAGCCATTGTATATGTTCGCCACGTCCATCAACTCGGGAGGTTGTCTCCACTTGAAATCGTTCGTGAGCGCGGCAGCGCCCAGGATCGCCACGTCGGTGGGCGTGTCCGGACTTTCGTCGCGCACCACCACGTCATGCATCCGCACCGGCAGATCGCGAACGATGATAAGCGCGGTCTGACTGGGCGGGCTGGCGTGAAACATGTTCAACTTGGCCACGGCGTTGCCGTCCACCTCCACCACGGCGATCCCATCATTGTTGTCGCCCACCAGATGGACTGAGACGATGTCCGTGGGCACGTGGATCTTGGTCTGCGCCAATTGGCCGGTTGCCCGCAGCCAGACTTCATTGACGTTGCCGTCAATGTTGTTCGTGTCATTCACGATCCAGTTGCCAAAGCCCGGGGGGTTGCCCGGGGTGTAATCCGCGTCCAGCCACTCGAGGACCGGATGCCCGAGTACAGTCTCCGTGCCCGCGAGCGGATTCTGGAATTCCAAGCTGGCAAAGGGGAGATCTAGATGCACCGTGACGTTGGGGGCGCGCCAGATCACCGTTGCGCCTTGGGCGATGAAGACAGTGATCAGCATGGCAACCAAAGCCAAGCTGAACGGCGAGAGACTTCGGCGACGCCTGGAGACGGCAGTGCCGGGAGCAAACGGATTGGGGTTTGGGGGATTCATAAGCGACGACTCCTTCGGGTGGCAGGATGCGTAGTCCCCCTGGCCGCGTGGGGGCAGAAGTCTGCTTTCGCGGCGCATGTGACTCAAGTTTTCCGTCTTCGTCTGCACACGAACACCGACGGTACGACTTGGTTGTTCCCAACAACGCCGACCCTGACCAACCTAAGAGCACATTAGAACAGATGCCCCAAAAGTTGCAAGCGTTGTTTCTCATCTTGCCCCCCTGCACCATACCTTCGAACCGCGGCTGGTCCCTCAGCCGCAGCAGCCCCCGTCCTGTGCCGGGCGGGTTCATCCGAACCAACACCCGGTCATTCGCAACGTGCTGCGACCGGGGGACCGGTCGCGGTCCGGTCCAACCGTTACAGACGCAACGCGCCGTATTCATCGCGACACCGGGCGCTGCTCCAGGGCCATTGCTTTGAATCCAACACCAGATGCGCTTTGACCGGATTATTCTCGATGTAATGGCGCGTCCCCATTTCGTGGTCGGCGTCGCGCAGGAACGTGTCCCAATAGTCCTCGGCCCAGAATGGACCGCGTCGGCCCAAGCGCTTGTTCGCCTCGCGCGCGGTGTAGGTCTTCAACTGGTCCATGACCCGGGCAAGCGGCGTGGCACCCACTTGGAACAGAACGTGGACATGGTTGGGCATCACGACCCAGGCACGCAGGTCAAAGTACCGCTGATGATAGAACCGCACCGCCTGCTCCACGATTTGAGCGATCTCGGGGCTTCGCAGGGCGCATTCACCGCGGCCCTGGTCCAGGTAATCCTCAAGCTGGAGGCGGCGGGCGCGGTCGTCTTCGAGTTCGAGCAACGCGGCCCATTCGGAACGCAAGCCGGCCGGGAACGAATCGGCCAGGCGGAGGGTGACGAATTGAACAAGGCCCGGCTCGTCGCGGTGCGGGAGATACCCGCGCTCGTGCCAGCCGCGGAAGCCAAGTCGCGCGTCTTCGGGGTTGGGCGGTGGTGCTCCGCGGCGACGGGCGGGAACTCGAAACCCGGTTGGCCGGTCCGACCCCAAGGCGGCCCCTCACTCCAGGCAAGCGGTCAACATGGGCTGAATCCGCGTTCAAGGTGATACCGCGGGTTTTCTCCTACACATATCTAGGACATATTCCGAATGCCCAAGATCGGCGGCGAAGACACAATCAGCCCGCACTGCATTCGCGATGGTCCGACACCCTGTGTCACCGGAAATCGCTGTTCGTGGGGAGAAACCGCAGCAGTTCAGTGATCAAACATCGAAGCCAAATGATCGAATCTGGGCAGCCGCACGGGAGTCATCGTGCCTGCTTGCACGATTGCAGCGCCGTGAAACAATGAGCTTTCCCACCACCCAATGGAGTCTGTTGGCCCAGGCATCATGGGATGAGAGCGTCGAGAGCCGCAAGGCTCTGGAGACGCTCTGCGGGCGGTATTGGGGCGCTGTTCACACGTTCATCCGTTCCCGGCAGATCCCGGATCCCGAGGCCCAGGACTTGACCCAGGATTTCATGCTGCACTTGCTGCAGAAATCCATTTTCGTCCGGGGCGATCGGCTGCGCGGGCGGTTCCGTTCGTTCCTGCTGGGGGCGTTGGTGCGTTTTCTTGCGGACGCGGCCGACAAACAGACAGCGCTGAAACGCGGCGGAGCGATGGCCCACTTCAGCCTGGATGGCAACGGCGCCGACCCGGGCGAACTGGTCTCCTGCCCGCCCGAGGTGCTGCTGTCTTTCGATCGCGAGTGGGCGCTGACGATTTTGGAGTCTGCGCTGGAGCGCGTCCGGGAGGATTACGCAGCGCGGAATCGCTTGGCACTGTTCAGCGTGCTTGAACACTTCCTGCCCGGCTCCCCATCCGTTCCATCATACGAGCTGGCAGCCGAGCGGCTCCGTATTTCGCTCGGGGCCCTGAAGAGCGAGGTGCATCGTGTGCGCCGGCAATTCCGCGCGATCGTCCTCGAGGAGGTGGGCCAAACGGTGTCCGCACCGCATGAGATCGAAGCGGAACTGGGGCACCTTTACCGCGTGCTGAGGGCGGCGGGCAACGATTTGGCGCGCGGTGTGAAACCTTTGGGTCCGGATCCCTGAGAATCCGTGGGGGGCTCAGCTCTGCGACACCCGGCCGGAGTGAGCCCGAGTTGAAGTGAACACCAACCTTGAACCGGCAGACGCGCCCCGGCGATGTCGCTCCTGTGGCGCGGAACTGGATCGTCATCGGTTGGATGGTCTCTGTCCGGCGTGCGCTATGCGCGCCGTCATGGAGCCCGACAGAGAGGATTCAGAACCGCTCTCCCCGCCGGGTGCGGTTTTGTCGCTGTCCATTCCCGGTCACGAGGTGGTGGGGGAGATCGCCCGGGGAGGCATGGGAGTTGTCTATCGGGCGCGGCAGTTGGTCCCGAGCCGAATTGTTGCCTTGAAAATGCTGTTGCCGCACCGGAGCGCGTCGGCGGAAATGCGTGAGCGGTTCCGGCTGGAAACGCACGTCGTCGCCTCGCTGGAGCATGCGGCGATCCTGCCGGTTTACACGGTGGGGGAGTACCACGGCATGCCGTACTTCACGATGAAGTTCGCTGCGGCCGGCACGCTGGCCGCGCGTCGCAGGGAGTATCGCGGACAGTTCCGGCCGATTGCGGAACTGATGATCCAAGTCGCCGGCGCCGTCCAGTTTGCCCACGAACGCGGCGTGTTGCACCGCGACCTGAAGCCGGGGAACATCCTCTTTGACGAGGTCGGGCAGCCGTACGTGAGCGATTTTGGACTGGCGAAGTTCGACGGTGCTGACGACGAGCTCACGGGGTCGGCTCATCTGTTGGGCACACCACATTTTCTTGCGCCGGAGGTGGCCGCCTGCGGCACACGCGCCGCTACCACCGCCAGCGATATTTATAGTCTCGGGGCAATCCTCTACGAGTTGCTCGCCGGCCGGCCACCCTTTGAAGCCGAAGGCCTGCCGGCGCTGCTCGAGCTGGTCGGCGATGCTGACGAGGTTGAT
>CAYJNU010000256.1:0-4641 GCA_964371005.1 uncultured Verrucomicrobiota bacterium | reverse complement strand
GAAGGCCTGCCGGCGCTGCTGAGGAAGACCGCAGAGGACGATCCGGCGGCGCCGTCGGCGGTGAAGGTCGAAGTCCAGGGTGCCGCGCACAAGGCCGACTCGAGGTCGGAAAGCCGAAGTGCTCTTCCTGATGGATTGAACGGGGTTTCGCCGCCCGGCCTCCGGGCCGCGGCGCACGCGGCCATCCCTCGCGACTTGGACGTCATCTGTCTCAAGTGTCTCTCGAAGGAGCCAACTCAACGATACGGCTCAGCCCGTGAACTGGCGGAGGATTTGCAGCGTTGGCTGGACGGCTCCTTAATCCTCGCCCGGCCCGTTTCCTGGAGTGAACGGGCTTGGCGCTGGACGCAACGGAATCCGGAAGTGGCGCTGCTCGCCGCAGTGTTGGTGCTGGCTTTGGTCGGCGGCGGGTTGATCCTGTTGCGCGCGAACCTGGACCTGCAGCGGGCCCTGCTCGGCACACGCACCGCACTCCAGGAGACCTTGCTCACGCAGGCCCGGCTGGAACGGACCAGCGGACGCACCGGCCATCGCTCGGCAACGCTCGCTTTAATTGACCGGGCGACCGCCCTCCTCCCGGCGTCGAGCGAGCCTGATGATTCGCGGCGGGTGGCTCTGCGCAGCGAGGTGGCGGGCGCCCTGGCGTTGCCGGATTTGCGTCCGCGGGCGCGCTGGCTGGTCCCCGCGGGGAATGGGAGCAGCGTGGTGGATTTCACGTCCGACCTTGAGCGGTATGCGGCGCCGGCGAAGGAGGGCGGGTTCAACGTGCTGGCCACGGCCGACCAGCGCGTGTTGCGGCATTTTTCCGGTGCGACCAACAATCCCCCGATGCAGTTCAAGTTCAGCCGCGATAGCCAATGGCTGGCGGCGACTTTTCAAGACGGCCACGCCGAGATTCACGAACTCGGGTCGGAACGACCGCCGCGCGTGTTTCCCGGACAGCCCGGCGTTCCCACGGAAGTGGAGTTCCTACCCGACTCGCCTTGCGTCCTGATCGCCGCTCATCAACTGGGCGTCGTGTTGCACCACTTGGAGGACGGCACCAGCCGGGAATTGATCGCGGCGCCGGCGACGGTCATCCGACTCGCGGCCGATTCCCAGGGGGAACGCTTTGGCTGTTTCGTCCACGGCGCGGTCGAGGTGGTGCGCGTCGCGGATGGTGCGCGCGTCTGGACGATGCCGTTCACGAATGGGACGCCACGGCTCGCCTGGTCTCCCAATGGACGCCAGCTTGCCGTGGCGGAATCGCTTCGGCCCTATGAGATCACGGTCTTCGAATTGGACTCGGGCCGAATCGTGGCGCATTTCCAGGACCACGAACTGAGTGTCAGCCGGCTGATGTTTCACCCGGACGGTTACTCGCTGGCCAGCGTGGGCTTGGACAACCGGCTCTCCTGGCGCCAAGTGGGCCACAGTGGCTGGCGGCTGAGCGGCCAGGCCGGGCACGGCGTGCTGCGCTTTTCCGCCGACGGCCGCAAGTTGGCCTACGAACCGGCATGGGGGCAGGTCGGACTGTTGGAGGTCATCCCCTCGGCTGTGTTTCGTCCGTGGCGACGAACGGGACCGCCAAACGGTGAAGCCTGCATGCTGGCCGTCGGGCCGGACGGTCGGTTCGTGGCTACCTCATCCGCACGCGCGGTGCATCTCTGGGATGCGGCGGCGCGCACCGAGGTCGCGCACCTTCCGTTGGGGCAACAACTGGACCGCGTGACGGTTCACTTTCATCCGGACGGCCGATCGCTCCTTTACAGCAGTGTGGGCCTTGGCGTGCAACAGGTGGAATTGAAACACAACGAAGGTGGCGCATCCGTTGACCAAACCATGGCGTTCGGAGCCGCACGCCAACTGAGCCCGGGACCGAATTTCCTGCTCGAAGGCATTGCGCCGGATCGCCGCTCGCTGGTCGTGCAGTCCCGGCACGCACAATCGCCTCCCCAGCTCTGGTTGTGGCCGGATGGCGACGCCAGCCGGGCCCGTCCGCTCACCGATGGTTTCCCGACGACGAGTTATCATCTGACCGCAGACGGTCGCTGGGGGCTGAGCGCGCACTGGACCGAGCCGGATGTGTGGCTCTGGAATCCACAGACCGCGCGGCGCGTGCGCGGCTTGGGCATCCCCGTCGGCGCCGATGCCAGTCCTGGTCCCGACGGCCGCTGGCTGCTGGTGACCACGAGCGAGCAATACCAGCTTTGGGAGATCGGCAACTGGAAGCCCGGCCCGGCCTGGCCGCACAGACTCCAGCGTGGCGACCGGGCCGGCGCCTTCAGCGCCGACGGCCGCTGGCTGGCCACTGCGGGCGATGAAGGCCGGGTGGAGATTCGTTCCTTGCCCGGGGCCGGAGTCGTCCTCGATTTGCCGCCGCCGCATCCCTTGCGCCTGCACGATCTGGCCTTCAGCCCGGATCGGACGAGGGTCTATCTCCTGCAAGGCCACGGGCGATTGTGCGAGTGGGACCTAGCGGAGTTGCGGCGGGAGCTGGCCTCGCGAGGTTTGGCCTGGGAGTAGTAGCAGCGGGGAACGACTGCTGTGAAGGTGCTGCGGATTTTACTTCCCGGCACTGCCCAAGCCCCACACCCACACCATCGCAGCGCCTCGCGATTCCACCCTGATCTTCTTGAGGATGTGCTGGACGTGTTTGTGGACGGTGCGCCGACTCAATTCGAGGATGATGGCGATCTCCGGGTTGCTCTTGCCTTCGGCAATCCAGTGCAGCACCTCGCTTTCGCGGGGCGTCAGTTCTGGCCTGGGCGCACCGCCGTTGCCAGTTCGCTCGCGCACCAGCAACAACGTGGTCTGTTGCGGGTTCGCCTCCGCGAGGCGCACAGTCAGTCGCCCATCGGGGCGAAGGCCGATCCAGGGTGCCGGCGGCGTGCTGGGCCAGCGCTCGATCAGCCGCCGCTGCCGCCGCAGCCAGTAGTCCAACTCGGTAGGCAGGTGATGGCCGCCGTTGACCAGCGGCGTCACGAACTCCTCCAGCCACTCGCGCGCCGAAGGGCTCATGCGAGCCACGCGCCCGTCGGCCGCCACGTGCAGCAGCTCATGCGACCGGTTGTTACTGCGCTGCGCATTACGAGACATGTGCAATTTGGTTTCCTCCAGGAGGCGGACTGCCCACCAGTCCGACCGGCGCTCTCACCGGCTCTGCCCCCGGAATGCAGGCAGCTTCGGCGATCGCTCCCGCGTTGGGAATAGGGCGTTCCCCGAATTCAACATGGGAATCCGTCCTAATCCTCGGACCGCGGTAGTACGCATGTTTGCGTACAGACAAGCTTGCCGACCTGCGCTAACGATCATCTGCCGTGATGAGCGTCATTCGCAGTTCTGCTGCGACACCGGCCTGCGTTCCGACGTGTCCCCGGGTGGACCGAGTGTCTCTCGGTCTGCTTGCCGGCGACTCTCCCGAAGTTTTCCTGCAACTTCCGCCCCCAGTTTCCTGAGAAGAGAAATGGACAACTATGACGACACCCCGGCAACCAGTCGTATTCCCAACCCAGCGTAGCGTATGAAAATCCTGCCCACCCTCGAACGCGAAGCCACGATCGGCCTCGCCCCTGAATCCGCCAGCAACCCGCGCCAACGAATTGCTGTCCCCGGACCGCGACCGGTCGCGGTCCGGGGAGGCCGCGGAGTCCCGCTCAACTCCCGGGCGTTCAGCTCACGGAAACGAATCCTCAAGCCCAGTCCTCGATTCGCGGTCATTTTTGCTCGTGTTCGTTTGGTAGCTAAAATGGAACTCCATGACTCATGAAAATTCGATTCCTTCTCTTCACGGGCGTCGCTGTCGCGATCGCCATTGCCCAACTTCACGCGGCAGTGCCGCTGATGACCAGTTATCAGGGCCGGGTCAAGGTGGCCGGCGCGAACTTTTCCGGCACCGGGCAGTTTAAGTTTGCCCTCATCGCAAAGCCCGGCGGCGCGTCGCTCTGGTCCAACGACGGCACAAGCGTGGGCGGCTCCGAGCCGGGGGGCGGCGGTTGGCGGGCGGGGGGCGGCGGGGTGTTTTAGGTGGGACTCGGGGGCGCCCGCCGGGCGAACATGCGACCACTCACGGCGGACATCTTTGCCGCCAACGCCGACGTGGCGCTGCGCGTTTGGTTCAGTGACGGCGTGAACGGGTCTCTTCGGCTTGCGCCGGACACGATTCTGGGCTCAGCGCCTTACGCGCTGTCGGCCAGCGTGGCCAGCAACTCCATTACCGGCGCGCATCTGTCGCCCGGCTCGATTGATGCCACCAAACTGGCCAGCGCGAATGCTCCTGCGGCGGGCCGGGTGTTGACCTACGACGGTGCGGAGTTCAACTGGGCGGATCCCGCGACCGCTGGCAGCGTGTGGTCGGTCAATGGCACGAACGCCTACTACATCGGCGGAAACGTCGGCATCGGCACGGCTAGCCCGGCGCATCGCCTGAGCTTGAGTGGCGGGCCGAGGTGGACGGACAACGGATGGACGGGTGCGCTGGACTTTGAGAGCGGGGCCGCCCTGGGCTGGAGCGCCAATGCCAGCGGGCAACGTTTCGGGATGGGCCACACCGGCGCGGGGTTCTTCATGTTTCGCACCGACAACGACCCCGGCACGACGGGCAGCCTGGTGACTTACGACTTCGCGATCAACGACGCTGGCAACGTGGGCATTGGGACGTGG
>CAYJNU010000255.1:3738-11708 GCA_964371005.1 uncultured Verrucomicrobiota bacterium | reverse complement strand
ACCCAGTACCGCGCCGCTCGCCAACGGGAAGGAGTGCGTCCCACCGAGTTCCTGCAGACACCGTGATCAGGAGAACCAGCATGAGTGAACCCTCGCGCAAAGAAGGATCGAGGAAGTTCACCAGCACGATATGCCCGCAGCCCGAGGCAACCCTACGCCGGCCAGGCACGCTTGGTCAAAAGACTCGCCGGGTTTGGGGGATCCTTTGGCTCGCCGGCAAAACGTTCTTACGGATTGACGGGGCCCAGTGGGCGGGAGCATTCGCCTTCAATGCATTCTTCTCATTGTTTCCTTTGACCGTCCTGTTCTTCACGATGGCCTCGTTCATTTTGGACCGGGATCGGGCCGGGAAAGAGGTCATTGCTTACATGGAGGGCTACGTCCCGATTGCCGGCGAGATGCAACGTCACGTTTTTGACACCATCGCCGGGGTGATCCAAGCACGCGAGCAGGCGGGCGCTGGCCCCCCCCATAATCCAGGGTAGGGTTATACCCCATAGCGAAGCCGCCCCCGCTGGCGCAGTATGAGTGCCGACGCCCGAGCGGATCGCGGTGAAACCGATGTCGAAGTCTCACACCCGTGGCACGGACGCCAAGTCTGAACCAAAGCAACACGCAAAGAACGCAAGGACCATTATGCTAAGCAAAGCCAAAACACTGAAGGGTTACAAACTCGACAGCCTCGACGGGGCAATCGGGGAGGTCCACGAATTCTACTTCGATGACCGGCACTGGGCGATTCGCTATCTGGTTGCCAACACGGGAAACTGGCTGACCGGCCGGCAGGTGCTGATTTCCCCGTATGCGCTGGTCGCCGCGATCAAAGCAGAGCACCACATCGCCGTTGACTTGACCAAACAGCAGATCGAAAACAGCCCCTCGTTGAACAGCGACAAGCCCGTCTCCCGCCAATTCGAGGAAGCGTACTACGGATATTACGGCTGGCCGACGTACTGGAACGGCCCCTACATGTGGGGCTCTTTTCCCTACATCGCGCGCGACCGGGAAAGCTGGAGAACCTCCACCCCAGGTGAGAAGGCGTGGGATCCTCATCTGCGCAGCACGGACAATGTGCGGGGTTACGAGATTCAAGCCACTGACGGCGAAATTGGCCACGTGGACGATTTTATCATTGATGACACGACGTGGGCGATTCGATACTTGGTGGTGGCCACGCGGAACTGGTGGCCCGGAAAGAAGGTGCTGGTTTCTCCGCAATGGATCGAGCGTGTGAGTTGGAGCGAATCGAAAGTCTTCGTCAATCTGCCCCGCGACGCCATTAAGCGGTCGCCGGAATACACGGAAGCGTCGCTGCTCACCCGGGATTACGAGACGGGACTCCATCGCCATTACGAGCGCCCCGGTTACTGGGTCGCAGAATTGGTGGTCACGGAGCGTGCCAGTTGGACCGAAAAGCAAGAAAGGGCCCTTTAAGAATCCCGATGACAACGACCGCCGCTCCGAAGACTTTCAGGTCTTGCTCGTCCCGCCGTCCGGCTTCGCGGTGGCTCGGGCGCGACAACGCCGAGCCTGGGGTGGTTGGTGGAAATGTGAATACCGATCTGGGACAACATTAGCGACCCGGCCGGATTCCGATTGGGCGGGCGGAGTCTTCCACAATCCAAGGTGGGCCCGGCCTCCTGAGCGGCGAGCCGGAGGTTGCCCGACCGGAAGCGCTTCCGGGCTTAGCTCAATGACAGGAATCGCGGTCGGAACTTAAGAACAACATGCAGACTCTTTCGTTACGCTGGCGGACTTGGATGGCCAGGCAAACGCAGGTGGGCTCGCCCCGGAGCGAGCCGCCAATGCGGGCCGAGTTGTTCAGCGTCGAACAACTCGCGCGACACGCCAAAGCTCTGGCCGCCAATCATCAGGTGGTCACGCGGCACGGGGCCAACCGTCTGCTCACCCAGTTGGGCCAAAACGAAGACACGTTAAGAGGCTTCAATCGGGCGACCCTGGCCTTGAATGCCCGGCGGCGGATCACTCCCGCCGCCGAGTGGCTGCTCGACAATTTCTACCTGATTGAGGAGCAGATTCAAATGTCCCGGCGACATCTGCCCCGGGGTTATAGCCGGCAACTGCCGCGCCTCCTGAACGGTCCCTCCGCCGGATTGCCGCGCGTCTATGATCTCGTGCTGGAATTGATCTCGCACGTGGATGCGCAGATTGATGCGGAGCCGCTGCGCGCTTTCATCGCGTCCTACCAGACGGTGAGTTCTTTGAAACTGGGGGAGTTGTGGGCCATTCCCATCATGCTGCGCCTGGGGTTGATTGAAAACCTTCAGCGCATCACCACCCGCCTGATCGCAGACCGGGAGGATTGCGACCTGGCGGACTTGTGGGTGGATCGTTTGCAGGAGATGGCGGAACGGAATCCGTCCAACCTCGTCGTGGTGGTGGCAGACATGGCGAAAGCCGATCTGCCCTTGTCCAGTTCGTTCGTGGCGGAATTCTGCCGGCGTTTGTCGCAGCGCAGTCCGGTATTGCATCTGGCGCGCAGTTGGCTCGAACAGCGGCTGGTTGAACAAGGGTTGTCCATCGAGCAACTGGTTCAACTAGAGAGCCAAAATCAGGCCGCCGACCAGGTTTCCGTCAGCCACATCATTGCCAGCCTGCGGTTCTTGAGCGCCATGGACTGGAAGGAGTTCGTGGAGACGCTGAGCCTGGTCGAGGCGACGTTGCGTTCGGACCCGGTCGGCGTTTACCGGCGGATGGATTTTGCGACCCGCGATCGCTATCGCCATTCGGTCGAAACCATCTCCCGGCACAGCCAGCTCCCGGAAGCGGACGTTGCCCAACTCGCGATTCAACTGGCCGCCGATAGCGCCCGGCAGAATGGACGCGAAGCCCGAACCGCCCATGTGGGTTTTTATCTGATCGACAAAGGTCAGCCGTTGCTGGAACGCGCCGCGCAGGTGCGCCGGCCCTGGCGAACGATCAGCGAACGGAGCATCCACCGATATCCCCTGCCGTTTTATGCCGGCGGCATTGGAGTGGTCACCCTGCTTGCCACGCTCGGGTTTATGCTGCCGGCCGTGACCCTCGAAGTGCCGGGAGGGAAGCTCCTTTTCTTCACCCTGGTGTTTTTGCTGTGTGCCAGTCAACTGGCCGTGGCGTTGATGAACTGGCTGTCCACGTTGCTGGTGAAACCGCGCCTGCTTCCGCGCCTGGATTTTTCCTCCGGCATCGCGCCTGATTGCCGCACGATGGTGGTCGTTCCGACGATGCTCACGAGCCTGGCCGGCGTGGATCGCTTGATCGAGTCCCTGGAGATTCATCACCTCGCGAATCGGGATCCGCATCTGCACTTCGCCTTGCTGACGGATTTCCGTGATGCGCCGGAGGAAATTCTGCCGGGAGATCAAGGGTTGTTACAGCGGGCGCAGGTTGGCGTGGAGTTGCTGAATCAGAAATATCCCACCAAGAGCCACACATTCTTTTTCCTGTTCCACCGCCCGCGCCGGTGGAACGCCAGCGAGGGCGTGTGGATGGGTTACGAACGCAAGCGGGGAAAGCTCGCGGAGTTCAACGCGCTGCTGCGCGGCGGCTCGCGCAACTGTTTTTCCGAGATCGTGGGCGAGACGTCCATCCTGCCGGCCATCAAGTATGTCATCACGCTCGACACCGACACCCAGCTCCCGCGCGAAGCCGCCCGGCAGCTCGTGGGCACGATGGCCCATCCGCTGAACCGTCCGGAGTTCGATGCCGTGCGCGGGATTGTCAACGAAGGCTACAGCATTCTGCAACCGCGCGTCGGCGTGAGTCTGCCCAGCGCCCGACGCTCCTGGTTCGTCCGGCTGTTTGCCGGCGACGCCGGCATTGATCCTTACACCCGCGCCGTGTCCGACGTGTATCAGGATGTTTTCCAGGAAGGCTCGTTTATTGGCAAAGGAATCTACGACGTAGATGCTTTTCAGCGGGCCCTCCACGGACGATTTCCGGAGAACACCGTCCTCAGCCACGATTTATTGGAGGCGTGTCATGCCCGCTCCGCCCTCGTCAGCGACGTGGAGTTCTACGAAGAGTATCCCTCGCGCTACAACGTGGACATGGAACGGCGGCACCGCTGGATTCGCGGCGATTGGCAGATCTCGCAATGGCTACTGCCGCGCGTTCCCGGGGCCGACGCCCGCCGGGTAGCCAATCCGCTCTCCGCGTTGTCCCAATGGAAGATTCTCGACAACCTGCGGCGCAGTCTCGTCCCCGTCGCCCTGCTGCTCCTGCTGCTGGGTCATTGGCTGCTCCTGCCGGAACTTGGCGGCTTGGTAATGGTGCTGGTCCTGGGCATCATCACCCTTCCCGGCTTGTTGGCGGTGTTGGCCAACTTGGTCTTCAAACCGGCTGATTTGCCGTGGACGATGCATCTGCGCGAAGCAGCGGCGGCCGGCGGACGCCAGCTCGGGCAGATTCTTCTGACGCTGGCCTTTCTACCTTACGACGCCTTCATTAGCCTCGACGCCATTGGCCGGACGCTGCTGCGGCTTTTGATAACCCGCAAACGACTCCTTGAATGGCAAACGTCCAGTGATGCCGAACGGACCACGCGCGCCGAGCTCGTCAGCTTTTACCAAACGATGTGGATCGTGCCGGTGGTCGCCCTGGTGACGGGAGTGTTTCTGGCCATCCTGCAGCCGGCCCAACTGCCTTTGGCACTGCCGCTCCTGGGTCTTTGGTTGGCCGCTCCGTGGATCGCCTGGCGGATCAGCCAGCCCATTGAGTCCACGACGCCCGATTTGTCGGCAGAGCAATTGACGTTTCTCCGCCACACCGCCCGCAAGACCTGGCATTTTTTTGAGACCTTTGTCACCGCGCAGGAGAACTGGCTGCCGCCGGACAATTTTCAAGAAATCCCCACCCCGACGATTGCTTCGCGCACCTCGCCCACGAACATGGGTCTGGCGTTGCTTGCCAATCTGGCCGCCCGGGATTTTGGGTATCTTTCGGCAGGCGGTCTGATTCGCCGCACGCAAGCCACCCTGGCCACGATGCAACGACTCGAACGGTATCGCGGGCACTTCTTGAACTGGTATGATACCCGCACCCTCGAACCGCTCCTCCCGCGCTACGTGTCGAGTGTGGACAGCGGCAACCTAGCGGGACATTTGCTGACGCTCGGGGCCGGCCTGCGGGAAATGGCCGATGAAAGCATTTGTTCGCCGCAGATGTTTGCCGGCCTGCGCGACACGGTGGGCGTCCTGAAAGTCCTGGCCGGGGAAGATGTGGCGCTGGCCAACCTCGATGCGGAATTGGAAAAAGCTCCTGCCACTCTGGTTGCGGCGCTCCGCTTGTTGGAACGGGCGACGGAGCAAGCAACCAAAATTGCGGCTTCACTGGCTAACGAAGAGGCGGAACTCAAAGAGTGGGGTCAAACGTTGCAGCGCAATTGCGAGGAGCACCTGGAGGAATTGCGGTTCCTCGCGCCGTGGCTACAGAGCGCGGACAAAGATGTCCGCGCTCCTGGAGACCTCGAGGAGACACTCCTCCAACGTGACCGCGCACCCACCTTGCGTGAAGTCTCGATGTTGGACCAATCGCCCCCCGTCCGGAGTGCGCCCGTCCCGGGCGCAGCAGCGTCCGATTACTCCGAATCACTTGAAAATTCCAACCCGCCATTGCTTTCGCACGTTGCTGCGCCCGAGGACGGGCGCACTCCGGGAAAACCAGGCGACAGCGACGCGGAATTATCGCGTTGCCTGTGCGAAGCCAGCGACCATGCCCGGCAGCGCCTCCTCGCCTTGGAAACCCTGGCCCGCCAGACCGACGAACTGGCGGCGATGGACTTCACCTTTCTGTTCGACCCGGCCCGGGAATTGTTCGCCATCGGATTCAACATTGCCGAAGGTCGGCGGGACACCAGTTTCTACGATCTGCTGGCCTCGGAAGCGCGTTTATGCAGCTACGTTGCCATCGCCCTGGGCCAGGTGCCACAGGACCACTGGTTTTCGCTGGGCCGACTGTTGGTCGCTTCGCACGGCGCGCCGATCCTGGTTTCGTGGAGCGGCTCGATGTTTGAATACTTGATGCCGCTGCTGGTCATGCCCAATTATGAAAACACGCTGCTGGATCACACCTGCAAAGCGGCGGTGCAACAACAAATCGAGTACGGGAAATTGCGGGGCGTGCCGTGGGGCATTTCTGAATCGGGCTACAACCGGACCGACGTTCACCTGAACTACCAGTACCGCGCCTTTGGCGTGCCCGGCCTGGGCTTAAAACGAGGATTGGCCGATGACCTGGTGATCGCGCCTTACGCCACCGTGATGGCGCTGATGGTCGCGCCGCGGGCCGCGTGCGAAAACCTGCAACGGCTGGCGGTCGAGGCTCGCACCGGCGCTTACGGCTTTTACGAGGCGGTGGATTACACGCCCTCGCGAGTGCCGCCGGATGAAACCAGCGCCACGGTTCGATCTTACATGGCGCATCATCAGGGGATGAGTTTGCTGGCACTGGTCAGTCAATTGCAGGACGACCCCATGCAACGGCGCTTCATGGCCTGTCCGGTCCTCAAGGCGGCGGATTTGCTGTTGCAGGAGCGCGTGCCCAAGACCGCCGCAAGTGTCTTCGTGGATGACCTGGCACTGGAGACTGCGCGACCGGTCGCGGGCGAAGCGGAAAGCGCGATGCGGATTTGCACGAATCCGACGCCACCGGCGCCGGAGGTTCATCTGCTCTCCAATGGTCGCTATCATGTGGTCATCACCAGTGCGGGCGGTGGTTACAGTCGCTGGCGCGATCTGGCGGTCACCCGCTGGCGCGAAGATGCCACGCGCGATTGCTGGGGAACGTTTGTTTATCTGCGCGATGTCGCGACCGGCGAATTCTGGTCCACCGCGTACCAGCCCACGTTGCGCGCGACGAAAGGCTATGAAGCCATCTTTACGCAGGCACGCGCGGAGTTTCGGCAGCGTCACGCCGGCCTCGAAATTCACACCGAGATCAGCGTGTCGCCGGAAGACGACGTGGAGTTGCGGCGCATCACGGTCACGAATCGTTCCAACGTGGCGCGGGTTATTGAATTGACCAGCTATGCGGAGGTGGTGCTCGCCCTGCCCTCCACGGACGCCGCGCATCCCGCCTTCAGCAATCTCTTCGTGCAAACCGAATTCGCGCGAGAATCCTCCGCCATTCTCTGCACCCGCCGCGCCAGTTCTCCCGAAGAAAAACCGCCCTGGCTGCTGCATCTGTTGGTGGGTCAGGGTGGCGAACTGGGCGCGATTTCCTGCGAAACCGATCGCGGCAAATTTGTTGGACGCGGCGGAACGCTGGCCAACCCCGCGGCGATGCAGAGCAATTCGCCGTTGTCGAACACCGTCGGCTCGGTGCTCGATCCGATCATCTCGCTGCGGCGCACGGTCGCTTTGCCGCGTCAGGCGACGGCCATCATTGACCTGGTGGTGGGCGTGACCGAGAGCCGGGAGACCGCGCTGGCGCAAGTGGAAAAATACCAAAGCTCCCGCATGGCCGACCGCACTTTCGATCTGGCGTGGACCCACAGCCAGGTGGCGTTGCACCAGCTCAACGCCACGGAGGCGGAGGCTCAACTCTATGGCCGCCTGGCCAGCGCGTTGATTTATGCCGATCCCGCCCGCCGGGCCAACCCCGGCGTGCTACGCAACAACCGGCGTGGCCAACGAGGCCTTTGGAGTTATGGCATCTCGGGCGACGTTCCGATTGTCCTGCTCCGCATCAGCGACCCCAAGAAGATCGAGATCGTTCGGCAGTTGATCCAAGCCCACTCCTACTGGCGGCTCAAGGGATTGACCGTTGATCTCGTCATCTTGAACGAGGAGGGCTCGGTTTACCGCCAGTCTTTGCAAGACCAGATCACCAGCCTGATTGTCTCGGGAATTGATGCGCAACTGCTCGACAAGCCCGGGGGCGTCTTCGTCCGCAGCCTCGAACAAATTATGCACGACCATCTCGTGTTGCTGCAGCCCGTCGCGGGGATAGTTATCGACCCCGAAAAT
>CAYJNU010000255.1:0-3727 GCA_964371005.1 uncultured Verrucomicrobiota bacterium | reverse complement strand
CCTGCCCTGACGCCCACGCGCTCCGGGCCGCCCGATGTGCCCCCGCCGCTGCCGGACCGCGAGCTGATTTTCATGAACGGCTTCGGCGGCTTTACCCGCGATGGGCACGAATATGTCATCACCCTGCAACCAGGCCAGATGACGCCGGCCCCGTGGGTCAATGTGCTGGCTAATCCCTGTTTCGGGACGGTCGTTTCCGAAAACGGCGCGGCGTACACGTGGCTGGAAAACTCCCATGAATTCCGACTCACGCCCTGGAGCAACGATCCGGTCCAGGACCCCACCGGCGAGGCTTTGTACATTCGCGATGAACAGACCGGCAGGTTCTGGTCGCCCACGCCTTCGCCCGCGCGCGGGGCTACGCCCTATGTTATTCGCCACGGCTTCGGCTACACGGTGTTCGAGCATACCGAAAACGGCATCGCCTCGGAGATGTGGGTGTATGTGGCCATGGACGCGCCGGTGAAATTCACGGTCCTGAAATTGCGCAACATCTCGGGTCGTCCGCGCCGCGTGTCGGTCACCGGTTATTGGGAATGGGTGTTGGGCGACTTGCGGCCGAAAAGCCTGCTGCACGTCCAGACCGAGGTGGACCTCAAGACCGGCGCGTTGCTGGCGTACAATTACTACAACACCGAATTTCCCGAGCGCATCGCCTTCATTGATGTCAACGATGGCACGCGCACCTTCACGGGAGATCGGAAGGAATTCATCGGGCGAAACGGCAGTCTGGCGCATCCGGCGGCGCTCAAGCGCGCCCGCCTTTCCGGCAAAGTCGGCGCGGGGCTGGATCCGTGCGGCGCGGTGCAAGTCACCTTTAATTTGCGGGAAGGGCAGGAACGGGAAACGAGCTTCCGCCTCGGGGTGGGGCGCAACGCGGCGGATGTGCAGAACCTGCTGCACCGCTTTCGCCGGACCGATGCCAACCGCAGCGCGCTTGAAGGCGTCTGGGCCTATTGGAACCGGACTCTCGGCGCAGTGAATGTGGACACGCCCGATCCCGCAGTGAATGTGATGGCGAACGGCTGGCTGTTGTATCAGACCTTGAGCTGCCGGCTCTGGGGCCGCACGGGCTTTTATCAATCCGGCGGCGCTTACGGTTTTCGCGACCAATTGCAAGACGTGATGGCGCTGGTGCATGCCGAACCCGCCCTGACCCGCGAGCATCTGCTCCGCGCGGCGGCGCATCAGTTCCGCGAAGGCGATGTGCAGCATTGGTGGCATCCCCCGGCGGGACGCGGCGTGCGAACTCATTTTTCCGACGACTATCTGTGGTTGCCGTATGCCACCTGCCGCTACGTCGCGTGTGTCGCGGACACCGGCGTACTCGACGAACCCATTTATTTCCTCGAGGGGCGGCCGGTCAAACCGGAGGAAGAAGCGTATTACGATTTGCCGAATCGCTCCGAAGAGTCGGCCACGCTGTACCAACATTGCGTGCGCGCCATCGAGCACGGGCTGACGTTTGGCGCGCACGGCCTGCCGCTGATGGGTTGCGGCGATTGGAATGACGGCATGAACCGGGTGGGAAACCAGGGCCGCGGTGAAAGTGTCTGGCTGGCGTTCTTCCTGTACGACGTGCTCATCCAGTTTGCCGAACTGGCGCGCGCCCACCGCGATCCCGCTTTTGCCAAACGCTGCCTCGCCCAGGCGCAGCAACTGCAACAGAACATTGAGCAACACGCCTGGGACGGGGGCTGGTATCGCCGTGCCTGGTTCGACAATGGAGACCCCCTCGGCACCTCGGCCAACTCGGAATGTCAGATTGATTCCCTGCCGCAAAGCTGGTCGGTGATCAGCGGCGCTGGCGATCCACAGCGTTCCAGTCAGGCCATGCAATCCGTAGATCAGCGTCTGGTCCGACGAAATGCCAGACTGATCCAGTTGTTCGATCCGCCCTTCGACAAATCGCCTCTGAACCCCGGTTACATCAAAGGCTACATTCCCGGCGTGCGCGAGAACGGCGGCCAATACACGCACGGCGCGATTTGGACGGCGATGGCGTTCGCCCTCATGGGAGACAATGACCGCGCGTGGGAACTCTTCGCGCTGCTCAATCCCATCCGTCACGCCGGAACTCCCAAACAAATCGCCACGTACAAGGTTGAGCCTTACGTCATCGCGGCGGACGTCTATGCGGTCGCGCCACACACGGGCCGGGGCGGTTGGACCTGGTACACAGGTTCCGCCGGCTGGATGTATCGCCTGCTCATCGAAACGCTGCTGGGGGTGAACCTGGAAGGTGACCAGTTGCGACTCTCGCCCCGGCTGCCGAAAACCTGGAACACCTACAAGATTCACTACCGCTACCGGCAAACGGTTTATCACATCACTATCACCCGGCTCGCCCCGTGTAATAATGAAAGCGAGACCCAGCCCGACGACCCAGCGTTCTATTCCACGGGGCGAGCCGCTGATTCGGCCGGCACGAAGCTGCTCACCCTCGATGGTCAAGAAATATCCGGAACAACCATTCCCCTCCGGAACGATGGCCTGGAACATTCCGTCGAAATGTATGTCCCTGCCCACTCGCTTAAGTCCAACGGGCCGAACGCCGCACGGCACCGCACCGCGAATCTGACCCCGGCGCTTAACCACAGCGACGCATGAGTGGATCCGTCTTCGGAGGATGATGTCACCCTTCGTACCCGGTAGGGAAACACCCCATAGCGAGAAACCGGCCTGTCGCTTAACGTTCCCCAAGAAAGTGATGGCGAGTACATTGCCATCAGGAACGAAAGACACGCTATGCATCTCTTATTCACACCGGTTCTTGCCAGTGCCCTCTATATTGGAGGCGGTTCGGTCGGCCTTATTCTCCTAATCGTTGTTATCGTGCTCTTGCTCCGTTAACGCTCGGTGCGACACGCCGGAGACTCCAGCACACCACACGACTGAGTCACTCAATGCCATTATGAAATCCTTGTTCACAGCGAAGGCGGGGACCAAGGGCGGACGTTCCGAACCCGATCAAACACCGAACGGGTCGCCGAACGCCACCTTGGGGAACCTTCGTAGTGGTAAACCATCCTCTGCGGGTTACGGCTGGCCAGCCCAATCAGGTCGGAGTCCCGCGCGCGAACGCGATGAGTCTGCTTTCATGAAATCTCAACTGGGCTGAACCCGCCATCGCGACCACAAAACCACTTCCCGGAGAGGCGTGGTCGGAGGGTTTCGACGGTAATCCGAGCCGATCTCCTTGCCAACCGCTCGCAGTTCTGGAAGGACCTCACGATGGCGTTCTACGGCTACAACCGGCCGGGCGCGAAAATCTCGGAAGGCGTGCGGGAGTCCTTCTGGCTCCAAGGGATGCTGGCGAGTCTCAAAAGCACCTTCGACTGCATCAAGGCTTTCTCAGAGACGGATTTCACCGAGGACCTGAAGCAGTTCGATGTGCCGACGCTCATCCTTCACGGCGATGACGACCAGATCGTGCCGATTGCCGATTCGGCCCTGTTGTCGTCCAAGTTGATCAAGAGGGCGACGCTCAAGATCTACCAGCTGGCGCCGTGATCTACACAGATTCCCGGACCCCGGACCAACGTTATCCTTTGCCGGCACCGACCATCTCGGTCAACTTGGGAGCGATCTCATTCAAGGGGAGGACAAAATCAACGTCGCCGGTCATGATCGCAGTCTTTGGCATGCTAAAGTCTTGCGACGTCGGTCGGTCTTGGGCGATGACCTTGCCGCCCTGCTCCTTGATGATCTGCACCCCGAAGGAGCC
>CAYJNU010000254.1:0-11739 GCA_964371005.1 uncultured Verrucomicrobiota bacterium | reverse complement strand
CCCGTAGGCAGCGCAAAGTACAGCGAGAAGGATGGTGATGAGGATGCTCTTCACAGGAGGTTTAAGGACGCGAACGCCCGCGCGTGCGGATTGTGTCCAACAAGGCCGTGAGTTCTCTGACCTTGTTGGCGTGCTTGCCGGTGAGGTTCTTTGTTTCGGCCGGGTCTTCGGCGAGGTTGAACAGCAGCGGCTCGCGAATGGTCGCTTCGGCAAAGCGGGTATCGTTCGGGTTGGCACCCGAACCCATGCCACTGGCGCCCGCTTTGGCGTTCGGCGGGATGAACTTCCAATTCCCCTTGCGGATGGCGAGTCCGCTCGAAATGCCTTGTTGCACCACGGAATCGCGCGGCGAGACCTTGGACCTGCCAAGCAGAAGCGGCAGCAGGTTGAGGCTGTCCCGACCAACGTCTTCCGGCAACGATTCCTCCGTCAGCGCCGCGCAGGTGGCCAGCAGGTCGGTGAGGCAAAGCATCTCATCCGATACGCCGGCGGGAACGTGGCCCGGCCAACGAGCGATGAACGGCACGCGCGCACCACCTTCGAAGACGAGATACTTCCAGCCGTGCAAACCATCGGCAGGGTGGTGTCCGTGGGCTTCCTCCAGCGAACGATCGAAATAGCCGTCGAAGAACACCGGACCGTTGTCGCTGGTGAAGAACACGAGCGTGTTGTCGGTGAGCTTCAACCGGTCAAGCGCGTTCAGGATTTCACCGGTTTGCCAGTCGCACTGTTGGATGACGTCCCCGCGAATGCCGCAGCCGCTACTGCCCGCGAAACGCGCCTTGACCGTGCGGGGCACGTGAGGTTCGAACAAACCGACGTAAAGAAAGAACGGCCGCCCCTGGTGCTGCTCCATGAAAGCGACGGATTTGGCGACAACGGTATCCGGCAGTTCCTCGTCCTTGAAGCGGGCCGCCTTGCCGCCTTTCATGTAGCCGATGCGACTGATGCCGTTGATGATGGTGCAGGCGTGCTGTTTGTCCGCCGGCTGCTTCAGCAACTCGGGACGCGCCAGCCCAGTGGGTTCATCGCTGATGTTCGTGAGATAGCTCACGGTGATCGGGTCGGCCGAATCAAGCCCAACGACGCGGTGGTTCTCGATCCAAACGCTCGGCACGCGATCCACGGTAGCCGGGATGATGTGCGCGTAATCAAAGCCGACTTCGAGTGGCCCGGGCTTGATCGCTTGATTGAAGTTGACCGGTGTCTGCCCATCGCCAAGTCCGAGATGCCACTTGCCGACGATGCCGGTCTGGTAGCCTGCTTTCCGCAACAACGCGGGAAGCGTCAGTCGCCCGGGTTCAATCGCGAGCGGGGCGTCGCCATCGAGGATGCTGGTACGTTTCGCGGTTTGCCGCCATGCGTAATCACCGGTCATCAGTGAGTACCGCGTGGGCGTGCAGGTGGATGCGGCCGCATAGGCAGCAGTGCAGCGCAGGCCCTGCGCAGCCAACCGGTCTATGTTCGGCGTCTTGATCCTCGCGGCGCCGTAGCAGCCAAGGTCACCGTAGCCGAGGTCGTCGGCGATGATGACCACGATGTTCGGTGTGTCGGCAGCGATCAGGTTCACCGACAGGCTACCGAGTAGAGTCAGGAGGAGCGGGAGCAGTTTCATTTCAAACACTAAGAATGGATTGCTGGGCGGAGAGAGGCAACATTCCGAGTGAAGGAGGGTGCGACTCGAAGTGGCGATCAAGTCGGGCAGGAGCGCGGCTGTGTCCTCCGGACCAGCCGCCGCAGCATTGCGAAGGAGAAGCGGACTGGAAGACCCCGGGCACGACGTAAATTCTCCGGCTGCTGCGGCTGGTGCTCCCGCACCCAGCCGCGCTCCGTAATCGCGAGCGTGACCGCCACTTCATTTCGCACCTGGCGAAAGCAGCAACAACCAAGAGGCATGAGGCGGCGTGGATTGAGTGAGCGCACTTTCCTGCACCCCCAATTCCGTTTTGCCCCACACATCCTTGACCTTCATCTTGCCCAAGACGCCCAACTCAGCCCAAGTGACAGTAATCGGCTTCGGTTCCACCGGACTGCAGTTGATCAGCAACACGGCGTGGCGACCTCCCGCGAGTTGCTTGGCCCACACTTGAGCATCACCATCGGTCTTGATCCGACGCCCCTGCTCGGTTGGGTCCTGATTGACGGCGAGGCAATCGCGGTTCAGCACAATCTCCTTTTCCGACGGCGTCATGGCGCGCGGATCGCTGCCAAGCACGAGCGGCGCGGACATCACGCACCACAACGCGAAGTGCGCTTTCTGTTCTTCCAAAGTGAGCCCTTGTTCCCCGATCACGAGCATGTCGGGGTCATTCCAATAGCCATTCCCGGCGAAGGCCGCCGCGCGGTTGTTCTCGTCCGCAATCTGCATCACCGAGCGCTTCTCCCCATCGAACACCGCGCCCCCTTTGTGAATGCGGCCACGGATATCGCCGGTCGTTCGCGCCATCTGCCCAACTTGCGGATACCAAGCGCGCCACGTGTAGGCGCTGATGCTCAGCACAATGTCGCGACCGCTTTGCCGGAGCAGTTCGCTCCACTTCGTGTAGGTCGCCTGGAGCAAGGACTCGTCCCAGCCGTCCGCGTATTTGCACTGATCCAGCTTGATGAAGTCCAATCCCCAATTCACGAATTGCCGCACATGAGCTTCCTCGCGACCGAATCCGCCCACCGCGTCCCCCCGGCAATCGTGTGTGCCCGGGACCGTGTGCAAGCCGAACTTGAGCCCTTTGGAGTGGGCATAATCGGCAAGCCGTTTCATTCCATGCGGGAACTTCACCGGATGCGCCTGCAACTCACCGTTCGGGGCGAGCTGCGTATCGCGCCAGCCGCCGTCCACGACGACATAGCGGTAGCCGGCCTCGCGCAGCCCGTTGGTGACCATCGCGTCCATGACTTCCAGGACGATCTGTTCGTTGATGGCTTCCTTGCCGAACCAGTTCCAACTGTTCCAGCCCATCGGCGGCGTTGGTGCAAGCAAACGGTTGGTTTCGGCCCTGGACACCCCGATGGTAAAGCAAGCGAGCAACACAAGGGCGAGGCTAGCCACGCTACGGTTCTTGAATCGCCAACTCGCGCGTTGGGCTGTGCGGCAAGACATCACTTCGCAGCCTTCGGTTTTAGGCGCTGGTCCAGCCACTCCAAAACCAGCCGATCCACTTTGGGCGGGCCGAGCGCGTGGCCCGCGCCGTCGAAGAGGGTCAGCGTAACATCCACCCCGGCCTTCTGCAGCGCGTCACGCAGCAACTCGCTTTGTTGATACGGCACGAGCTTGTCCCGGTTGCCGTGCATGATCAGAAACGGCGGATCATCGCGGCTGGCGTAAGTGATCGGATTGGCCCGGGCGGCTTTGTCCTGGTTCAGCGGAAGCGGGCCGCCCAGGAGTTGTGCGGTGGCAGAATCGGGCGCGTCGGGGTTGGTGGTCGCATCGGGCAGCGCTTGTTTGCGCATCTGCGTGAAATCCGTCGGGCCATAGCAGTCCACCACGGCCTGCACGCGGCTGGAGACTTCGAGGTTCTCGCCCTTGTCGAATTCCTTAAACTCGCCGCTGGTGCCGAGCAGCGCCACAAGATGGCCACCCGCGGACGAACCCCACGCCGCAAATCGCTCCGGGTCGAGGTTGTATTCTCTGGCGTGAGCGCGCAGCCAGCGCACCGCGGCTTTGCAGTCTTCGATCTGCGCCGGGAAAACGGCGTGCCGGCTGAGGCGATAGCCGACGCTGGCCGCCGCGTAGCCGTGTTCGAGGAATGGGAGACTCCGGCAGCCCTGCTTGCTGCCGCCCCGCCAACCGCCACCGTGAACCCAGATGACCAGAGGCAGCGGCTTGGTCGCCGACGGCACGTAAAGATCAAGCTTCTGCCGTTCGTGGCCATTGGGAACATAGGCGAGGTTGCGCAGGACTTTCGTGCCCACAGGCAACACAGGCTCGGTGGCAACACGGGATGGCGTTGGCTGGGCGGTGTGACGTTCCTGAGCGGGGACGACGTCGGCCGTGAGCGCGGCCATGAGTTGGACAGCGGCAAAGTGGAGTTTCGTTTTCATAGTGGTGGCGGAAAGGTGCGCCTAGATTTCATCCGCATCTGGAGAGCGACGGCGCTGGGTTGAGATCGCACGACGTTGCATTGTAGCCTTGCTGGTGGTCCTCATCCCATCAAAGCCAGGGCGCTACCCGGCGTCGCGGGCCGGCGTAGCAGCGACGGGGCGTCGCAGTCACGTTTTGCGCCAACCGCATCATTCCGTCCGGGTGACGTGCGCATGAGATCCTACGCTTTGAGCGGCATATCGCAGCTCCACGGCACGCGGAGCGGGCGCTCGGTCAGCTTCGCGGCCTCCGCGTCACCAAGGATTACTTCCCGCTTTGGATCCCACTTGAGCGTTCGTTTCAAAACCATCGCCAAGTTGCCCAGATGACAAAGCGTGGCGGTGCGATGGCCGGTCTCGACGGGTTCGACGGGGTCCTGCCGCGACTTCACGCATTCGATGAAATTGCGGTAGTGATTCTCGCTCGCCGGCAGCCGGATTTCCCGGTCGGTGATGACCGAGTCCTTGATGCCGGCCGGCTCGCACCGGATACCCGTGTAGCCCACGCTTAACCAGCCGTCCGTGCCAATGAACTTCACGCCGAAGGCGATTTTGTCCGACTTGCACTCCAGCACCACGCCGCTCGCGTAGCGCGCCCGGAACGCCACTTTCGACGGCGTGTTGTACAAATCGCCCTTGGGCGGGAACTCGGCTCCGAGGTCCTCGACCTCGACCGGCCCAGTGTCGTCCGCGCCCATGCCCCAGTGTGCGATGCCATTGGAGTGCGCGCCGAAGTTCGTGGTCTGGCCACCGGAGTAATCCAGGATGAACCGGAAGCGGTAGAAGCAGCGATCCTTGTGATACGGGGCCTTGGGCGCGGGGCCGAGCCACAGGTCGTAGTCAAATCCCTCCGGCACGGGCATTTCCTTCCAGCCGGGTCCGGGGCCGGCGAAGTTGTTCTCCGCCACGAGGGTTTCCACCCGCAGCAGTTTGCCGATGCGGCCATTGCGCACGAGTTCGCAGGCGCGGCGGATGTGGGCCGTGGAGCGCCACTGGCTGCCGGGCTGGAGGATGCGGCGATGCTGGCGCACGGCTTGGATCATGTGCCGTCCCTCGCCGATCGTGAGCGTCAGCGGCTTCTGGCAATAGATGTCCTTGCCGGCCCGTGCGGCGAGCACCGTCATCACTGCGTGCCAATGATCCGGCGCGATGATGGCCACGGCGTCAATGTCCTTCCGGGCGAGCACCTCGCGGAAATCGGCGTACAGGTCGCAGCCCTTGGATTGGCTGGCGCCCGTCCGTTTGGCCTGAAGCTGGTTCACCAAATCCCGCACCGGCTCGCGCCCGAGGAATTGTCTCTCCGTCTTGTAACCGTGGCTGGCCTTGTTGACATCGCAGACGGCAACGATCTGGCAGTCGTCGTTTTTGAGGAACTGCGCAATGTCAATCGGGCTTTGATTGCCGCAGCCAATGACGCCGAGCGTGATGCGGTTGCTCGGCGCGTTCTGGCCGAAGACGGAACTTGGCACGATGTTGGGCACGCCGAACGCCGCGGCGGCCAGCACGGCGGAGGAGCGGAGGAAATCGCGGCGCGTGACTTGGTGAGTCGGCTTGGTTGTTTTCAGGGTCATGTTGTTCATCATCAGTTCAATCGCTGTAAAATACTTAAACCGCGTGGCACCGTGGCAGCGACGCCCTCGTCGTTGGCCCGTCCCATCCTAACGACAACGACGCGGCGACGTGGCCACGCATCCGAACGCCTACGCCTGCCAACCCGCCCGCGGCACGCGGTTCACCATCGCGTTCAGTTCCGGCAAGTTGCCGACTTTCATGTTTGGGCCGTCCCATTCCACTTTCTTTCCCACACCCGCGCGCTGCGCCAGATTGCCGAGCAGCGCGAATTCCGTCAGCCGCGAGCCATAATCGAAATCCACGGCGGTTTGGGTCACGCCCGCCCGGCAGGCGTCAAAGAAGTCCTGGAAGATGTCTTTGGGGCGCGGCAGCAACTTGGGCGGCTGGGCCAGCCCTCGCATCTTTTCCATCGGCAGCAAATGCATGCGCTGACCGTAGCAGGCGGTGTAGAGGATGCCCTTGTCGCCCACGTAAAGCGTACCGCTGGTGTCGAATTCTTCGTCCGGATACTGCTGCTGCAACTCGTGGAGCAGCGGCGGCAGGTTGCGGTAATCACCGGTGGCGATCCGCAGGTTGCCAACGGCAGTGCCGCTGACGCCCGGCTTCAGGCCCTCGTACCAATAGACTTTCAGCGCCGGCATCTCGCCCCGGGCAGGGACGTCCCAGCGGATGCGCGAGCCGGTGGGAAACCGTTCCTTCGTGCCGCCCCGCACCTCCTCCATTTCAATCGCAGCCGGATGCCCAACCTTGAGCGCCCAGAAGACGCCGTCCAGGACGTGGCAACCCATGTTGCCAATACCGCCGTTGCCGAAATCATACCAGCCGTGCCAGGAGTGCGGATGCAGGTCGGCGTGATAGTCGCGGAAAGGCGCGGGGCCAAGCCACTCCTCCCAATGCAGGCCCGCAGGCGCTGGTTCAGCAGCCGGGCGCGGGCCCTCGCCGCCGTTGGCGCGATCCGTCCAGCTATGCGTTTCGCGGACCGGGCCGATGACCCCGGCCCAGATGAATTCACACAAGCGCCGGTAACCGTCCTCGCAATGGCCCTGGTTGCCCGTCTGGGTCGGGGCCTTCGCGATGCGGAACATTTCGCGCAGCTTGCGGGCCTCGGCGATGTTGTGGCAAACCGGCTTCTCACAATACACGCCCACGCCCGCCTGCATCGCCAGCATGGCCGGCAACGCATGGTGATGGTTCGGCGTGGCAATGAACGCGACATCGAGTTCCTTGCTGATCTTGTCGAACATGTTCCGGTAATCCGTGAACACCTGGAGCTTCTCCACGTCCTGGCCCGCCTCCTGCAATCGCTGGCGGAAACTGGCCTGGCGGGATTCATCGGGTTCGACCAGCGCCACCACCTGGACATCCTTCTGCCTGAGCGTCGCCTTCAAGTGCGCGCCACCGCGCCCACCGCAGCCGATCTGCACGCAGCGAAGCTGCTTGCGCTTCGCCTCGCCGGCAAGAAGGTTGGGCGCAATCAAGCCGCGCACCGTGGATACCGCGCCTGCGGCCACTGCGGCGTGCTTGAGAAACGACCTGCGATTCAGACCCGATTTCATACCCGTTATTCGTGACACGTTACACGGCCCGTGTCATTGGGACTTTGCGTATTTGTACTGTGTTTTTGCACCAGCCGCGTTAAGAGCTTGCAAGCCCATCGAGGGCGTCAGGCGACCCAGCCGAAAAGCAGAATGGCTGCCCCGCACAGGAGCAGCCATTCGCTGAGTGTTCGTTCCACCTGCGTCGCCGCCGCGTTAGCGGCCTACGGATGGCGCAGCCGGTAGAACTGCGCCGGACCCGCCGGGGCGTTCGTCTGGGGATTACTCTGGCTCGGCGCGTCGCCCCAGGTGCCGGTCACGGCGCCGGCCTGCTCCAGGACGCCACTGCCTGTCCAACTGATGACCACGTTTCCGGACGCATCACGCGCGATCGGCAGGAAGCTCGGTGGGCCGGCGGCCAGCGCCGCGATCTCCGCCGCACTCAGGGCCGAACTGTAGAGGCGCACGTCATCAATCTGGCCGTCGAAGGGAACGTAGTATGAAGCAAGCGGACGAGCGCCGATGCCGATGCCATAGGACGTGTTCACATATTGCGACGTCGGCACACCATCGGTCTTCATGTTAGCCAGGATGCCGTTGGTGTAGATATACATGGCGGGCACGCTGGCATCGTAAACGCAGGTCACATGAGTCCACTTGCCGACGATATCGCAATCAACGGACGAGGCTTCGAGGTAGATGTGCGCGGTCTTGTTCGTCGCCAACGCGAATTCATACCAGCCGCCGGCGGTCGGCTGAAATTCCCATCCCCGATTGCTGCTGCCCGCGCCCTTCGAGACGATCCGCCCGCCACCAGAGATGGTTCTGGGCTTGGCCCAGGCGCACACCGTCATGGAACCGGAAATCGCATAGTCCGTCGAATACGCATTCTTGATCCCGGGGCTATTGCCTGGGAAATCCACGGCGTTCCGTCCGATGTACCCAGGCACCCACGTCGGTCCGGTTGTAAACGTTGCGGCCAGTCCGTTCCCGCTCGAATCCGACGCCGTCTTATCGGTGCCATCATCCAGCTTCCAATGCCCGACCAGCGAGCGGTAGATGACCTGCAACTGCGAGTTCGCCGCGATGACGTTCGCCGGGATCGCCGTGTCCTCAACATTGTTCACCGTCACGGTGTAAGTGGTCCCCACCGTCATCGGCGCGTCCAGGGTCAAGGTCGCCGTGCGGGTTGCATTGTTGTAAGTGGCGGCGCTGACATTGAGGCCACCGCTCAAACCGTAATTTTCGATGGTGGTCGCCGACGCGGAGGTCACCGCCTCGCTGAAGGTCACCCGCACCCGCGTGTCCACGCCGGACGCCTGCACGCGCGTGAGCGTGGGCGCAGTCTGGTCCACCGTTACGGTCAACACACCCGCCGCCGAATCCACGACCAGCCCGGCCAGGTAGGCCCGCGCGCGGAAGGAGACGTTATGGTCGGCGGTCGTCGCCAGGAAGTTGTAGCTGGCGTTGTTCGCGCCCGCGATATCCACGAAGCCCGCTCCATTATCGCGCTGCCACTGATACACCACTTCACCGACCGGCGCCCCAGTGCCTGATGCCGCTGCGTTGAACGTGGCGGTGGTGTTGTTCGGCACGCTGGTGTTCGTCGGCGATTGCGTGAAATTCAGGGTCGGGCTGACGAACACCAGGTCACCATACTGGCTCAGGTTGGCCACCGTATTGTTCATCCAAGTGTTGTCGCCCGCGGTCGCCGCCAAGCCCAGCAGCACTGGACCGATGAACTCCTGGGTCGTCTGCCCCACCTGCACCCAGTCCGTGCCGTTGGTGCTGTAGTAACCGGTGAACACGTTCCCCGTGCGCCGCAGCCGCACCCAGGCGTTGGAATACGCGAGCGTGGGCGAGGTGCCGATCTCCGCCGGACTGCTGCCGGCGTTGGCGCGGCGCCGAAACGAAGCCACGGGGCCCGCGGCTTTCGCCATGATGTGGTTATAGACGATGGGGCCGTACTTGTCGAAAGTCAGCAGGTCCTCCGAGTTCGTGCGCACCATGATCCCCGCCGACGTGTTGTCGTTCCGCCAGATCAACCCTTCCACGCGCAGCCTCTTGTCAAAGTCCCCGCTCACCGCCTTGCAGGCGTAATGGCCCTGATCCACGCTGGTGTAGAAACCGCTACCGCCGGCCGTCTGTTCGTACACCGGGGCGTTGGTCCAGTTGAGGGTGGAACCGAAATCCGTCGGGTCGCCAAGGTCCACCACGGTAAACGTGTCCGCCTGGCCGGTGGCGCTGGTGCCGGCGGCCACTGCGTTCTTGCCGCTCAAATCATACACATCCGCCACGCCCACCGTGAAACTGCCCGTCACCGGAGCGTCCAGCGTCAGGGCCACCCGCCGCCCGTCCGCCAGCAACGTGGCGCCCACCACGTTCACCGCGCCGGCGTTCACCGTGTAATTGCCCGGCGAAGTCGCCGAGCCCGGTTCCAGCGGCTCGCTGAAGTTCACCCCCACCAGCAGTCCTTCGGCGCTCCCGACGGAAAGCAAGGTCGGCTTGTTCGTGTCGGCATAGACCGTGAGGATGGCGTTGCTGCTCACCACGCCGTAGGTCAGGTTGCTCACGGTCACCGAGATGGCTGTCCCGTCCATCGTCGTCGTCGTCGCGGGAATCGTGTAGGTCAGCCCGGTTTCGCCATCAATCGGGATGCCGTTGGCCTGCCACTGAACGGCATGCGGTAACGAACCGGTGAAGGCCACGGAGAACGTGACCGGACGCGCCTCTTCCACCACCTGACTCACCGGCTCGGTGGTGAGCACAAGCGGGGTCTGAGCCAGTTCCGCCAAGGCCTGGATTTGCGCCTGGCTCAAGGCTTCGTTGTAGATGCGAACTTCGTCAATCCGCCCGTCAAACAAGTGGCCACCGCCGGAGCGGCCTCCAATCAAAGGCGTGACCGACCCGGTGTGCTGCACCGTGGGCACGCCTTCGGTCAACTCCCCGGCAAGTACACCATTCAGGTAGAGCCGCATCACGGGCACGCTGGGATCATAGACCCCGGCGACGTGGGTCCAGGTCCCGAACGGCTGCGTCAGCGGCACTTTGAGGGTGACGACGTCGGTTGCGTTGGTGGCAATTTCCAACATCCAGTCGCCAGTGTTCGTGACGCCGAGCCACCACCCTTTGCTCTCATGAATGTGGGCGCTTCGACTCACAATCGCGCCGGCCCCGTAGGCATTGGGACTGAACGATTCCGGTGCCGCCCACGCCGTGAGGGTCATGGCGCCACTAAGATCGAGCAGCGCGGAGCCGGCCATTTCCACCCGGTCTCCGGCAGTCACTGTGCCTTCGAAATCCAGCGCTGCGGCGCCATACGCGCCCGTCACCCAGGTAGGTGGCCCAACCAAGCTGCCGTTGAGACCATTGCCCGATTGGTCCGCCGCGGTGCTGCCGCTGCCGTCATCGAGATTCCAGTACCCAACCAAGGCTCCGTGAACCGTGGAGCAGCCCAGGAGGAGGGTCATGATCATGCTGAGGGTGAAAGCCCGCGCGCACCGCAAGGCGCCGGCTGACAGGGGAGAATTTGTTTTCATGCTCGCTTCGTTGTCTCTTGTTCTGTTGTTGTGAGTGGGTCTATGTGAATGGGACTCTAGGTCCGAGGAAAGGAATCCGTCTATACGATTTCCCGTTTTTGAAGTGCGGTTTTGCAGCCGGCTCCGCCTTGTCGCCGCGGCCCGGCCCGGTGTTTCAATAGTGCGCCGCCGTTTCCCTGCCGGCGCGGTAGTTCAGCCACTTGATGTCAGGATCGCCTGCAGGCGCAGGGATGGCGCTATCCATTCCTCCGAAACTCACGTTTTGAAACCGTGCGTTTGCCCGCAGCGATCCGGTCCACCGGTGAATCTCCGAATGGCCGTCGGCAAACGCGAAGCCGGACGCGCCGTTGTGGTAGGTCGCCGGAACGTCCGCCCATTGCCAGCCCTTCGGATTGAAGAAGCCCGTGTCGTTGATGCTGTCCGGGTGCTCATCGCAAAAGACCCACGTTTCCGCGGGCCCCGGATAAACGAAATCCGAAGTCTTCTTGATGTGGCGATACATGTCGTGGGCCCAGGACCCAACGGTTTCGCAGTTGCCTTCGCCGATGCCGACGTTGCCGGAAATGCTGCGGCAACGGTTGGGCCAGCCCCGGGCCCGCTGCGGCACGCTGGCAAATCGGTCCGCCGGACAGTGGAAGATGTCTTTCTGTTTCCCGAAATAGCGCGCGAGCTTCGAGTACCGCTCGTCCACCAGGAAAAGGATGTTCGTATTGTCGGGTGTGGCATCCCAGTCCAACCAACCCAGCGCCCAAGGCGAGACGGTCGAATCCGCCGCCGCCGCCCCCTCCTTGACCCGCCAGCCACAAATGCTGTGGACGATCTGGTCGTTGTTGTCGGTAAGATACATCTGCCAGGCGCCCATGAGCTGGCGCGTGTTGCTCATGCACTTGATACCCTCGGCCTTGGTTTTCGCCTTGCTCAGAGCGGGTAAGAGCATCCCTGCCAGGATGGCAATGATGGCGATGACCACCAGCAGTTCGATCAGGGTGAAGGCGGCTGGCACTGGTCGCCGGTTC
>CAYJNU010000253.1:0-11819 GCA_964371005.1 uncultured Verrucomicrobiota bacterium | reverse complement strand
GTGCCGGCGCTCCCAGGATTCGGAAACTCATGGCGTCAGGGGGGTATCAGGAAATGCTCCCCGCTGGCTCGGCGAAACGCTCGCCGCGAAATCTGCCGTGCCACGGCGGTGCGGGGCTGCTGCGACTGAAGGACCAGTCGCGGTCCGGTCAAGTTGCGTTGCGCTGGTTCCGTGTGTTGGGAAGACTCGCGCCGCTGCTCCCGCATTGCTATGGTTGCGCGGTGCATTTCTGGAAGACAGCCAACAACGCCGTGAATGTCGCCGCGGCCCGGGGCGAGGCCATGCTCCGGCGCTATTGGCGGCGGGCGTTGCGCGTGCGCGAGCGCCTGTGGCTTTCCGAGGAGGCCGGCCACCTAGTCCTGGCAGGGGGCGTGGGTGTCATCGGCGGACTGGTCAACCTCTTCTTCTACTTCGCCACCGAATCGGTGAAGCACTTCTTCCTGCGCAAGCCCGGTGACCCGGTCGAGGTGGCGGAGATGCTGGGCCCCGTACAACTGGTCCTCCTGCCAGGGTTGGGTGGGCTGATCGCCGGCCTCATCCTGCATTGGGGACTGCGCCTCGTTGGGCCTCAGGGTTCGACAAATCTGCTGGAGGCGGTTGTCGCCGGAGACGGCAGACTCCCGTTTCGCAGCAACATGGTCAAAGTCGCTTCGTCGCTGGTGAGCATCGGCACAGGCGCGTCCATTGGACGCGAAGGCGGCATCACGCAACTGGCCGCCACGCTGGCGTCCAAGTGGGGACAACTGCGCCGCTGGCCGCCGTATCGGTTGCGGCTCATGGTCGCCTGCGGCGCCGCCTCCGGCATTGCCGCGGCCTACAACGCGCCAATCACCGGCGCGGTCTTCGCCGCGCTCATCGTGCTGGGCAACTTCTCGATGAACCTGTTCGCGCCGCTGGTCGTTTCGTCGGTGGTAGCCTGCATTGTGTCGCGGAGTTTCTTCGGCATCCGGCCTTGGTACGTCGTGCCGCCGCTGGATTTCACGAGCCTCCCGCAACTTCCGTGGTTCCTCCTGCTGGGTGCGCTTTGTGGTTTGATGGGCGCGGTATTCCTCAAGATGATTCGCGCCTCGGAGGCTCGCTTCCGCAAGCTGCCCGTGCCCGTTTACGTGCGACTGGCGGTTGGGGGATTGATGGTAGGCGTGGTGGCGCTGGCCTATCCAGGGGTGTGGGGCAATGGCTACGTGGTCACGAACCGGTTGCTCCACGAGCAGTGGGACAAACTCGCCGCACCGTGGGTGTTGGAGGGACTGACGGCGCACGAATGGGCGCTGGTCTTGGTCGTGGGTTTGTTGCTGGCCAAACTGCTGGCCACGGTCGCCACGGTTGGCTCGGGCGCAGTCGGCGGTGTGTTCACGCCGACCTTGTTTCTTGGCGCGGGAGTGGGGACGGCATTCGGGGTTGCGCTGCACCAACTGGGTTGGTCAAATCTGCCCACGAGCGCCTATGCCCTGGTCGGCATGGGCAGTGTGATGTCCGCCACCACGCGGTCGCCGCTGTTGGCGATGATCCTCGTGTTCGAGATTTCGCTGAACTACTCCATGATGCCGCCGTTGATGCTGGGGTGCGTGGTGTCCATCCTGGTCGCCAGCCGGTTGCACAGGGAATCCGTCTATACCGAACCGCTGCGTCTGCGGGGCGTGACAGGGTTGGACGATCCTGAGCGAGCTGGCGTGGCCATGGAACGGACGGTCGGTGACTTGATGCGGGATCCCGTCCGGCCGGTGCGCGAGAACGCGACCTTGCAGGAAATGGCCGAGCGCTTTCTTTCGAGCGCCAATAACTTCCTGCCCGTGGTGGATGTCGAACAGCGGCTGGTCGGCATGGTTTCGCTCCACGACCTGAAGCCGTTTCTCAATGCCGGCCAGGAGTTGCAGGCGATCATCGCCTACGACGTGATGCGCCCGGCACCGCCTTGCGTCACGCCGAACCAGCGGTTGCTTGACGTCCTGCCGCTGGTGTTGGCGAGCGAGCAACGGAACATCCCCGTCGTCAACACCGGTACCGAGAAGCGGCTTCTTGGCGCGCTGGTCCGCGCTGAAGTGCTCAGCCTGTTCTCGGAGTTGCTCGCGAAAAGCAGCCGGACAGAAGCGTGAGTGGTCTCGCGGCAGCGCACGAAACGACGGCGGGCATTCATTGGGTCGGAATGTCAATTCGCGCGGACGACTTGAGTTGATCGAGTAACTCCCGCAGTCGTTCTTGGTGCTGAGCCTGAAGCTGCGGCGTCAGTTTCAGCCGGATCGCTTGATCAATCTTTTCCCAGGCCCTCTGGCGTTGCGCTGGGTCCGTTGGCAGGGCGCTGTACTCGGTTTGGTGCTGATCATAATACGCCTGCACCTGTGTTGCGGTAACATGCGGCGAGGGCACGCCTGCCTTTTCCGCCAACGCCGCCTGCAACAGCAACCCTGTTGCATCCCGTTGCTCGAATTCCACGTTCGCGGGATCATGCTGCACGGTGTCAAACACGCCGGGCTCACGTTGCTCGCTCCGTCCGCGCAACTCGGTCAACCTCTGCTGTTGAGCTTCTGAGAGTCCGACCCCCTGCACTCGGGCGGCTTGGAAGGTCACTTCTCGCTCCACTGCACGATTCAGAAGGAACTCGAACCTCTCGACCGACATGACTTGATCCGTGCCGGCTTTCTGCGCGGGCAACGGCATCAGGTCTTTGAGTGTAATCGCCATGCCGTTCACCGCCGCCAGCGTTTGCTCGGGGCTTACCCTCACGACTTGAACGGGTGCTCCCCCGGCTTCGGGGACGACGGTCTCCAATCTTGGCGCCGTGGGCAATGCCACAGGGAGGCGAGCAGGCGACTGTTGTGTCGGCGGCGGAGTGACCGGGGCGGGCTCAATAACTGAAGGCCGGAGCGTCGACGGTGCCGACTCAGCGGCTGCTGGCGGTCGCTGCTCGGGCCGCTTGCCCAAGACCATGACGACCACCAGCACCACCACGCCCGCTACCGCGGCCAATCCAATCCACTTCAACGCTCTCATGCTTATTCCACCTGCCTGTCAGCGACGGCGGTTGGAGCAAGGCCGTTGGTCACTTGCGTGTCTCCAGATTTACAGCAACCGTGCCGAGCACCATGAGCGTGGCGTTATCCACCACCGTGACCGTTGAGCAATAGAACCGTGTGGGGCTGGCCAACGTGTTTGGATCTTCGAAGTTGCCCGTGTCCAGGTTGAATTGGTACTTCCCGGCAGTTAGCACCATGATGCCGTCCGAAGTCACCGTCCCATCGGAGCCGACGCCGTTCGCGTCCTCCGGCACTTCCTGGAAGACCTCACCGGATGCGGAGTCAATCCCCTGCACCTTGAGCTTGACGGTTACGCCCGACGTGACGGTCGCACCGAAGCAGTCCACCAGTGTGACCTTGTGCGGTACGACCTGACCGAGGCGAATCTTGTTGGCTACAGGCTGTCCCGCCAGCGGTGATTGGAACGTGACACTGACGGAAGGCAACACAGTGACTTTCTGCACCGCTGTGGCCGTGTTGCCGCTTGAATCGGTTACCGTCCAAGTCACAACCGTTTCACCCAACGGGAAGGTGGTTGACGGATGGTCACTGCTGATGTTGATCACTTCACAATTGTCCGCCGTGACAGGGTTCCCCAGAGCCACTTCGCTGGCACTGCCTGAACCCGAGTCCGAAACGAGCAACAAGTCCACCGGTGCGGTGATGGTCGGATTCTCCCGATCCTCGACGGTGATCGTTTGCGTGCAACTGGCAGTGTTTCCAGCTTCATCGGTTGCGGTCCAGGTAATCAAGGTCACTCCCTTGGGATACGGATCGGTCAACGTCAACCCGTCGCTGCGCACGCCCGCCACGGTGGCACCGCAGTTATCCGTTGCCGTGGCTGCGGTCACGAGCACCGTGGCCTGACATTCGCCGGGGTTGGTGTCCTGTGTGATGTCGCTGGGGCAGGTGATGACTGGCGGCTCATGGTCCGCCACCGTAACCGTCTGCTGACAACTTACCGGCGGGTTGACGCCGTCGGTCGCTGTCCAAGTGATCGTGGTCACGCCCTTCGGATAAGGTGCATCCAACGCTTGGCCGTCGTCACGGACTCCGCTCACCAAAGCGCCACAATTGTCGGTCGCGGTTGCCGGAACGATTGCCACGGTTGCGTAGGCCTGCCCTGGATCGGTGTCTCGGACGATTGCGTTCGGGCAAGCGATAGTCGGGGGCTCGCTGTCGTTCACCGTGACTGTCTGCGTAGCACTGGCCGTATTGCCACTGGCATCGGTTGCAGTCCAGGTAACCACCGTCACACCCTTGGGGAAGACCGATGGAGCGTTGTTGGCGATGGTGACCGCTCCAGAATTGTCGCTGGCCGTGGCGCTGCCTAGGGTCACATTAGCCGCTTCACACAGGCCCGGGTCCGTGCCGGTGGCTATCGCCAGGGGAGCGGTGATTGTGGGTGGTTCGTTGTCATTCACAGTCACCGGCTGGGTAGCCGTAGCGGTGTTGCCACTCTCGTCCTGCACGGTCCACGTCACCGTCGTCATGCCGATGGGGAACGTGGGCGGAGCAGCGTTGGCTACGCTCACGATCCCACAATTGTCAGCGGTTGTCGGCGTGCCCAGGTTAACGCCTGAAGCAGTGTTCTGACCGGCATCTGCATTCACCACAATCGCAGCCGGGGCGGTGATTGTCGGTTTCTCCGCGTCAATCACTGTCACCGTCTGGGTGGCGATGGCGGTATTGCCGCTGGTGTCGGTGACGGTCCAAGTCACGATGGTGACCCCTTTCGGGAAGACCCCTGGGGCATCGTTGACGACGCTGGCGATGCCGCAATTGTCAGAGACAATCGGTTCACCCAAGTTCACGCCGCTAGCCGAGCAGAGCCCGGGGCTGACGGTTACCGGTTGGATGACAGCGGAGGCGACGTTCGGTGGCTCTTGGTCACGCACGGTAACCGTCTGGGTAATCGTGCTGGCATTGCCACTGGTGTCGGTGACCGTCCAGGTGATGATGGTCGTTCCCACCGGGAACGTAGCTGGCGCATTACTGGTTACGCTGGCGATACCAGAATTGTCCGTGCTTACCGGCGGAGTCAGCGTCGTGCCCGATCCGCTCGCACCCGGATCAGTGTTCACGACCACATCCGGCGGAGCGATGATCGTAGGCGGTTCAGTGTCGTTCACGGTGACGATCTGCGTTGCCGTGGCGGTGTTGCCGCTGGTGTCGGCCACGGTCCACGTCACCGTCGTTTCACCTTGCAGGAACTGGGCGGGCGCATTGTTGGCGACACTGGCGACGCCGCAGTTGTCGGCAGTCACGGGGTCACCCAACGCCACGGCGGTGGCGTAATTCTGACCGGCGTCGGTGCTGACGGTCACGGCGACTGGCGCGGTGATTGTTGGGTTCTCGGCGTCGGTCACCGTCACCGTTTGGGTGGCAGTGGCGGTGTTGCCGGCGTTATCTGTCACGGTCCAGGTCACCGGGGTGGTGCCTTTCGGGAAGACGCCAGGTGCGTTGTTGCCGACGCTGGCAACGCCACAGTTGTCGGCGGTGAGCGGAGTGCCCAGAGCGATACCGCCGGCCTCGCACTTGCCGGCATCCGTGTTGGCCGTGACAGCGGGCGGGGCGGTGATGGTGGGTTTCTCGGTGTCCTGCACGAGCGTTACGGTGGATTGGCAGGAAGCCGCCGCGGTCCCGTCGCTGACCTCAATCACCAAGGAGTGTGCCCCGGGCGTGAACTGATAAGCATCGAATTGAATCAACGAATCCATGACAGGTGAAGCCACGGTCTTCGCCCCCAACAGAGCCCCACCTTCCTTGAGTGTCACCGTCAGCGTCCCGGAATCAGGATCCGTTACCAGAGCTTGGACCTGAACCATGGTGCCCGATGCTCCCACACACTCAACGAGAGTGGGTTGGGGACACGTAACCGTCGGCGCGTGGTTCGAATCATCCTCCACTTGAACTGCCGAGCCAAAACCCCGGCCGCCTGCAGGGGCATAGCCGCCTACTACAAGCGGCTGAGTCGGTGTCGAAACGTCCAGAATCACGATCCCATATGCGTCCGCTCCCAAATAGGCTCGGTTGCCGGCAACAGTAATCTTATTGGCATAGGTGTTGTCCGGCACGCCGCTCGGAAGCGTCCATTGCCCAACGGGCTGCGGTTGCATGGGATTGCTCACGTCAAGCACGATCATGCCCTTGCTGTCAGCGGCGAGGTACGCGTAATTCCCAACCACCTTCGCGTCGTACAGCCAGTCGGTTCCGTAAACCCCCTTGTTCCAGGTCGCGGGCGAGTCAAGGTTGCTGATGTCTGCCATCCCCAAACCATCTGAGGTACACCCGTACACATGCGAACCGGCTACTGCGATTTTGTAGGTGGCCCGTGCCGAAGGCCAACTTACGTATCCGACAAGTGAAGCGGCATCTGGGTTTGTGACATCGACGACCATCACTCCGGCACGCCCATCACAGGCGACGGCCAATTGTCGCCCGTTCACCGCGGTAAACTCGATGTCTTGGCAGCCGCCCAGGCCATCACGTGTGGGGAAATGCGCCACCTCGCGAACCTCTGACACATTACTGATGTCCAGGATGTAGAGACCGTAAGCGCCAGAACACATGTACGCATAGTTGCCGCGGCCACCAACGTGATAACAAAATTTAGGGTTATGGTATAGTTGTCGAGGGTTGGCTGGATCGGAGATGTCCAGCAGCCTGAATCCACTGTAACCGTCAGTTACAAACGCACGATTGTTTTCTATGACGACTCTCTGAGCCTGCGAGGCCTCGCTGAAAGTGCCAAGCAGAACGGGAGACGAGGGCGCAGTGACATCCACAATCTCGAGTCCCCGAGAATACATGCAGAAATAGCCAGTGGTTCTGGGCCCGATGTTCGGCGGTGTCACCCCAGCCAAAGTCGCGACCTCGGTTACGTCAAGTGCGCGGTTGTAGAGCCTCACCTCGTCGAGCGAACCCGCGAAGTAGCGCCCGGGCTCAACCGGCACGCCCCATTGCCCCATGGCATTCAGGGAATTGTGAGTGACATCTCCGTTCCCAACCGAAGCAGAGGCATCCAAGACGCCGTCAACATATAGTCGCCCTTCGCCAGCCTGCCGCACTGCCGCGACATGACGCCAGCCAGCATCACACACATTCCGTGCGCCGGTGACGGAGCGACCGAAGTTCGACCCGTTAAAATGCAGGACGCCATTATACGTAGTGAAGGCAAAACCTGGAATATCTCGAGTCCAATTGCCAAAGATCGGATTGAAAAGGTTCGGGTTCGGAATCCGGACCCAGGCAGCGACGGAAAAATCCCCGGAGAAATCGAAGGGGACGGCCGTCAGATTGAAATAGTCGCTCGACCCGTTCAACTGGCACGCGCTGGCGGGGTTCCCGAGATGATCCGCCACCCAACCGGGGTTGCCCACAGGAGCGGCGTCATGCCCCAGGCCGCTGGCGTCTTGTCCGTTGCCATTGAGCGGGTAGTACGCCATCAGGCCCAGAGCCAAGGGATCAACCTCGCTCACCGTCAACACTGCTGCGGTGCTGATGGCGGTCCCCTCGCTGTTGGCCACGACCACATCGTAGCTCCCTTGGTCGCTCTCTTGCAGGTTTGCCAGGGTGAGTGTCGCCGTCGTCGCGCCGGACACGTTGCCTCCGTCCGTCAGGTTCGCCCCGTCTTTGCGCCACTGGTAACTCAACGGATTCGTGCCCGTCGCCACGACGGTAACTGTGGCGGTTGCACCCACCGTCGCCGCCATGCCGATTGGCTGAACCGAAATCACGGGCGGCTGGCTGGGCAACAATCCCTTCTGGCGACCGGTGTGTTGAGCGTTTTGCTTGAACATCGGCCAGGGAGCGTCCGCCAACCCTGCTGCGCTGTTAGCCAGGATCGCGTGAACCCAACCCTTGTTGTCATCACCCCGCCCGGTGCCAAAGTAGATGATGCCCTCCGGCGTGATGACCGGGGCCGACTGGCTGACAGGCCCCTTGGCCAGGAATTTCCATTTCTCCTGACCGGAGGCAGCATCCAAAGCATAAAGATACCTGCCGCCTCCCATGTATAGGGTTCCGTCCGCTGCAAGGAGAGGGGAGGACGAAGTGCCAGCCGCCATGACAAACCGCCAGCGCTCCGCTCCGGTTTGTCCATCACGGGCGTAAACGGTTCCCGAATCTGTTGCGAAATAGACCGTGTTGTCGGACGACACCACCGGCGACGAATAGATCTGGCCCTGGCCGGGGGAAAAATCCCACCGCAAGGCGCCGGTGTCCCCAGCAAGGGCAAAGAACTTCCCGTTCCCACAACCGAAATACACAGTTCCGTCCGCCCCAATCGCCGGAGAGGAAAACCCGGCCTCTCCCATCGGGAAATCCCACACCTTCGTCCAGTCGCTGCTCCTCAGCGCAGAGAACTGGTGACTTCCACTCCCTGTGAAATAGACCAACCCGTTTGTGCCCAGCGCCGGACTCCCATTGAGGTCGTAGATCCCTTCCTCGAAGTTTGACAGAACGGCGGAATTCCACGTGAGCGGGTCACTTGAGGCGAGCTTGAGGAAGTGGCCGCCGGGATTGCGGCCTGCGAAGTACAGCGCACCGTCGAGCCCGATGGTCGGACAAGTCCATGTGCTATATCCAATCGGCCGGCTTGCAATCGGTGTGTTCAAGCTGGTTCCGCTTGCGAACGCAAGCAGGCTCTTGCTGCTGAAGGTGGGGATGAAAATGGTTCCGTCGTCGCCGATGGTCGGAGAACTGTACAGCGGTCCACCCGTGTCGAATTGGCCCAGGGGCTGCAAGCTCGTGCCGCCGGCAAATGCGTAGAACTTCCCGTCCGCCGCACCGATGTAAACCGTGCCGTCCAGGCCCAGCGCCGGAGAGGAGTTCACTTCGTCTCCGGTGGCATAGGACCAAAGGTCTCGGTTGGGCGGTGGGACCGCCACCATCACCTCCTGGACTTCCGCCGCAGTCAGGGCGCGGCTGTAAAGCCGCACCTCATCGGTCATGCCGTTAAGAAACCCATACGAAGTTGAGGTATTCCCATTGTAGACGGCTCCGACAGATGTCTGATCGAGCAATCCACTCACAGAGCGATACTCCTTCACGGTGCTCTGCTCTACCCCATCAAGGTAAACCTTGGCGGTGTTGTCCGAAAAGCCTACGACCGCAACGTGGGTCCAGCGGCCTAGAAGGCTGCTTGCGGGCAGTGCGTAAGCGTCGGCAGCACCGGTGCCATTACGCGATCGGAACACGAAAATGCTGAGGTGCGGCCCGAGTCCCCAACTTGGCTCGTTCCACCAGTCGTAATAAATGCCGGCGCTGGCTGATTGCACTGGCGTATAGTATGCGCCCGCAGCTTGCTGAAGATCCGGAATGTAAATCCAGGTGGCCGTGGTGAAATCCGCCGTGCCCGCCACTGCCGGTGTAACGCGGAGGTAATCGCCGTTGCCGTCGAAGGCACAGGCCTGGCCCGGCACGCCGTTCACGTCGCACAACGCGGCGTTTCCATTTACCGTGACTGCCCGGGAGACAGCGCTGGCATTTAGGAAGTTGGCGTTGAACGGCAGGTAAAGCTGCAGACCAGTGTTAATGTCCGCAGAGACGGTTCCCGCCAAGCCAAGCGTGGCGAGGAGAGTTGGAATGATCAGGTGCTTTAGCAGTGAAGCTTTCATCGCGGTATTGAGCTAGGCTATTTCGTTCTTGATTCGACCGTGGTAATTGCCGCCCCGCCCAACGGGATGACAAACTCGTGTGAATCCCGAGGACATTTAGCCACTACAGTGTTAGGCATACAATGGTAATTTGGGTCAAAGATTACCTACTTACCCCCGGGGATTATCCCAGTCATTAGCGATGCTCGCGACAGGACTGCGCAACCGCGGGGATGCGACGGTGACAGCGTGAAGTCTCAGCCAAGGAGCAGAACGAAACGAAGCAGTGTAGAGACCATGGCGGTTGGATTATTCGGTGACGGCGCAGGATGGAATTTCGTCGTGACAATCAGACACCTTATGCGGTCACCACGGTCATGGAATCGCACACAGCGGCCCGCACGGAGGCAGCGCGGTACAGGCGCGGCTGAAAACCGGTTGGGTTTGGGGCACCTCTTGCTGGGGGGGGCATGGGCGAGAGTCGCGTCCGTCGCCGCTTTTGTTCGAGCGCCTTCCTCGCTCCCGTTCCCGAAGCGAATCGCCCCTCCAAGGTCTGGAAGGGCGACATAGTTGGAAGGATCAAACTGCGAAGCCTATGCCTGCTTTTGGCGGATCAGCAAGGCCAGCCCTCCAAGCAGGAGCAGACTGACGCTGGTCGGCTCTGGCGCCACGGAGAGTTGGAGGTTGTCGTAGTACACCGCGCCGATTTGCGCCGCGGTTCCTTCGTCGGGGTAAAGACCCAAAGCCTGGAGTTCGTTGAGTCCACCAGAGTGCCATGCGTGCGTATCCAGCAACGTGTTGTTGTAATAGGAAGTCACCGAGCCGGCGTTCAAGTCGGTGTCGAACCGGATGGGCACCCATTGGTCTTTGACTAGGCCAATCGAGGCGGTCGGCGTGTCCTGAGATAGCATCTGGCCGGCGGTAATATCGGCAAAGACTTGCGCGCTCCAGTTCAGGTTCACGGGGTAGCTGTTCATCAGGATGACCCACGAAGTGCCGGACGAGGCTGAGGGGACATACTGTTGGAGGCTGAGTGTCCACAGCCCGCTGGACACGCCGGTGAACGGACGGGCGGTATCGTTGCCCGCCACGACCCCCGAGCGACTGAGAGCCGCTGAGAGCTTGCGCGGCGGTAGCCGAGCCGGCCACGGCGGCGTTGCCGGTCCAGCCTTCCCAACTTCCCTGGCCGCTGATCGAGCCGAGCAATTGCCTGACCGACGGCGGGACAAGCCTGCTAAAACCGCAGGAACACCTTCTTCCGGTACAGTAGATTTGCCAGCCAGAAGACCAGACCCAGCGCAACTCCGGCGACGAGCAGATCGCCGGCGCCTTGGGCCACATGGTTGTTGAACCATGCCCGCACGTCGCCGCCCGCGAGCCGGCGCGCGAGCGAAGTATATCCGCCGAGGAAGTTGCTCGTGAGGTAGAGCGTGATCGGGTTCATCCCGATCCACACGAATGGCTGACACCACATTTGGAGCTTCCAGACATCCACGACGAGGTAGAAGGTCCCCAGCAGCAGCGCGCTGTACCCGCCGGCGACGAGCACGTAGGAGGAGGTCCAGATCTTCTTGATGACCGGGAACTGCAAGTTCCACAGCCAGCCCAAGGCCACCGCGACGAAGCCCGCGGCCAGCAGATAGATCACCTTGCGCCTGTCATCCACGCTCGCGTTGGTCAGGAGCAATCCGGCGAAGACGCCCAGCAGGCATGTGACCACCGCTGGGATCATGCTCAGCCAGCCTTCCGGGTCAAAGAACACGTCGTATCTCCGTCCCGGCATGTACTGGAAATCAAAATGGTCCACCACGTTATAGCCTTGGTCGTACTTGCCGGTGACGCGATTCGTCGTGGCGTAAAACACCTTTTCCGCCGCCGCCCACGCTGGGCTGTCTTTCACGGCGGAGAAATTGCCCGGCCCCTTGAGCAGTTCGGCGGCCTTTGCATCGCCCATCTGCTCCGCGCGTTGCGCGAGGCTTTCCTTCTCGAGTCGAATGTCCCGGATCGGCGTCAAGGCCAGTAACGCCCAATAGCCGAGCAACAGGCTGGCGGCGATCGCCACCAGGGCGCGCGGTTTGAAAAAGCAGAACAGCAGTCCGGCAAAGCAATACGCAATGGCAATGCGGTTGAGCACACCGCTCACACGCAGATCCGGCCAGGAGTTGGATACGCCGCCCGAGTAGATGATGCCGACGACGAACAGCAGCAC
>CAYJNU010000252.1:0-11820 GCA_964371005.1 uncultured Verrucomicrobiota bacterium | reverse complement strand
GAACACCATATACCGCACCGATTTCCATCGGGAACGGAGAAGTGCTCCTCCGCACCTTCGCCGAAGCCGACGGGATCGAGACCAAGGAAGACTTCCGTTTCCAGACCAAAGGCAAGAAGGGGGTCCAGATTGATGAGACAAAGAAGGGAACACTCAACCTCCTGACTGGCCGCCGACTCGCCCGTGCCGAGACATTCAAAGCGTTGGATGAAGCCGAAAAAAAGACCATCTCCTTCGAAAAACTGACCATCACAGTGGGCCAAGGGTCGCAGGCGATCCAAGTGCTGATCGGGGAAGTAAAGGTCGATGCGGCCTTCATCCGCTCGGTGTTCGATCCGGTGCTCGCCAAGTTTGCGCCTGACGCCCCAGTGACCATGGCCTTCCAGAAGGCCCATTTCTCAAGCGGCCATGATCTCAAGGAATTTGCCGACAAACTAGGTTTTGAATTGAAATCTAGTGAAGTTGAGCAATGAGCACCAAAACACAAACAGTCGATTTCGGAGCACCCGACAAGTTCGGTTCGCACGTCTTTCGCGTTGAAATCCCGGCCTCCGCCAAGGAGAGCGTCCGGATCATTGAGGATTATGGCTACCGCGGACATGAAGCGGGTATCCCCAAAGACGAGGAAAGAGTCATCCTCCCCCGAAAGGTATGGGCCAAGATTTCTGACATCTCCCGGAGGGAATTCAACGATCGGCTGAAAACCGCCCAAGTCTCGACCGGCCGCTGGAAGATTGGCACGAACCTAGTGGACCGCCTCTTGGGCAAGGAGCTTTGTGTCCTCGCTTGGGCCGCTGAAACCGCCACCGACGACCAACTCCCAATTATCTGCAACAAATGGGCCGCCCTCCGACCCGAGGAACGGTGGTGGTTGTTCTCCGCCACCGTCGCCGAAGCCGGCCTGCCCGATGACACCAACCGGGGCTGGCGTCGCGCCCTATTTTTTGCCCTGTCTGATGGGGAAATAACCAAGACGGGCAAGCGCAAACGCCCAGTGGAACAGGAGTTCCCCAACCTCACGCTATTTGGACCCTCAAAATGAGTCAACCCGTTACACCCTTTTCCCTCAAGGATGCCCCATCCCTGATTGAGAAGCTTCTGCCTGTCCAGAAGCTGTCGGTCGAATCCTTCAAGGAACAAGAGGCTAGGCAAAGCAAGACACTCACAGCGCTCGGCTCCTATTGGAAGGGCAGAAAACCGCTCATTCTGAATAAAGCCTGCATTTTAGGGTGCCTCCTCCCGGCAACGGAGAATCCAAAGCGAGACCTCGAAGTCTTCGAGAAGTTGATGGCTAGCCATCCCGCGCAGTCGGGCAGAGGAGGACGTCCATTTTCTGCGGTTGGCAACCTTGCGGGAGTGCCAGCGCCGGAATCAGGAAGTAATGTATCCCGGCCTCTTCCACCAGTCCGAGGCCGGAACACAAACCCTTCAGCTCGTCAATTTGCTCTTGGGGGAACATATTACGACGAGGCGTTATCCCGCGGGTGACTAACGAAGACGTCACCGCACTTCACCTGGATAGTCCCGTTGTCATCCAACAACACCAGTTCACCTCCCACAACTTTCTCCAACTGGTCCGCCAGCGGGATGCCCGCCATCTGCTTGAGCTTCTTCACCGTGACTACATGCTCGTGGAGCTCGTAAGGATCCCTGTTGATGGTGATGGAGATCGTGTGTGGGCCATGATGTCGCCGGGTGTAGAAGAAGGGGCCATCGCCGAAGTTTAGCTGGTCATCCAAACCGATCGGCTGATCGGTGGGAGACTCATAGTCCCGGAACAGCAACACGTCCGGCGTGAAGCCAAACAACTCCCGTAACGTCCGCCCAGTTTGATCCGGTCGAAGCGTCTCTTCCGGCCGATCATCCACAAAGAATGCCAGTTTCGGAGTCGCGTGACCGCCGCCACCTTTGGGTGCATTGCATGCCTCCACGGCGTAGAACACGTTCCCTTCGGCTAGGTCAATCACCTGTTCGTCCTGCAGGGCAACGTCATGTTGTCCGCCAAAATCGCGGACGAGTGTCTTCGCAGGTGGAATGTTTCCCTGCGTCTTCAGGACCGCCACCTTAACCCTTCGCTCGGGCGCAGGGATAAACTGGTCCTCGACTTTTGCGGCCCATTTCGCAACAGGGCCACATTGCTTCATTTCGTGCGCCGGCATTACACCGGCAGTTTTTGCTTCAGTGCTCATATGTTCAGCTTTCATGCAACTTGCCGACTCCTCCGCCGCCTTCCCCACCAGAGGAAAGCCCGTCTAACGATTCTTGCGCTTTTTGGTTGCACATTGTCGTTGGCGTCCTATTATAGATGACGGAAGCGTCAACATCGGATGCAAAGAACAACGCCAGAATAATCTGACGTTACTTACATACAGTATATGACGTTTGCGTCTATAGCGCAACTACTTTTTGTGAAAAATATGAAAGACATCTTTTCCCAGCGACTGCGGGCGGCTCGTGAGCTCCGAAATTTGAGCCAAGGAGATTTGGCCGTTAGGAGCGGGCTTCAGCCGTCCGCGATCTCCCATTTCGAGACTAGCAACCGGTCTCCCTCCTTCGACAACCTGAAGAAGCTGGCCGATGCGCTAACAGTCACCACCGATTACCTTCTCGGCCGATCAGCGGAAGCGGGGGCATCTGGACCGGTCGCAGGCAACTTGTTCCGGCATGCAGGGAAACTAACTGCGGATGACTTCCAAGCTCTCGAAACAATGGCTAAGGCTTTGGCAGAGAAGAACACAGGGGGACGTGCGTGATCTCCGATATCCGTAGGCTGGAAGTGATCCGGGCTGCCGAGGAGGTGATCGCAGAAGCAGTCGCACTACCCATCGATCCGTTCGCAATCGCCAAGAGCCGCGACATGCTGGTCAAGCCAATGGAGACACCCAAACCAGGAATATCCGGCTTCCTGATGAAGCACGAGGACAACTTCGGTATTGGGTATTCGACGAGGATTCAGAACCAGGGATACATCAACTTCACCGTTGCCCACGAACTGGGCCACTACTTCATCCCCGGCCACCCCGAGAAACTCTTCGCTAATGGTGTCCAAATCCACGCCTCCCAAAGCGGATTTATCACCAGCGACCCGATAGAACAGGAAGCAGACTATTTTGCGGCCACTTTGCTAATGCCTGAAAAACTCTTCCGGGCCGCGCTTCGAAAAACGGGTCAAGGGTTCACCGCTATCGAGCACATGGCCCGGACATGTGTGACCTCACTCACCGCTACCGCCATCCGCTTCACTGAATTCTCTGACAACGCGGTCGCAGTCATCGTCAGTAGCGATGGCGTCGTGGAGTTCTGCTGTCTGTCTCAAGCGCTTCGTGAACTCGATGGCGTTTATCCATTGAGACGGCACGATGCCCTTCCGGGCACGAGTGCCACGGCCCGATTCCAGCGCAATCCTCTCAACGTGGCTGACGCCTCTCGGGTTGAGGGCTCCTCCCTGCTAAGCGAGTGGCTCGATGGAGCACCCCAAGTCGAAATGAAGGAAGATGTTATTGGTCTCGGGCATTACGGCAAAACCCTTACCGTCCTTTTTACTGAGGAGCCGGTCGAAGCGGATCCTGATGATGAGGATGCCTTCGACAGATTCGCAAGACGAGGCGAGCGGGAAGACTAGAGGGTCACGCCACTTGTCGCTTCAACGCACCGTGAACGTCGCCACCGGCTTAGCGAGTTCCTACGGAGGCTTCCACCTTCGCCAGCCCTTTAGCCGACAGCAGTCCAGCCCTGTTTAGCTTCCTCGCCAGGTCCACCTGCCGATCTCCCACTTTGTCGTTCTTGGACGAGTTCAATTTTTGTGGCAACAGCTCCAAGTTGGCGATGACGTTGTCCAACTCCGGGCACACCGCCCGTGGAATGATGTGGTCCACGCTTAACTCCTGCCGGCGATATGGCCCCTTCTTCACGGCGGGTGACTTCCCCTTCCGCATCTCAGCCAAGCCCGCCTTGTCCAAACAACCAAGTTCCCTCGCTATCTTGAGATTCCGCACCATCGCCGCCACCGTCAGCCTCGCCGCTTCACCCCGCATCCCTACTGAATGGATGGCGTTGCTGGCCACTACTTCGGGAGATCGGCCAGCGCGCTCCGCCTCCGCCAGCCAATACACGTATTTCTGCACCCGTGGATTCGCCCCACGCTCCCCCAATGTTGCTAACTTAGCTGGATCAATCAGCGGGGCAATACGCGCCACGTGATCAACGGTATCGCCTGCAAAGCACCGGGCGCCAACAAGCAACAGGGCCAGAGCAGACAGGAAAACTCTCCGCGAAAGGCTCGCAGTCATCTGCATCAATCTGTTCACAGGCTTCCCAACCCCTTCCACAGCGGCTCAAGATCGGGATCCGCCAGCGCCGCCAACTTCAGTTTCTTGGCCTCGCCTAGTTCAAATGCCTTCTCCAGCCAAGAGCGAGCCTGCTCCAACCGGCCAAGCTGGCTTTCGTAGCAGGCCAGATTGTAACGCATCGTCGCACACGCAGGAAACGTGTCCACCACGCGCAACAAATTGTCCCTCGCATCGGTTGTCCGCTTGAGTTCGTGTAGCGCGTAGGAGCGATTGATCCACCCTTGAGAATCCTCCGGAGCCACTTGAATATGGGTCGCGGCAACGTCCACAGCGGCCTCCCAATCCTGTGAGGCGGCGCTAACCTCCCAACGCAACATCAACACACTTGGAAGCCCACGTCGTTCAGGGTGAATCTGCTCCAATTCAGCAATCGCTTCATCAGGCCTGCCAAGCCCCAACCAACCCTCCGCCGCCTTAAGGAGGTGGACTTCAGACGGCTGAAGGGAATCTGGTGGGAGCTTGCTCATCGTGCCAGGTCGCTGGCGACAGATACTGTTCGCAATTCCCGGATCACAGCCGTCATCCCTCCGCCGCAAACAACCGTTTCGCCTGTTCATATTCCACGGCCAGATCGAAGCCGATGTCCTTGCCCGGCGCCAGCCGGTGCATGGCCACGTAGAGATGACAGATCATCGCCAGCCCGGAAAACTCGCCCTCCAACCCCTTGACCTGATACCGGCTATCCGGGTCATGCACCGCGAACCCCTTCTGGCCTTCCATCGCCAGCGCGAGGGTCAATTTCTGCAGTTCTGCAGGAGACAGCGAGGCAAAGCGCTTCATCGCCGCCAGGCAATAGTTCACGGCATCCTGTCGCGGAATCACCTTCCGGATATTGTCAAAACCAGACTGCGCCAGCAGGTTGCTTCCCTTCCGCGCCCTGTCCGCAAGGTCGCTGTGCGGGTTGATCTTGATCGTGGCGGCGTATGCGCTCTCGGCCTCCTTCGCCTTGTCCGCCAGCCGATAGGCATCCGCCAGCCCCAGCCAGGCAATCTGATCGTTCGGTAACATCCGTGCGGCCAGTTCACAGTGGGGAAACGCTTCAGCCACTTGGCCAATTTGGAGCAACAAGCCCCCGAGCGTGCGTTGCGCCCACGGGTTCTTCTCATCCAGAGCGATCGCCGTCTTCAGCACCGCCACGGCTTCCTCTTGACGCCCCATGCGCCCCAAGGCAACCCCCAATGCCACGGGGATGTTCACATCACGCGGATTGAGTTGTGCCGCCCGCCGCAGGCACTGTTCCGCCCGCTCCAACCGCCCCGCGTCGCTCAGTGCCAGGCCCAGATTGTAGAGCGCTACCGGATCATCGGGGCGATGGCTCAGGAACAATTCCAAGAGTTGAATGCCCTCTGCCTGTTTGCCTTGCTGAAGCTTCCGGACGATGACCGCCATCGGATTGGGCCGCTGGCTGTCCGCATCCCACACCACGCCGATGGTCTGGTCGTCCACCCGGATCGTGGCATGCCCGCCAAAGTCCTTGAACTCCCCGGCTAGGAACTCGTTCACCGCCTCACGAAACGCGGGCGTGCCCGCCTGTCGGGCGTCCGGAGGCAGAAGACTGGTGTCAAATGACGTGCTGGCGATGGAAAACGACAGTGTCGGCATACGTTACCTTGGTGCGGAGTATGGCAACCATTGATGCCAGCCGGCAATTCCCAGCTTGTTTGCCCATGCGTCAATCAGGACCCGGTCGTTCTGGGCCTCATCGGGCGTGGCTTGCCAAATGGACAACAGCTCCTCGCCCGCCTTGAGATAGCCTGCCGCCTTGAACGGAAGCGCAAGCTGGGGCTGGTTCAGCCGGGCCGCCCAGAAAGACGCAAACGCCGCCGTGATCGCCTGTGTCGCATCGTAGATCTTTGGGGACGTCACCTGCCGATGCTGAGGAGCAAGTGTCGCCAGCCCGTCCTCCAACTGGCGAAGAATCGACGCCCGCTGTAACTCCACCAACTCTGGCAACTCCGCCGCCAACCAGCAATCCACCCGCATCCCGACTGGGGTGGAACGTAGGTGGCTGAGCAGGCCATCAAGGATGATCTGGCAGAGTTGGGGAAGCGCGTGCGCCGGCAACGACCCGGTGACTGGATGAGCCTTGACCAGCCGCTCCACCTCAGAAATGCCCTGCGGCGACGCCGCAAAATCAAACCGTTGTTCCGGCGCCATCGAAAAAAACCGCAGAATCCCTCCGGCTTGATGGCAGATCAAGTAGTCTGGCGGCGTATTGCTCTCGGGACGGTAGAACACCTGGTGCAAGGCAAGGGGAGCGCGGGCCATGATGACCTTGGCCAGCGCCGTTCCAGGCAGTGTCGAATCGGGGGCCACATGGACGGGAATCCCCGACCGGGCCTCCACCATCCGCAACACCTTCTGTGTGGTTTCGCTGAGACTCATTTGATTGTTTCAATCGTTCCAATCATTTCAATCCGCGCCCCGATCTCGCGATCGGGCGACTGCCATTGCCAGCCGTTGATACCGAATTCCCCGGCAAAAGGCGAGCGGTGAATTACCTCCCACGAAACATAGGCTCGTAGTTTAACTGCGTTGTGTCCCGCCGGGGCTTCTGCTACAAGATCCCCATGCTTCAGAAGCGACTCGGGCTACGCATCGCCGGACTGCGCCGACAACGACGGCTGACCCAGGTGCAACTCGCCAAGGCGGTCAATTGCTCGGTGGAGTTTATCAGCCTCGTCGAGCGCGGGATCAACGCCCCCTCCGTGGCACGGCTGGAAGACTTCGCCAGGGTGCTGAAGGTGGCCGTGGCTGACCTGTTCACGTTCGCGACCCGGAAGCCGCCCGGTAAGAGAAGGAAACGGTCATGAACGGCGACCTTGTCTGCTACCAGTTCAGCCGGTCAAAGGTGGAGCAGTGCGACTTCAAACACTTCCTCAGCCTCTATGGACCTGACAAACTGCCGGAAGGTCGCCGTCTCCGGCAGATGATGGACCGCTTCGTGTTCCTCATCGAAGGCTGGGACGATGACCCGCGCGAAATCCATACGATCCCAGAAATCCGCCGGTTCTACTCGGCCTTCCACGACGCCTGGCCCTACTGGCTTTACTTCTGCAACCTTGATGTGGACACACTCCGGGCCATGACGATGTGTTGTCTGCCGGCCACCAACACCATGCAGGTGGACGGTCAGGTTCAAGTAAAGGTGACCTGCGACCCGATTGATCTCCTGAGCTTCCTCAAACGCGACTTCATGCCCATGAACCTCATGTGCGAACGCGCCGAAATGTTCGAGCCCTACATCTTCGACCGGACCAAGGCGATCTTCGAGTATTTCGGATTGCCGTTCGATGCCGAACCTCCACCCAACCCCGCCAAGGGGCATCTGTGCCGCTGATGGCGCAGACACGCGGACGGGATAGCCTCTCCCTAGCCTTGGTGAGAAACCCTTGAGTCTGGCTTCCGCGAACGCGGATTGCCCGCCCGCAAGACCCTGAGCGAATACCCGTTCCCGTTTTCATACGGTTCAACGGTCGCCTCCACCTCCAGCACCGGATATCGCACCGTGGCCAAGCCATAGCTCTTGTAGGTCTGGGCGAACAACTCGGTTTCGACGATCCCGGTCCAGTCAGCCAACGACAAAAACTTCATCGGTTCACCGGTGATCTGATGATGCGTGCGTTGTTCGACCACCAGTCCGCAGGTCGTAACGGTCTGACCAACGAAGTTCCCCAACCGGCTCACCGGGCAGTAGGTCTCCCAAGCCACATCGGGGAACAACTCCAACGGATGACCGCTGACCGCGTAACCAAACAACTCAGTTTCCGCCTTCAAGCGGTCCAGCCGCGTGGGTTCTTCCAACGGCACAGAGACAAGTTGTTCAAGCCCCGGTGGGGGGAGCAACCAACCTTGGTTGGGCTCGACGGTTGAGGCGAACGTCCTGACCAGGTGCTGAGCCTGCCAGAACTGACGCGTGCGCGTCTCGCCGAACTCGTCGAATGCGCCAGCCCGAATCATCACCTCCAGCTCCTCGGCCGAAGGAACAACCCGGTGATAGAATTCCGTCATCGAAGTGAAGCATCCCCGCTCACGGGCCTTGAGAAGCGCATCAGCCGTTCTCTCTGTCAGCCCTTTCACCTGCGTCACGGGCACACGGATCGACTGGCCGTGGGGCACAAACGCCGGCCCCGGCTCATTCACCGACGGCGGCAGGAGTTTCAATCCAAGACGGTGGCATTCGAGAACGTAAACCAGCGGGTGATAGAAACCCTTCCCGTTGCTCAGCACGGCCGCCATGAACTCGGCAGGGAAGTAACGCTTGAGCCAAGCCGCCTGATAAGCCTCCACACCATAGGCAGTGCTATGCGCTTTGCAAAAGGCGTAGCCAGCAAAGCCCGTCACCAATCCCCAGACTTCCTTGATTTTCTCCACAGAATGGCCGCGGGCCAGGGCTGACGCGAGGAACTCGCCGCGAATCTCCTCAATCACTGCGCGCTTTTGCTTGTTCAACGCCCGCCTCAGGACATCCGCCCGGCCGGCGGGCAAGCCAGCAAAAGCCTCGCTGATTTGCAGGATGTGCTCCTCATAAACCACCAGGCCATAGGTGCTCCTCAAGCAGGCTTCCAATGACGGATGCGGATATGTCGGCTCCTCCATGCCCTGATACCGGCGCGCGAACGCCCCCTTCTTCCCCTCGTTGGCCGCGCCCGGCCGTATAACGCTGACGATCGCAATCAGCCCGTCAATGTCCCGCACGTTGCACATGCGGCACAGGCTGATCATCGCGGGGCTCTCGATGTGATGCACCGCCCGCGCTCCACCATCGGCAATCATCTGCCACACTTCCGGATCCCGCCAGGGTTCTTCCGCTTGGGGATTCCCGTGGAACAGTCCGCCATCCGTCTTCCTTCGGGCGACACACCGCTCCAAATCAATCTCGATCCCCCGCTGGCTCAGGCGCTCCTTGGAATCGCGCATGGCCGCCAGCCCGCCTTGTGCCAGGATGTCCATTTTCACCAGCCCGATCGCTTCCACCGCATCCATATCAAAATGCGTGGTCGGATATCCCTTGCTGGAAACGAATGTCGGTGTCAATTCGTGCATCGGCTGGCGGGACAGCACCAGCCCGCAGGGATGCATCTTCGGATACCGGGGCATGCCATCCAAAAACTCCGCCGTGAGAATGGCTGTCCGGTAGGGTTCTTCATCCAATGGCAGGGTGCGGGTCTCGGGACTGGCCTTCAACAGTTCGATCAGGTGGTCGCCTCCCTTGGGGGCTGGGCCATCCGGCACCCAGCCGCCACCGAAGCCCCACGGAAAATGCTCCGTGAACTTCCGCACGTCACGCTCGCCGACGCCCAGCACCTTGGCCACCTCTGCAAACGCGCTCCGAGCTTGGAAAGTGGAAAAGCCGCCCACCACCGCGCAATGTTGCGGCTTATATTTCTCAAAAATGAGCTTCACCACTTCATCCTTTTCGTCATGGGCGAAGTCAATATCGATGTCCGGGAGCTTGTGCAACGCCATCCGTTCCTTGTTGAGGAAGCGGCGGAAATAGAGATCGAAGCGGATGGGGCAAACGCCACTGATGCCAAGGCAATAGCAGACGAGGCTGTCCGCCGCGCTCCCGCGAGTGATCCATTCGATGCCTCTACGACGGCACTCCTGGAGGAAGTCCCAAGTGATCAGGAAATACTCCTCATACCCGACGTCGCCAATGATGCCCAACTCCTCCATCGCCTGATCCCGGAATCTGCCCGCACGCGGTCCGTAGCGCTCCGCAAGGCCCTTGAGCACCAGATGGCGGAGATACTCTCTGGGCGGTGAGCCATCCTGGGGCTGGAAGGCGGGAAACTGCGGCTTGCCAAATCGAAGGGAGAAAGAGCATCGCTCGGCAATTTCATGTGAGACGCGACACCACTCGGGATGCTGAGCACAACCAGCCGCCATCTCCACCGGAGTGCGAAAGTGATAGCGACCACCCAGTTGTTTGTCCGGGTGTTCGTGTTCCAACAAGGTGAGCGTCCGGATGCTCTGGAGGATATCGTAGCGTCGCCGCTCGTCCTGCGTTGCGTAGCGCGCCTCCGGACACGCCACAACACCCTCGCCCTGGGACACCATCTGGTAGAAACGCCCCGGATAAACACTGGCCAGCGCAGGATCCGGACTGACCGCCAGCAGACCGTCCGCATGGGCTTTCAGAAGCGGGATGCTGACAGGTGAACATTGCTTGGCCGCCACCGATGCCTCGTCGCCGGCAACGCCCTCCGCCTGACGCGAGAGCAGGCGGCAGAGGTTGCCATATCCCGCCGCATCCATCACGTAAAGCAACACGGGTGAGTTCCCCACCCGCAGTTCCACGCCAATGAGGGGCTTGATGCCCGCCGCTTGGGCCGCCTGCACGAATTCGACGGCGCCATGCAGGTTGCCCTTATCCGTCAATGCCACCGCCGGCAGGCCATGTCGCTTTGCCAGTTCTACGATCGCCGTTGGGGAAAACGTCGAATCAAGGAAGGAATAGTGGCTATGGCAACGGAGCGGGACATAATCCACCGCCTTCGGCCGAACGATGATCTGCACCTTCAGCCGATCCATCCCGGTCTTTTGATCCGTCTCGGCCAATGACTCCCGAGGTGCATCGCGCAACCGGAAATCATGCCCCCGCAGAATGACTGACTGGCCCCGCGATCGCCGGAGATCATCCACCACCAGCGCCAGCCGTGATCGGGCATCCTGCCGTTGGGCACTGATTTCCAACGGAAGGTCGGCACGGAAGCGGCCGTCATACACGTTGGAGAGTTTCAGCGACACGAGCCGCAGGCTCACCCTCCGCTTCCAGGCCGCCTGAAGCATCTGGTGAAGCCTCCCATACACGTCCGTCTCCAAATCGGTCGGTTCACGGAGACTCTCACTGCACTGGTCCTCCGCCATGTCGTTGTAGCGGACCTTGACCGTCAGCGTCCGGATGCTCCGGCCCTCCTCCCGCACCTTGGCAAACAAGTGGTCCGCCATCCGCCGCAAGACAGCCTCCACGTATTCCTCGTCCGTCAGGTCCTTTCCAAACGTCTCCTGCTCGCTGAACGTCTTTTGTGGTTCGCGGGCGGGGACGAGCGGACGCTCATCAATGCCATGGGCATACTGCCGAATGGTGAAAGCTTGGTTTCCGAGGAGCAATTGGAGCATCTCCAGTGGCGTTGCCGCCACATGGCGGATCTCCGCCAAGCCGGCGGCGTTGAGCCGCTCGCTGGTCTTGGGGCCGATGCCCGGCAACCATTGGTTCGGCAAAGGATGGAGAAAATCGACCTCCCCACCCGCAGGCACTTGCTTGAACGCGGCAGGCTTCATCAGCTTCGAGGCCACAGCGCTCACCAGCTTGTTCGATCCGATGCCCTCGCTGACCGTGATCTTGAGTCGCTGGCCAATTGCCTTCCGAATCGTCAGCGCAATATCCACAGCAGGCCGCTTGTGGTTGGCGGTGAGGTCGAAGTAGCCCTCGTCAATCGAGGTCTGCTCCACATCGGGAGTGAAA
>CAYJNU010000251.1:0-11873 GCA_964371005.1 uncultured Verrucomicrobiota bacterium | reverse complement strand
GTATTAGAGCGCTTGTTCAACGCGCCCGCCTGAACGCTGCCAGCCGGCCCCGGGCTTTCTCCACCACGTCCGCCAGCATGTTCAGCGGTGACGCGGCCCGCAACGCATGCCGGCTCAATAGCGTCACGCCGGGCGTGAACGGTGCGGCGGAATGCCGCTCCTCGATGAGTCGCGAGAGCACCGCAAAGGTGTTGTACTCGTAAAGCACCCGCCGCCGCGCTTCCAAAATCAGCGGCAACCGCTGCTCGTATTCACCGCGGTCGATGGCGGCGCGAATGATGCGCGCCGCCCCCGGCGGATCGAAGATGTCAATCGGGATAAAGCTGCCGGCCGGAAAGTAGTCCGCGGCGTTCGGGCAGCCGTAGTAAAACGGCAACGTGCAGCCGAGGAAGGAGTCGGCCAACTTCTCGGTCCAATGATGCGGGCCGACATAATTCTCCACCGCCACGTGATAGCGATAGTCCTGCAATGCCTCCGCCTTGTCGTCCATGTCGCGCACGCCGCGCCCAAACACATCGAGTTCCGGGAGGAGCGCCTTGAGTTCGCCCGTGAACAGATGCCGCCGGCGGTGCAGCGTGTGGCGTTGCCGCTTGAAGGAGGAAACCGTGGAAACCACCCGCGACTTGGCCAGCGGCGGATGGTCACGCAGTTCATCGAACGGGATCAGGTGTTTCACTCCCAAACCGTAATACCACAACAATGCCGGCTGCGACTGCACCGCTCCGGCATGCGGCAGCGCCCTTCCATCCTGGCTGGTCAATACATAGCCGAACTGCGAGACGAAGCACCGACCGTATTGCTTGATCGAACTCGGCTCGGTCGTGACCAACAGCGTGTGCTCGCGCGGACACGCCAAGTCCTCGCGGCCCTTGGCCGAGCGCCCTTCCTTGGGCAGGTCTTCGTAGGCCGCCAGCCAGTCGTAACGGCGCGCATCGGGATCGAAGACGAACCGACAGCCGCCCCAGACCGGATCGCCCCCGGGGAACTGGCGCAACCACATGTCCGGTGGTCCCTCGCGTGAATTGCGGGTGAGGAATTTTACAGTGATGGGTTTATCCGCGGCGGGCATGGCTCAAGTTTTCGTCCTTCATCATGGCGTTCAATCGGACTGGACACAACCGCCTTTTGCCCGCTAAGTAACGCTTGGCATGCGCCGGTGTCACTCATGAATTCTTCGCGTTCAACCAGCACTCTCGCCGGCCAGCGCATTCTCGTCGGCCCGAACGATATCGCGGGCTTCACCTCGCGGATCGCGGTCGCGCTCGCGAGCGGTGGGGCCAATGTGCTGTTCTTCAACGGGCACGATCATGCCTTCAACCCGCAGATCACCGAAACCGCAAACCTCCACCGGCTCTTTGGATGTGCCATTGGCGTGGCTTCGCGCTGGCAAGTGAGGCGAGGTCCCGCCTCCGCCGCCGGGAGCTTGCTGGCGGGTCTCGCGAAGACCCTGGCGTTTGGGGTGGCCTGCGTTTGGGCCCAAACCGTCGTCATGGTCGGCGGCAAGGGGTTCTTCGGTGGCGGACCTGAATACGCGTTCCTGCGCTGGCTGGGCAAACGGGTGGTGCATGTTTTCGTGGGGACGGCATCACGGCCACGCTATCTGTCTGCCTCCGCCAAGGCGGTGATCAGAAGTGGCGAGGTGAATTCGAGGGAGCTGAAACGCCTCGCTCGCCGGACGGAACGCCAGGCCCGGCGCATTCGCGGTATTTCGCGCCACGCCTCCCTCGTGATCGAGAATCCGCTGTGCGGACATCTCCACGAGCGAGCGTTCATCAACTTCTTCAAGCTGGGCGTCCCGCTGGATGTGGTCGCGCTGGAGCGGAAGCCGCGTTTTGCGGAGCAGACGCCCCCTCCAGCCGAGGGAAAGGTGCGCGTGCTTCACTGCCCGTCGCGACCCGAGATCAAAGGGAGCGCACGCATCCAAGCGACCGTGGAGAAGCTCATCCGCGAAGGGCTGCCCATCGAGTTCCGCCAACTCACCGGCGTGCCCCATGCCCAAGTGTTGCACGAGATCACGCTTAGCGACTTTGTCGTGGACCAGCTCTATTCCGATTCACCGCTGGCCGGATTCGCCGCGGAAGCTTCGGCTTTTGGAAAGACGGCGGTGGTGGGTGGTTACGGCTGGAAGCTGTTCGATGACTTCCTGCGCCCCGGAGAACTGCCCCCGACCGCAACCTGTCATCCGGACAAACTGGAGGAGACCATCCGCAGCCTCGTGCGGGACGCCGCTCGACGCCATGAAGCCGGGGCGAAAGCCCGCGCCTTTCTACAGGCTCAGTGGTCCGAAACTGAGTTCGCGAAACGCTTCGCGCGCGTCGTCACGGACGACATCCCCGGCGACTGGTGGGTGAAGCCGGAGCAAGTGCGCTATCTGCACGGCATGGGTCTGGACGAAGCGGACGCTCGCAAGATCGTCGGCGCGTTGATTGAGCGGTCTGGGCCGGGCGTGTTGCAGGTGGACCATCTGCCGGAACTGCGGGCGCGGCTGGTGGATTTCGGCAACGGGAACCCCGCTTCCTACTGACCCGGCCCACGGCCGGTAAGCAGGCTGCGGTAAACTTCCACCGTGTTCGCGACCATCCTGTTGAGGGTATATTCGTCCGGCACCGTGCCGCGAAGGTTGCCGCGGGGAAGTGTCAGAGCCGTTGCCATCTTGGCGGCGAGGTCCACCGCATCGCGCGTCTTGATGATGAAACCGTTCATGCCATCGCGGACCAGGTTGTTCAACCCTTTCTCCGTCGTGGCCAACACGGGGGTGTTCATGGCGAGGGCTTCGGCCACGGTGCGGCCCACGTTCCCCATCTTCAGCGACGCATTCACCACCACGTCCGCCAGCGAATATATCTCCGGCATCCGGGACTGCGATCCAGCGAAAACGATGTGGTCGCCGAGCCCCAGATGGCTAACGCGAGCCTGGAGTTCCCTGAAATACGATTCCTTGTCCGACGCCACGCCGCCCACGATGACCCCCACAATTTCCGGTCGCGTCTGGCGGACGAGGCCGATCGCGTCAATGAAACTCTCGTAGTCCTTCAGCCAGGTCACGCGCCCGACCGACAGGATGACCTTGCGGCTCGCCAGCCGGTACTGGGCGCGGAAATCGGTGATGAACGCCGTGTCCACCTTCGCCGGATCAAACGCGCGCAAGTCCACCCCGCGCTGAATCACCGTAATGCGGTCCGCCGGCGTGTGGTAATGCTCCTGGATGTAGGCCCCCACCACTTCACTCACGCAGATCACCCGGTCGCCGAACGTCATCACGCGGCTGTAGGGGTTCACGCTGTTGAGTCCGTGAACGGTCGTCACGAAGGGAAAGCGCGGTCGCCGGTTCGCCAGCATGCACAACCATGCGGGCACCCGGCTCCGGGCGTGGACGATGGAGGGTCTCAGTTCGCGCAGCACACGGCGCAGGCGCATCGCCCGGAACGGGACCGTGAGCGGATTCTTGGAAGCCACGTCCAGCGTGATGTGCCGTCCCCCGTGTCGCTCGATCTCCGGCACAAGCTTTCCGCCACGGCTGATCACGAGGCTCTCGATGCCGCGCGCAACATATTCGCGGTTCAATTCCACCACCCCTCGCTCCACGCCGCCTTCATTCAGGGCGGGCAGCAATTGAACAACCCGCAGAGTCTGGTCGGGCGCGCTCACGGGATGACGCGCCGAAGCACCCGCGCCGGATTGCCCACGACGACCGTGTTTTCCGCCACGTCTTCCAGTACCACGCTGCCGATGCCGATGAGACTTCGCGTGCCGATCTTCACCCCGCCGCGCAGGCTGGCGTTCGCACCGATGTAGCTCGATGCCGCGACGTCAACCGCGCCGGATAGACACGCGCCCGACGCGACACAGCCATAGTCGCCGACGTGGCAATCGTGGCTGACGATCGCGCCTTGCAGCAGAATCACATGGTCGCCGATGGACGCGCGTGCGCCTACGGCCACGCCCGCCAGTGCCACGCAACCGTGCCCAAGCTGCGCGAGGCTGGAAATGGACGCCAGCGGATGCACAACCGTTTCGAACCGCTCCGCCGCGAGCCCCGTCGTGCGCAGGATGTCCGCCTTTCGCCAGAAGCTGTCGGGCGAACCAATACCGTTCACGAACACGCAGTCGGGAAAACGTGCGGCCTCCTTCAACGGTCCTAGCACGGGCGCGCCTGCGATCTTCTGACCGTGAACCGCCGCGTTGTCGTCCAGGAATCCCGCGCACTCGTAAACCGTGCGACCGGCATGGCGGTTTGCGGCGAGCGCTGCGTCGAGAATGTCGAGGCAGTTGCCGCCGGTGCCGAGGATGATGAGCCGTTTCATGTCGCCTTCAGCCTGGCAGCGCTTTTCGCACGGCAGCCACCACGCGGCGGAGTTCCCCGTGTGTCAGTCGTGGATGCAGCGGCAACGCCAGCCCGCAAGTGGCGAGCCGGGTGGCAGTCGGGCAGAGATCCACCGGTTCCAGAAACCGCCGGTCCCAGACTGCGCCGCGGTGCCCGGCAACAGATCCCGGTCCGGCCTCAATCCCATCCACCTTGCACGCCTCCTGCATGCGATCACGCAAGGCGGTGGATTCCAGCGTGACCATGAATGTCTGCCAAGTATGCTCCGGGTGATTCGCCGGGAGGGATAGCTTGGGCAGGCCGGCGAGTTCGGCGAGGTAAAGCGCGGCGAGGTTCCTCCTGGCTTCCAGAATGGCGGGCAACCGTTGGAGTTGCGCCAAACCCACCGCCGCCTGCAATTCCGTGAGCCGGTAGTTGAACCCCGAGCTGGTGAAGTCGCGTCGGCCTTCGCGCATTTCCTGGCCATGATTGCGCAGCGAGCGGATCGCGTCCGCCAAGGCCGCCTCGTTCGTCACCACCACGCCGCCTTCACCTGTGCTGATGGACTTGCGCGGGTGAAAGCTGAAAACGGTCGCCCGCCCAAAATGTCCGAGGGGCTTGCTCTGATGGTGCGCGCCCAGCGCACACGCCGCGTCTTCGAGCACCATCAAATCCTCCGCCCGAGCGATTCCCAAAACCTCCGCCATCGGCGCAGGCAGGCCGAACTCATGCACCACGACGACCGCACGCGGTTTTGCGAGGCCGCGCTCGCGGACCTGTTGCAGGCCGCGTTTCAGCGTTTCAGCCGTCAGGTTGGCCGTGCGCGGATCAACGTCCACGAAGAACGGAATCGCGCCGGCACGCGCCGCCATGTTCGCCGCAGAAGGCCACGCGAAGCTGGGAATCAGGACCACGTCACCCGGCCCAATGCCCAGCGCGAGATACATCAGGTGCAAGCCCGCGGTGGCGGATGAAACCGCGACTGCGTGAGGCATTTGATGCAGCGCGCCGACGGCTACTTCAAATGCCGCGACCTCCGGGCCTTGCACAACCCACCCGCTGTCCAGGACTCGCTGCACCGCCGCAGCCTCCTCTGCACCGAACCACGGGCGAGCGAGGGGAATGTTCGGCTGCGCACTCATGCCGTGCGGAAGAACTCGGCAGTGCGGGCGATACCTTCTTCCAGGTCAATCTGCGCCTTGAAGCCGAGGTCTTCCTCGATCTTGCGCACGCTCGGGATGCGCAGGCCGATGTCCGCGGACAACGCATCCTTGAAGATGATCTTAGAGCGTGAGTTCAGCACCCGGCAGACGGTTTGCGCCAAGCCCAGCACCGTGATGACGGCGCGGGCGTTGCCGATGTTGTAGGATTGCCCGATGGCTTTGGGTGAACTCAGGCACCGCATCAGACATTCCACGAAGTCATCCACGTAGCACCACGCGCGAATCTGGTTGCCGTCCCCGTAAATATAGATGTCCTCGCCCTTCAACGCGCGCTTGATGAAAATCTGCATCGCGCCTTCGCCGGTCTGGCCCGGACCATAGACATTGAAGGGGCGCACGGTCACGGTGGGCAGCTTGTGCTTCTGGTAATACGCCTTCACCAGGTGTTCGCCCGCCAGTTTGCTCACGGCATAGACCCACCGCGCCTCGCCCGCGGAACCGGACATGGCGATGTCTTCCTCAGTCGAGTTGTAGGCCATCGAACCAAAGATCTCCGAGGTGGAAAAATCGAGCAATCGGTCGGTGATGCCATTCCGCTGCGCCGCACGCAGCACGTTCGCGGTGCCGATCAGGTTGACTTCCCAAGTTTTCACCGGGTCGCGGATCACCGAGTCAATCCCCGCAATCGCGGCCGCATGCACCACCAGATCGAACCCGCGCAGGCATTGGTCGAGCTTGGCCGCGTCCAGCACGTCGCCCTCGATGACCGTGAGGCGCGGATGATCCCTCAGTCCGCTCGACGTGAGGGTGTCGCGGGTGAAGTTGTCATAGACCGTGATGTGGTTGGTTTCAATCAACCGGTGGATCAGCGTGTTGGCAATGAAGCCCGCGCCGCCGGTGATAAAGAGCTTTTTGTTTTGAATCATCAGATCCCTTTCCGCACGGTCACCGATAAAACGCGGCGATGGTGTTAACGACGTACTCCTGCTGCGCCGGAGTGATCTCGGGGTACACCGGAATCGCCACCGTGTCTCTGGCGGCGGCTTCGCTGGCGGGATAATCGCCCGCTTTGCCGCCGAGATACGCAAAGCATTCCTGAAGGTGAAACGGCACCGGGTAGTAAACCTCGTTGCCGATGCCCGCCTGGGTCAGGTGCTTCTGAAGTTCATCGCGGCGTTCCACCCGAACGACGTATTGGTTGTAGATGTGGCGGCGCTGAGGAGCCTCCACCGGGCAAGTCACCAGCTTACGCTTGACGAGGCCGGATTGGCGGAACAGGTCGTTATAGCGGGCGGCATTTGCCTGGCGCCTCGCCGTCCAGCCGTCCAAGTGGGGCAACTTCGCGAGAACCACGGCAGCCTGCAATGCGTCCAAGCGGAAGTTCCCACCGATGACTTTGTGGAAGTATTTCGGTTTGGAGCCGTGGGCCCGGAGCACGCGCAGTTTCTCGGCGCGCGTGCCGTCCGTCGTCGTGACCAAGCCCCCATCCCCGGCAGCCCCGAGGTTCTTTGACGGGAAGAACGAAAGGCATCCGTACTGGCCAATCGAGCCGGCCCGGCGGCCGTTGTATTCGGAGCCGATTGCCTGCGCGGCATCTTCAATCACAATGAGCTTGTGGCGGGCGGCAATCGCCATAATCGGATCCAAGTCAGCCATCTGGCCGAACAAGTGGACCGGAATAATCGCGCGCGTGCGTGGCGTGATGACGGCTTCGATCAGGTCAGGGCGAAGATCATAGGTTGCCGGGTCAATATCCACCAACACCGGTCGCGCCCCGACACGAGCGACGCATCCGGCAGTGGCGAAAAAGGAGTGGGGCGTCGTGATAACTTCATCGCCCGGTCCGATGCCCTCAGCCATCAGCGCGATGAGCAGCGCGTCCGTGCCGGAGGAAACTCCAATGGCGTGCGGGCAGTGGCAGTATTGCGCGAGTTGTTCCTCACATTGCTGAACCTTGGGGCCGAGAATGAAGTGCTGGGATTCGAAGACCTCGGCGACAGCCTGGTCAATCTCATTCTTGATCGCGCGGTACTGCGCCTTAAGGTCCAACAACGGAACTTGCATGGCGGAGGTATTCCAGAAACCCGGGTCGTTGGAAATCAAAAAGCGCGGTGGCGCAAGCGTCCACGCTTGCGAACGTGCTGCCAAGCCGCTGGATTGGCGCTCTCCGAGCATGTTGACGGCAACCCTGGAGGGTTGCCGACACTATCGCAAGCCGGAGGCTTGCGCCACTAAGCCTGACGGCGCTTGAAATGGTCGAAACTCTCCTTGCCCTCTCGGAATTGGGGCGGCAACGGCGTGTCTTCCGCACAATCACGGCAACGGAGTTGGCCTCTCTCTTCCACGTAAGTCCAGCCCGTCTCCGGGCAGATCAGCCGGCCCTGCGCATCCGGTTTCAGTGGATGGCCGTGCCGGCTGACCCAACCGCGCCGGCGCGCGGGCACGCCAAGCATCAGGGCGTAGTCGGGCACGTCGTTCGTAATCACCGCCCCGGCACCGATCAGCGCATAGCGCCCGATGGTGGTCCCGCAAACGATCGTGGCGTTTGCGCCGACGCTGGCGCCCCGCCGGATGACGGTCTTCTCGTAGAGATGTTTGCGCACGACCTGCGAGCGCGGGTTGCTGATATTGGTCAGCACACACGACGGGCCCAGAAAGACGTCATCTTCGATCTCGACTCCGGAATAGATCGCGACGTTGTTCTGGACCTTGACGTTGTCGCCGATCCGTACGCCCTCGGCGACCATGGTATTCTGACCGAAGACGCAGTGCCGTCCGATGCGGGCGCGGGCGCAGATGTGGGCGAAATGCCAGATGCGCGTGCCCTCACCGATCTCGCAGGGTTGGTCAATGATGGCCGAGGGATGGGCGACGTAGCTCATGGTGTTTGTGTGGATTCCAACCGCACCCCGCGACCGTGCAGGTCCATGGACTGTTGGCAAGCTTCGAGCACTTGCAGGACGCGCAACCCGGTCTCGCCGCTGCTCAATGGCGCGTGCCGAGTGGTGATACAGTGGAGAAAATCCCGGCATTCGGCGGCCAGCGGTTCGCCGGGCTCGAGGGGCACAACTTCCACGTCCTGGTTGTGCAGCACCGGCGTCCCGTTCTCAACCGTCACGTGCTGGTTGTAGAGCAGCAGCTTGTTCTCGGTTACGGTGTCGTTGAACACGGCCATGCGATCCGCGCCCACGACGACGAGCTTCTGTTCCTTGAACGGATTCAGCCAGCTCACGAAGATGTGCGCGTGGACGTTGTTTGGGAAATGGAGCGTGGACATCGTGACGTCCGCGAGGTGACCATGCACGAACGCCGCGCCGCGGCAGGAAACCTCCTCCGGCAACCCGCCCACCAACCGCAGGATCACGGCCACATCGTGGGGTGCGAAGCTCCAGAGCGCGTTTTCCTCGGTGCGGATTTTGCCGAAGTTCAAGCGATTGGAGTAAACATAGCGAACCGGGCCCAACTTCCCCGCGTCGATCAAGCGACGCAACGCGAGAATGGCCGGATGATACTCGAGAATGTGGCCAACCATTAAAACGCGGTCGCCTGCCCGGGCCGCGGAAAGCATCTGGCGGCCTTCCTCGGAACGCAGGGCCATCGGCTTTTCCACGAAAACGTCCTTGCCGGCGGCCAGACATTCCAGCGCGAGCGGCAAATGCGTAACGGCGGGCGTGGCGAGTGCGACGCCGGCGATCCCGGGCATTTTCAGCAGTTCCGTGAGGGAGTCGCACAGCCCGGCGCCGGGCGCGAGTTCGCGGGCGAGGGCGCGACCGGATTCCGTCGCATCACAAACCGCCCGTAACGCGCCGAGTTGGCGGAAATTCCGGACCAGATTTCTGCCCCAGTAACCACAACCCACCACGGCGATGCCGGGATTTGTATTCATAATGTTTCGCGCAGACTCCCAACGGATTGGCGGAAGCCGGTCAGATCAAGGCAAAGCCCTGGCGGGTTGTCAATGTCGGCCTGCAACTCTCGTCGGGTGATGTGACCGCTGTCTGCGGTTGAGCGTGCTCCTGCGGCGGTGGCCCGGTGCGTGTTTTCAGGGGCGCGGAGGCCTCGGCCCGGGCGGAGCGCATTCGGCGCGTTAAGGCAGACCTGAGGTCAGCCTGGCGAAGGCTCGATAGGCTGACGAAGGATTGTCTTGAGCTGTTCGGGCGCTACGCGTCGCGGGTCGGACAGGTAGATTTCGTGGTGCGGGCCCGCCAAGCGAAACCCGTTGCTCTCAGCAAACAGTCTCATCTTCGCAGTGGTTTCCCCCGCGCGCTCGTACGGGCCAAGATGCAGCATCTGGACGCACCGTCCCTCGTCAATCCGGTCCAGCGCCACCTCTTTGACTTCCGGTGGCTTGCCGCGCTTCAGCAGCGTGGCGACGGCAGGCTTCACGAAATCCGGTGTGCGGATGAGCAGTCGCCAACGCCACTGGTCCTGGGGAATGCGCGCCGGATCGCCGTCGAAGAACCATTGGCCTTCGAGCTTGCCGATGGTGTAATCCTGCAAGCCGGCGAACTTGCGCGTCATCTTCACGGTGAACGCCAGGGCGTAGAGCGCGCCAATGCGTGTGGTGAAGTCCTCGCTGCCGGGCGCGCCCTGGCCGTTGATGGCGAGATATTGCGCCGGCCTGATGGTCAGGAGGACCGGCTGTTTGGGCGTCACGTAATCGGCCTTGTGCAGCTTGCCGAGATCAAGTTTGGCAGGGGGTTTCATCGTGGTAGGAGCGGCACGTGGATGTCGGTGAGCAGGTCTTCGGGCGCGGTGCTATCCGGCGAGTTCAGGTAGAACTCGAGACTGGGTCCGGAGCAGAGTCCGCGTCCGCTGCGCGGCAGCCACTGGCCGAGGAGCTTCGTATAACTCTCGTTGAGCTTCTCGTACGGCCCGAAGTGCGTCATCACGGCGTAGTCGCCGCCGGCGATGACCTGGACGCCCACGTCACCGCGGGGACGGAACTCTTCCCCCACGGTGACACAGGCGTCGTAGCGAATCTTGTCCGGGGGCGTGACCTCCGGATCGTCGTGGCTGAGGCCGATGAACTGGCTGTCGCCGCCCAACCGGCCCTCCTTGCCGAGAAAGGTGCAGAGCGTGTCCCACGCCTTTCCGACCTGGTGATACGGGCCAACATGGCGCACGAAGGCGACACGCATGGGTTCAATTCGTTTGATGGTTACGTTCATTTGTTTGTCTCCAGGTTGCGCCGCCCGGAAGTGGGCGAGGCGGTGTTGTTGGTTGAAATGGATTCCGGAGGAAGCCTTGAGGTGGGCGGGCAGACTCTCGTGCCGCCGGAACTCCGTGGGCGACCGGCCGAAGTTGGTGCGGAAAACGCGGGTGAAGGCTGCGTGCGAATCGTAGCCCGCCTCCAAGGCGATCTGGATCACCGAAGCCTGGCCCAGTTTGAGCCGCCAAGCCGCGCGCTCGAGGCGCAGGCGACGGATGTGCTCCTTCACCGACTCGCCCACCATGCCGGTGAAGACGCGATGGAAATGGCAGGGCGAGAGGCACGCGAGCGCGGCCAGTTCGGCCAGCGGCAACGGATCGTCCAGCCGCTGGTGGATATGCACCAGCACCCGGAGCATGCGCTCCTTGTAATCGCGCAACGTGGTTTCTCGCATACGGCCCGTCGTCATCGGTATAACGGGTAGCAGAGTCCGGGCAAGACTACTTGATCGTTTTTGCGGATTTCAAGCGCAGGGGAAATCTCCGGACCGCTGCCCGAACCGAAGCGGGATTCGCAACACGCCGCTTTACTCTTTTTTCCGCCGCCACTAGAGTCGCTTCATGCCTGCGGAATACGATGCATCCGAGTTTGTAGATCACGACCTGGCGGCGCCCAAGTCGCCCTACGCCGCGGCGTCGTCGCTCGCGACCGCAATGCAGCGCGCCCCCACACGCGAGGAGGTGGACTCGAAGGTCGCCGATGCCCAGCAAAAACTCGCCGAGCTCAAACGGGCGCAGGAGGAACTGGAACGTGAGCGCGCCGCGCTTGAAGAAACGCGTCGCCGTCAGATTGAATTTCAAAAAGGCCGCCAGGAGATGATCCAGCATCTCACCCGCGGGTTGGGCTTGCTGGAGGAAGCGGAGTTCGCTGCCCGCCACGACGCCGAACAGATGGCCAAGTCCGTGGTCGAATTCCGCGCGGCGATGACCAAGCTCCAAGCCATTCACGAGGAAGGCTGGAACAAGGAGAACTTTAACATCGAGCTGACGCGCGCCCTGACCACGATCGAGAACGCGCGGATGGAATGGAATTCGGCCCGGCTCAAATTCCCGGTGCTCGCGGATGCCGGCGCCGGGGTCAAGACCGCCCAGCCGGACCCGGCGGCGGCGGTGTCGCTATTAGAAGGCCGCAGCTTCCTGGAGTTGTGCAGGTTGGGCTTGGCGTTCACCTGGCCCTTGGCGTTGGTGGCATTGTT
>CAYJNU010000250.1:0-11888 GCA_964371005.1 uncultured Verrucomicrobiota bacterium | reverse complement strand
CGCATTACTCTGCTGGCACAAATTCGGGATCGCCCGGGCTGCGCGTGCGGTTATCCGCTGAGTGGCGGGTCGCAGTTCGGCAGATACGGGAAACGCAACCATGAAGTCTGTGAGCGCTAAATCGGTTCAAGCAATTGGCATTCTTTTCATCTCGGCTCTGGCCTCCACCGCCTCCGCGTTCGTGTATGAAACACCGCTCGAGTTCCTGGCGGACGGTGACTTCGACGGCGACGGCCGGCAGGATGTCGTCATTGTGGACAAGGCCAGCGGCAAGTGCCGGCTGGGCTACCAGTTGCAGGAGAATCAATTCACGTGGGTGTTGCAGCGACCCAGCGGCGTGCGCAGCGTCTCGGGGGTGAGCGTGGGCAAGTTGTTCAACCCGAAGTGCGACGCCCTGGCCATCACCTCCGGCGACGGCAATCAACTGGCCGTCATGGAGGTCAGCTCTCCCACCGATGCGACGGGCGCTCGCCCCATCCCGCTCAATGTCATGGGGCCGAATACGGTGCTGGCGGTGGACATCGGCGGCGAAGGTAATACGCCGCTCGCGGATCTGATCGTCGGCAGTATCTACAATAGTCCGGACGCCAACCAGGCCACCTTGTTCCGCAATACCGATGGGCAGTTCACGGAAATTGCCACGCTCAAGATGGAAGAGCCGGCGAGCCGCTGTAACCGCGTTGTCCTGCAACCGGGCAAGGGCGAGATGGACGTGGCGATGTTCGGTGACCCGGTGGAAACGCTCGCGGTGGGTGAGCTCAAAACTGGTCAGCCGAACACGCTGGGCAGACTCACCGGCCTTCCGGCTGGCGCCGCCTATGTCGCCGGCCAGTTCCGCGACAGCGCGGCAGCGGATTTCGTCTTCTTCAGACCGGGAGAGAAAGAACTGGTCGTCAAACCGGTGGGCCAGGCGAGTGACACGGAGGTCACGTTCGCCCCAGGTGGCACCGTCGCCTTGGAGAAGCCGGTGGATAGCGTGTTCGTCCTGCCGGAGGCCAAGGCCAACAAGCTCCTCGTTCTCTTTGCCGAGAACCAGGGCGCGGCCATTTACAGGCTCGAAGCGCCGGACAAGGTCGGATTGGTCAAGGCCATCGACGCGGGTGGCGAACTGTTCTCCGGCGCCCTGCCGGTGCCGAACGGGTTCTTCATGCTCATGTCGCCCACGAACAACAAGCCGTCCTGGCGCTTCCAGTTCTACTCTTTGGCCGGTTCGAGCGACGGCGGCGCGTCCGGACCGCTGGCCACGCTGGCCGACAGCGACGACACGACGGTGGCGGACATTCAGAAGTTGATCGTGCAGAAACTCGCAGTGAAGTCGGAAGCGGACATGAGCCCGTACACGAACAGCATTCCGGGAACGAAGGTCCCGTATGTGATGATCCCGATTCGGGGGGGTGAATTTGTCATGGGCAGCCCGGAGAACGAGAAGGGGCGCAAACCGGACGAAGCCCCGCCGCACAAGGTTAAGGTCGCGCCGTTCTGGATGGGGATCTGCGAAGTCTCCTGGAACGAGTTCGAGTTATTCATGTATCCGGACGACGAGAAGCGATTGCGCGAAGAAGCGGCGGCCGCGGCTTACACCGACAAACTTTCGGACGCCGTCACGCGGCCATCGAAGCCGTACACGGAGATGAGCTTCGGGATGGGCAAGGACAACTTCCCGGCGATCAGCATGACGCAACACGGGGCGAACAAGTATTGCCACTGGCTCAGCGCCAAGACGGGGCATTTCTATCGCCTGCCCACCGAAGCGGAATGGGAATACGCCTGTCGCGCCGGCACGACGACGGCGTATTCGTTTGGCGACGATGCCAGCAAGCTGGCGGAATACGGCTGGTTCGAGGACAACGGGGACTTCAAGTATCAGAAGATCGGCAAAAAGAAACCGAATCCTTGGGGACTTTATGACATGCACGGCAACGTGGCGGAGTGGTGTCTGGATCAATACGAGCCGGATTATACCAAAGTCATGGGCGCGGTCGGTGCGGTGATCGTCAATCCATGGAACCGGGCCACCCAGCCGTATCCGCATGTAGCGCGTGGCGGTTCCTACGACGACCCGCCGGACAAACTGCGCAGTGCCGCCCGCCGCGCCTCGAACAAGAATTGGAAGATGCGCGACCCGCAATTGCCCAAGAGCATCTGGTGGTTGACGGATGCCCAGTTCGTGGGCTTCCGCCTCGTCCGCCCGCTCGAAGTGCCGCCCCCGGACCAGTTGAAAAAGTACTGGACGAGCGGTGTGGAGCGGGACTAAGTGGACTGAAACAAATTTGATTCTGTCATCACCGCCCAGCGTCAATACAACAGCAACCCCCGAAAGGGATCATCGCAAACGGAAAACAGATCATGAACGAAAACGAGCAACACAATCCTGGCAACCCGGCGGTTTCACGCCGGCAGTTCCTGAAGAGTTCAACGCTCGCCGCCGCCGCGGCAGTGAGCTATCCGGCCATTCTGCACGCGCAAGCCAAGAAGCCGATCAACGCCGTGGTCATCGGTGGCGGTGGCCGCGGCACCGGCGCCGGCGCCGATTTCATGAACGCCGCTAAAATGGTCGGCGCCGAAGCCAAGATCGTCGGTGTGGCCGAGGCCTTCCAAAACCGCCTCGACGGGTGTCTGCAGTCGTGGAAACGCGCTGGCATCGACGTCCCGAAGGAGAATAGCCACGTCGGCCTCGATGCCTATCTCAAGGTGCTCGACATACCCGGCGTCAACTACGTGATCATCGCCACGCCGCCGGGATTCAAGGCTGCGCAATTCGAGGCTGCGATCAAGGCGGGCAAGAACGTCTTCACGGAGAAGCCAGTGGCGGTGGATGGGCCGACCGCCCGGATGATGTATGCCGCGGGCGAGATGGCCACCCAAAAGGGCCTGAAGGTCGCCGCCGGCACCCAGCGCCGGCACCGGCCCAGCTACATTGATACCGTCAAGCGCCTCCAGGACGGTGCGATCGGCGATCCGGTGGCCTTCCGCGCGTATTGGGTGAACGGCGGCCCGATCTGGCATCGCGGCGACGTGGGGAACACCGCGTTGGAACGGCAGGTTCACAACTGGTACCATTACATCTGGCTGTGCGGCGACCATATCTGCGAGCAGCACGTCCACAACATTGACATCTGCAACTGGATCATGGGGGATCAGCATCCGGTCAAATGCTGGGGGCAGGGCTCGCGCCAACAGTTGGGCGACAAGTCGGGCGAGATTTGGGATAACTTCGACGTGGAATTCGAGTATGCCAACGGGGTGCGGATGTTCAGCTACTGTGGCCAGGTCAAACGCGACTGGTCGTCCGTCAGCGAACACATGCACGGCACGAAAGGCATGGCCGACCTCTACGATGGCCGTAACGTGATCAAGCCCAAGGGCGGCAGTCCCTGGCGGGCCGGTGGTTATCAGGAGGACAACGGCTACGTCAACGAACACGTGGACCTCATCAACGCCATCCTCAAGAACACGCCGTTGAATGAAACCAAGAACGTGACCGACAGCACGCTCACCGCCATCATGGGGCGCGAGGCCTCCTACAGCGGGGCGGGCGTGGAATGGGATCAGATTCTGAATTCGACGTGGAAGTACGGCCCGGATCTGCTTTACACCGACCTGTCCAAGATGACCTGGGGCGAGTTCCGCAGCCTCCAGCCGCCGATGCCCAGCAAGCATAACATCTTCAAGAACCCACCGATGGTCGCGGGTGCTTGATCGAGACTATAGATTCTGACGGTGACACGGCCCGCCAAATGGCGGGCCGATTCTTTTGTGCGCCGGACATCGCCGTGGAACTCCTGACCGAGTTTTTGCGATTCCGCCAATTCCCGTTGGGAACGGCGGGCTGAGTTCCACCGAATCTAGAGCCCCAGTTTCTTGAACCGACTGTTCACTTCCTTCAAATGGAAGTCGAGCGAGCAGAGCTTCTCCAGTTCGCCTTTCTTAAAGTGGCTGGCGACGGAGGGGTCGGCCTTCAACTCTGCGACGAAATCGGCATCGTCGCGGCCTGCGTGTTTGACTTCCCAGGTTTTCATCGCGGCATCCTGGCAAAGCTCGTAAGCGGCTTCGCGGGTGAGGCCCTTGCGGATGAGCGCGAGCAGCACGGTTTGGCTGTTCCACATGCCCAGGCTCAGACCGAGGTTCTTCTTCATGTTCTCCGGGTAAACGGCGAGGCCGTCCATCAGGCGCGTGAGGAGGCCGAACATGTAGTCGAGCAGCGTGCAGGAATCGGGGAAGATGATCCGCTCGACGCTGCTGTGGCTGATGTCGCGCTCGTGCCAGAGGGCGACGTTTTCCAGCGCGGCCAGGGCGTTGCCGCGGAGCACACGCGCGAGGCCGGTGAGGCGTTCCCAAGTGATCGGATTGCGTTTGTGTGGCATGGCGCTGCTGCCTTTCTGGCCCTTGGTGAACGGCTCTTCGGCCTCGAGGACCTCGGTGCGCTGGAGGTGACGGAATTCCACAGCCCAACGCTCGATGCTTGCGCCGACAAGGGCGAGGGTCGTTTGGAACTCGGCATGGATGTCGCGTTGCACAACCTGCGTGGCGATGGGCGCGGGAGTCAGTCCGAGTTTCTTGCAGACATAGGCCTCGACTCGCGGCGACAGGTGCGCACTGGTGCCGACGGCACCGGAAACCTTCCCCACCGCCACAACCTCACGGGCAGTTTCGAGCCGGCGAAGGGCGCGGCCAAACTCGTCATACATCAGCGCGAGTTTGAGGCCAAACGTGGTGGGCTCGGCGTGGATGCCGTGGCTGCGGCCGATGCACGGAGTGAACTTGTGTTCCTGTGCGCGCTTGGCGATGGAGGCGCGCAGTTTCTTCGCATCGGCAAGCAGGATGTCCGCGCTCTGGAGCATCTGCACCGCATAGGCGGTGTCGCCCACGTCGCTGCTGGTGAGGCCGAAGTGAAACCAGCGGCTGGCGTCGTCGTTGATCGCTTCGGCAACGGCGGTGGTGAAACCGATGACGTCGTGGTTCAGGACCTTCTCCAGTTCCTTCTGGCGCGCGACGAGGCCAGGTAAATCGGTGAACCATTTGTCGCAGCCCGCCTTGAGTTTCGCGAAGTCCTTGCGCGACACGACGCCTTCCTTCACCAGCGCCTCGCTGGTGAGGAGTTCGATCTGCAGCCAGAGGCGGAGCTTGTTTTCGTCGGTCCAGATGGCCCGCATCTCGGGGCGGGAATAGCGTTGAATCATGCCAGAATGAAAAATCAAAGCGACCGGCCAGGAAAGGCAATTCTGGAGAATGGGCGTCCGGCATTCTTGCCTGGGTCGGCAGACCGCGCACTGAGTTACTGGGTCAGGGCGGCTGGTTCTTCGGTTTTCCAACCACGGTTATAGATGCGCAGAATCCGTTTGGTCTGCTGCCTGTCGCCATTCTGGCGGCAGCGAGGCGCGGTCCTGGTCCGGCGGCGTCGGTGGCGGCACGGGGATTCCTCGAATCGCAGCCATTTGTTGCTCCAAGCACTTCGGGCAGATGCTGTGCGTCGTCGGCGTATCGAAGCCTTTTCGGAGGAACTCCTCCAGCGGGATCCACTCGTCCTTGTAGTCAATGTGGTGACACCAGGAGCAGACGCGCATGAAACCTTCCAGATAGCGGGCGTGGGTCAGAATGCGGCGGGTGGAAGTGGCGACCAACAACCACACGCCCAGCACCAGCAGCATCTCCAACGCGGACTCCCGGAAATCCGAGATGTACGGGTGGTCTCCCAGCACCAAGCCACGGAGGCCGGTCAATTCCACGAACCAGGAAAGCGCAATGACGGTCAGAAACCCGACCCCTTGATACAGCATTACCTTTGACAGCGGAAACTTCGTCTGCATAACCAACGACTCTTTCTTCACAACAAACGCCAGCCTCCGGTCGAGCACGAATCAGGCCCGGGGCAGCCACGCTGCACGGGTGGCCCCGCCGTGTTCTCATTCGTTGGATTTTGACGCGAGTCGATGTCGGAGTGTCACGCCCGTGGGGCGCCAGCCGGGGTCATTGGGTCAAGTTATTGGAAGAATCAGTCCGTTAAAAGGACACCTCCCGCGATCACCGTCAACGGCCGGTCATCTTTTTCCGCGCTGCCTCCAGAATCTTCCGCTCGCGCTCGGTCAGGCTGTGGATGCCGTGTTGCGAAATCTTATCAAGAATCGGGTCCACCTCGCGGCTGATGAATTCTTCGGGAGGCAGTTCATCAACCGTTTCGATCTTCGGCGGTCGCCATGGAGACGTTTTCTGCGTCTGCGCAGTGACAAGCACGGGACGCGCGCGGCGGCGAAAGGGCTGCCGGAGACGGGGCCATTGCCATTCACCCGCCCACCGCACAAACACAATCCCCGTGAGCATGCCACCAATGTGCGCCGCGTGCGCCACCCCATCATGGCCAAAGAGCAGGCCAAACACCGCCATCAGTCCGCTGATCAACAACAAGAACCTCGCTCGCATGGTGATCGGCAAAATGAAGAAGAGAAGCAGGGTCAGAGGGCGTTGGGGATAAAGAGTGGCGTACGCGGCCACCAAGCCGAACGCGCCAGCCGATGCGCCGACCACCTCTCCGCCGCACCGCGCATCCCACAGCAACGCACCCAGGACTTGAAACACCCCACCGATGATGCCACTGCCGAAATACAGAGTCAGAAAACTCCTCTTGCCTAGCGATTCTTCCACCTCCCGGCCAAACATGTAGATCGCGAAGCAGTTCAGGGCCAGATGCAGCAGCCCGCCATGCATGAACTGGAACGTTACCAACTGCCAGACGTAATACTGCTTGAGACCGGGGAGGCTGAGCGCGAAGAAATTGTCTATGCGCAAGTGGCCGAACACCTGGTAGGCGAGGTTCTGCACCACAAACGCCACCGCGTTGAGGATCACGAGCCAGATCGTCAACGACCATCCTGACCAGCCTCCACGATAGGCGGGTTCGCGCATGTATTCACGGTCACCGAGCATGTCAGGCGAAAAGTAGTCGGCAACGGGTGGCTTTTCAAACCTTGGTTTCTGACAATCGAAATCCGTCCACCGCGCCGTTCGCCGACAGGTGTGCGGGCGCCTACGGTCCGCTCTGCCGCACGCGGTAAAAGCGCTGCGGCGCCGCCGGGCCGAGGGGCGGGGCACCCGACGCCGCACCGTTGTCCAGCCAACTCGCCACGGTGGCGGTGCTGCCGACGGTTTGCACTGCTTGCCAGCCGGCGGTGGTCAGGTTGGTGGCAATCTGTACTTCGCAGGGTTTGCCGACCATGGTTTCCCATTGCAGCGTCGCCACCTGCCGGGACATATCCGTGGTCAATCCAGTAATGCGGGGTGGTTCGTGAGGCGTGATCGTCAGGTGGTCGAGCCTGGCGTTTCGATCCTCTGGCGGGGCGTAGAAGTCATTCAAGAACGACAGCCCGATCCGAAACGTTCCCGCAGGGATGGTGAGCGTGACGGTGTACCGCGTGAGGTTGGTCGTGGTGAGGAAGAAGTTCGTGCGCGATGCCCCGTTCAGCGTGATGCCGATCTGCGGTAACACGCCCGCGGCGGCGTCACCCCCCGCCACTACCTCGAACGTGTAACGGCCGGCGGAGGTGAAACGAACGGCGGTTTCGATCCGTCCGCCGCTGTTGAGATGCGCGAGGCCACCGCCCACGGAATAGGCACTGACGTTCACATTGGTCATGGCTTCGGCTTCGAGCATGAGCGCCGGCGAGAACCGGAACGCCGCGCCCAGATCCGTGAGCAGGCGACTGACGAAGCGAGTCGCCTTGGTGGTGTTGCGGGTTTCCGCCTCCCAGGCAATTTCGTCGAGCAGGATCAGGCCGCTGCCACGGCGCACTTGAGCCACCGCACCCGGGCGCGTGAGCAACGTCGCCGGGTTCGTGTCGGAATCGCGACCCCAGCGAATCTGGTCGAGGAACAAGTTCCGATCTTCGTTGGGCGGATTCCAGGTGTCGTTGTCGAAGGAGATCGCCAGTTGATGCGGGCCCGGTGTGAGATCGGCGCTGAGCGTGTAAAAGGCGAGTTGGTTCGTCGGCACCGTTAGGTTGTCCACCGCCCGGCCGTCAATCTTCAGCGACATTTGCGGCCACCCTCCGAGGGCGGGCGTGCCGCTGGCCCGCACGTTGAACAGATAGGTGCCGGCCTGCGCGGCCGTGATGTCTTGAGCGACGTAGCCGTTCTGCCAGAGCCACCAGCCGCCCGCGCTGGTGCCGCCGGTCGTGTGGATGGGCATGTTCTCGACCTCGATTGTGCTGTGGGCGGGCAGGTTGAATTGTGTGCGGTAGTATCGTGTCGCGATGTTGGTGGAAAGCGTTTCAGAGTGGTCCCAGTCGGCGATCCGATCCAGCCAATACATGTCATGACTGGCGAGCCGCGTGGCGGCGTTGGTCGCCTCCCTCCGCAAGACCAAACCCAACGTGGCGTCCGCCGGATTCAGTTCCGGGAAGAGTGCCGGCTGGGCGGCGGAGAGAAACGCGCTCGCCGGCCGGTGCAGCACCAGCTTGCCGCCGCGGCCAAGGTGGTTGCTGAGCACGGAGAGTTGGGTGCTGGCCTCCTGCCAGGCGGCGTTGCCGCCTGCCACGATCAGGACGGGATACAGTGCCGGATCGCAATTCGTCAGGCGGCCGGAGAAGTTCTCGGCCAACAGACCCAGTTCGGCAAGTTTGGAGGCGGCGGGCGAATCTGGCTCGGCGAGCAGCGCCACGGGACGAAGCGCGACGTGCCCGCCCGGCGCCGCGCAGTAGTCGAGCAACCGCTGAAGCAACACGCCGGCGAGGGGTTCGACCTCGAAGCGTTGCGTCAGCAGCCATTGCGAGCAGAGCAGGCCGCCGGTGCCAACGGGCACCTCGACGGCGGCGGCATATTCGAGCCCATCCCGCGAGCCGACGGAGGCTAGCACGCGGAAATTCCCGCGCGCCGGCGCCGCGAGCGCCTGCGTGACGAGCCGGTTATCGCCCGCCCACCAACGGAGGTCGTCGGACGTGATCCCCCGCATGGCCGGGTGATCGGGATTCGGAAAGGCGAAGCTGGCGTCGAAATTCTGGAGGCGCAGTGCTGCGGGCATCCAAGCCGGGTAATTCGTTTGTTCGAGCACAAGCACCCAACCGCCGCTTCGAGCGAAGTCCAACCACTTGGCGGCGAGCGTTCCGCTGCCGACTTCCGGCAAGGGTTCGTTCGTCAGTGCGTTTCGGCCGATGACCAGCAGGTCGAACGCATTGTAAGCGGACGCGCGGAGGTCGGTGACGATCGTGAACGGCAACCCAAAACGCCCCAACAACGACGCCGTCGTGCCGTGCGGATCGTACAAACCCAGCTTCGCGCCATCCGGCAGCGTGAGCGTGGGGCGCGGCAGGGCGGAACAAGCCACCGTGTTGGTGAAGACGACACCGGTGGTGTCAGTCAGTTCGTATCGGAGTGGGAACGCTCCGTTCGGGGCGGGCACCTGGAATGAGACGCTGTTGCTCCATTGCCCCGCCGGCGGCAAGGCGAACACGCGACTTTGCCAGCCGCCCGGACCGGAGTCCCAGCGCAGGGTGAAGTTCCCGGCGGTCAAGCGGTCGTTGAACACGTGCAACGTGCGCGACGCCGTTTCGCCCGCGAAGAAGCGTGTGTTGTATTCCTCCGCGAAAACCAGGTTCGGAGCATACGCCCCCTTCTGGGCCTGGTAGAGGGAGTTTTGATCCGGGTGCAGCTCGAACTGACCCCAAACGACCGTCGGGTCCTCGAACATCGTCCACGGGCCGATGCCGTTGACGCCGTAGGCGCGGTAGGCCTCGATCTGCATCCGCCAGGTCAGCCCTTTGGCCAGGTTTCGGTAATACGCCGGGTCGGCGTAGGCGTCGTCGCCATAGAGGATTGTGAAATCCGCCGCCGCGCTGGCCGGTACCCAGAGGAATTCGCCGATGTAAAGCGGCTTGGCGCGGTCCCAGGTCCATTGCCCTCCGGGCACCCAGTCGCGCGCAATCGGCTGGTCCATCCACCACGCCGCATTGGGCCAGAGTTGGTAATCAGGATACTCGTGGGGATAATGCAGGCCCACTGCCCCAGCCTCACCGCCGGGATCGAGGTCCGCCTCGTACGTGATCGGACGCGTTGGATCGAGGCTCTTTACCAACCGGCCCATGGCGGCGAGTTGCGCCTCGGTGGCGGAATAGGCCCGCCCGCCACCGCAGTGCAGAATCTCGTTCTCCAAGCTCCACAAGACGATGGACGGGTGATTGCGGTCCCGCTTCACCGCGGCGGAAAGGTGTTGGGCGTAGTTGCTCCAGAAATTCGTGTCGCTGAGCTTGTAGGCGAAGGGGTCGCACCAAACGGCGCATTCCTCCACCACCAGCAGCCCCACTTCGTCTGCGATCTCGTACCACGGCTCGTCCCACGGTTGCGTGTGGAACCGGATGGCGACGTTGTTGCCGGCCTTCACGTCGAGCAGCACCTGGCGAATCTGATTTGAATTGAGGAGGTCGGAAGGCGGCCAGGTGGCGGTGGCCAGCAGGTTGATGGGGGTGCCGTTCAGGAAGAAGTGCCCGCCTTCGGCCCAGAACTCCCGGAAGCCAAAGCGGGTTCGGATTTGGTCCGCGCCAGCGCTACCCGCGACGGTCGTTTCGAGCGAGTAGAGGTAAGGATCAAGATGCGTCCAAGGATGAGCGTTGGACCAAGTCGCCGCGATGTCGAGTTGGGTGGTCGCTCCGGGGGGAAGGACCATCTGCTGGTCGGGCAACGACAGCGCTGTGTTGGGGCCGTCCAGGACGTGGTTTGTGACGCTGACCGTTTGCGGCGCGGTGCTGTCGTTGCGCAACGTGAGCCGCACGGTGAGCTGCTGCGTTCGCACCGATGGAATCACGAACACGTCAGCGATGGAAACCGCCGGGACGCTGAGCACCGTGACCGACTGCCAGATGCCGTAGAGTTCGTAGCGCCCGCCAATCGGGGCGAGGATTGTGTCCTTGACGAAGTCGCGCGCGTTTTGACCGGCCGTCATCGTGTTGAAATCCACCGGCGCGGCGAACGTGGCGGTCCAATCGGTCACGCCAACGATCAGTTCGTTGGTCTGGCCCACCAGCGCGGTCGCGGTGACGTCGAGTTCGAACGGTTCGTAGCCGTTGAGGTAGCTGCCGAGAAACGTGCCATTGAGCCAGACCCGGGCGTTGTACTTCACGCCGCCGAAGCGCAGCTTGAGCCGGGTGCCGGCCAGGGCGGAAGGGACGGTGAAGACGCGGCGAAACCAGGCGTGTTCGTATTGCCAGCCCGAGAGAAAACCCGGCACGGTCATCGTCTGCCAGGCGTTGGTGGGCGGGTAGCTGAGCTGATTGACCTTCTGGCACTGCCACGAGCCGTCGAGGTCCAATTCCGTCCGCGCTGCGGTCGCATGCAAGACCACGCCCGCCCCAGCCAGCAGGCCAAAAACCGCAGCCAACGCGCGACGGCATCCGCGAAGCGCCAGGAAATTCATCACGGAGAAACTAGAGCCGCAGCCGGCGGAGTTCAAGCGGTTCGGAGACTGAGTGGCCTCGCTGTTCACCAACAAAAAGCTGTCGCGGATGGGCCGTTTAGGCTACAAGCCTCGGTGTCAACGTACCAAACTTGAAATCATAACTCATGGCTACAAAAACTATCATCACACCCGCCAATTCGCCCGCCCCTGTTGGTCCTTACAGTCACGCGGTCCGCGTCGGCGACCTTCTGTTCTGCGCCGGGCAGATTCCCGTGGACCCCGATACCGGCAATCTCGTCACGGGCGACATCAAAGTGCAGACCGGGCGCGCGCTGCAGAACATCCAGACGATCCTCAACGACCAGGACCTGACCTTCGCCAACGTGGTGAAGACCACCGTCTTCATGACGAGCCTCGCGGACTTCACCGGCATGAACGAGGTCTATTCGATGTACTTCAAGAGCGATTGCCCGGCGCGCTCGACCATCCAGGTGGCGGCGCTGCCCAAGGG
>CAYJNU010000249.1:0-11918 GCA_964371005.1 uncultured Verrucomicrobiota bacterium | reverse complement strand
ACGGTTTTCGGAAATTGGTTGGCACCTTTCGAGACAACTTTTCCGCAAATTTACATCATGTGCCTTTGCAGAATACTTGTCTTAAAAAGGATGAAAGACGGCGAACAACTGCGAGAATCAAGCGCTCATGAACTGCCCGTGATTCGATTGATCTTGGCACTCACCGCGCACCTCCGCATTCATGCTCGTAATCGAGCAGTCCGCTCTTTGTCATCTCGTCGAACAGACGGCGAAGCAACACGCAGGCTCACACCTCCCGACCCAAGGAATCAGGTTGGGCCGTTCAGGCTGGAAATCAAGTGCAGGTCAGTGCCGGGGAAGATGGTTTCGGTCGCGGTCAGTTCCTCGGCCAGGCAAAGGGCGTGAGCCTGCCAACCGGTCTTGGCGCACCCCTCGCCCGGCGTGGTTGGAAAGCGCTGGCGAACCTCGTCATCCCGGAAAATCTCCTCCCGCCGCTCCCCGCGGCTCCAGGGGCTTCCTTGGCGCGAACACGGTACATGCGAGAGGTCCCGGTGGCGCTTAGGTCGGATAGGGTGATATCGTCGCCGTTGCCGCTGCCGTTGCCTCCCTGGACGGCTACCCACGTGGGGTCGCTCAGGGATTGCTTGCGCTCCAGGAAATAGTCCACGCCCAGTTCGGTCGGGATTGTGACGGTGAAGCTAGAGTCCTCCAGCTTAGGGGCCGCCATCGCTGGGCGGGCGACTGGAGCGGTAGTGAACGAGCTCACGCTTGAGTACGCGCCAGCGAACCCGTTGTCATTCCACGCTTGGACCTTCCAGTAGTACCGGGTTCCTCGCTTGAGCACTCGGGTGGATCCGCCCAGCGGGAATGCGCTGGGTGTGGTGTAGTTGGTGAGGTCAGTGCTGCCTACCAGGCCGGTCGACGGGCAGTTGGTGCAAGTGGCCGCATACGCGGCCAGAGGCAGGTTCGCCGAGTTCGTGGAAAGCATGACCGTGTTGGGGGTGGCGCCGTTTAATGGCCACCACGTTCGGGGGGGGGTGGTTGGCAGGCCAGTAGCGCCATTGGTCGGCGTCAACGAGTCGGGAGCCGCCAAGAGCCCTGGTTGAGTGATGGTGAAACGACGGTCCAGCACGTTGATAAAGCCAGTGCGTGGGAGCGCGGTGCTGTTGGCATCGTAGGTGTAATTGACGGTTCCGTTACCGAGTCCCCGGTTGCTAGTGTGGATCCAGGAACTTCCGGAAGCGACCCAGAGGCAAGCGCTATTGCTGGAGAAGACGCTGAAACTGCCGGAGCCTGGTCCGGGCGTGCTCGGGTTATCGTTGGTTGGGCTCAGGGAACACGTACAAGGAGACGTTGAGGTAGTGACCGAAACGTCGTCTATGCGGAAGACTGTCTCGCCGCTGACGGGATTATTATAGGTAAGGAAATCAATTCTTACGCTGCTTCCGGCATAGCGCCGCAGGTCGTACATAGCGAGGTGGTAGTTAGGGTTTCCTGGCGCCGACTTGTTGGCACTCGAAATATAGGCCAGATTCTCAAGAACACCATAATATGCAGGGTCCCTTACAAGCACCGTCAGGATGTCGCTCGCTACCGCGTTGGGGTACAGCATGCTAACGTTCCAATAGAAAGAAAGCGTTGCCGCAGTCACGTTGGCAGGGATGCTGATGGTCTGATAGCCATAGCCTTGATGGCCCATCCAAGGCTCTGGGAAGATTTCCAGATACGACGTTCCGGAGTGAGCGTAGCCCCCGGCGGACGTGACACTTGCTTCCTGCAGGCCCCAAGCTGCGCTCCCGCTTTCAAAGCCACCATTGAGGATGAGGTTTGCGCCTCTGGTGTCAGAGGGTAGCAGAATGGCGGCGGCGAGAGTGAGCGCTTCCGCTACGAGACCCCCGAACCAACTGAAGGGACGTGTATTCACGTGACACTTGGATTGCGCAGCCTGCGGGCTTGAGCTGCAGACAGCGTCATCGGAATAGAAAGTTGGTGCTGTCCTGCGAACGACAATTGCCCACTTGCCACGAGCGACAAGCGAAAAGAGCACAAACAGTTTGTCTTCGGGTCCCTTCATAGCGTCCAAACCGTGGCGGACCACGAATTCATTGTCAAGGTCACGCGCTCCCAGCTCATATGGGTCAACGGTATCGTGCCCATCACTTTGCACCGCGACTGCGCAACTCTCCTAACCTCTCCACCCCTTCCTGCCACGCCGCTGGACTTGCGAATGATGGCGCGCATGTCGGCGAGGGAGGCAAGTTCGCCGCCGGCGCGGACTTGCGTGAGCAGGTTGCCGATCGCCGTCGCTTCCACCGGGCGGATCAGCCTTGCGGCTGCGCCAATGCCGCCAACACCCTCGCCGAGTCGCAAGCCAGCAAGTCCGCAACCGGAAGCCGGAGTCCAGGAAACACCCGGCTGTGCAGCAGGCCCTGCGCATCCGGTTGCTGCGGCACGTATTCGTCGCCTTCGAGGTTAAACCACTCCACCCGCTGCTCCGCCACGATCCAAACCACGTATTCGCGCACTCCGTTCCGGCAATACGCCCGCCGCTTGTCCCGTAAGTCAATTGAGGCGGAACTAACCGCGATTTCCACGATGAGTTCCGGTGGGCCGGTGAGATAACCGTCTTCTTTCACGCGCGTGAGCCCGCCGTGTTCAGGCAAGCGGCGCAGGAGGGCATCGGGCTGCACCGTGTTCTCGGCGTCGAGGATGACGGTGGTGTTCGTGAGGACTTCAGTCCCCGGATGCTGGCTGGCGTAAGTACCCAGCCAGGTTTGGATGATGGCGTCCGGCTTGCCGTGATCAACGCTGACGGGGGAACCCATATAGACAACTCCTTCAATCAACTCGGCTTTCTTGACGTGCGGCATGCGATCGTAGCGCCGCAGGAACTCCCGCGAGTGGAGGCACTCGCCGTTTTCCAACGGCCGCAGGCGGTCAAGCGCCCTGCCGGTCAAACTCGGCTTGCATTCGACGGCGGTCATAACACGGCAAACCTAGCCGCGGAAAGGGGCCGCTGGCAAGGGCAGCTTTCATCGGCGTGAGCCGCCGCAAGTTGCGCTTCACAGAACGCTCAAGCAGGATTCGTCCTGAATCAGTTCTTCAACCCCAGACTCCGTCGCACCTCCGCGCGCACAGAGCGGCAATGCTTCAGCGCCGTTCTGGCCTCGCGCAACGTGGCCGAGTGGCCCGGGTAGCGGAAATCCACGGCGTAGTTCGTCATCGCGTCCACCACCTTGGCGTAGGCGACCCACAGCGGCTCGGCCGCCAGACACAGATTCAGGAGTTGCAGCAAATCGTGCGTGCGCGGGAACGCAACGCCCGCTTCCACCAAGCGGGCCTTGAGATACTTCTCCACGCACTGCTGACAGAAGAAAGATGCGGCATCCGGTACGATGTCCTTGCGGCGACGGAGACTTCTGCGTGGCCACCTTGAAGTCGTTCTCCGCCTTCCTCACCCACTCATGCGTGACCGGCTTCATACAGCACCTCGCCCTTTTCCATCACCTCGCGCAGGAAACAATCGCCCCAGCGCAGCCGCTTGGCCACGTCGGCCGGCGTGCGCACCAGCAGGTCCAGCGGGAACGCACGCGGGACCGCGTGGCGAATCCGGACCGACATCCGTTCGCCGCGGTCGCGGGTGCGCGGCATGATGACCAACAAGTCCACATCGGAATCCGCAGTGGGGTTCCCGTAGGCGTACGAGCCAAAGAGGACGATCCGCTCCGGACGGAACTTCTCCGCCACAGCCCGGCTGAACTCGCGGATTCGCCTGCGGTCAATCACGCCTCACTGTGGGCCGAAAGCGCCCCGTAGCGCAAGTGGGGAAACGCGCCAGACGCGATCCCGAAAAGGTGTTGCGATGGTCTTCTTGCCTGGCCGAACGCTGTCCAAACCCCTCTTGCTCGAGGGCTTCTATCGCGGCTGCTGTTTCCCGTGCGGCACGGTGGTCATCGGCGGCACGCTGTTCGTCTATTACGGCGCGGCGGACAAGTATTGCGCCGTGGCCACGTGCGACTTCGGCCAACTCCTCGAACGCCTGCAGAAATGCCCGGCGTGAAGGAGGCCGGGCAAATGAAACGCGCGAGATCAGCTACCAATCAAGGAGGAACTCTGCCTGCTGTCGAAGCGTGCTGACGAAACCCGAAATCCCAAACAGATCCGAATGCCGAGAACCGAAACCAAGTTCAAAACCAAAAACCTGCCCCTCGATCCCACACCGCTACGCGAGCCGGAGATGGACGCCCGCCCGTTTTCCCATTTGCGGCCCGCACACTGGGCCAATACATTGCAGCCATGAGCACGGTCGCAGCGGAGATTCTGACGCGCGTCATTTCACCGGGCAATCCCTCGCTGGGCCGGCAGGTGGCGGAGGCCATCCTGGCGCTGGGTTTCAAACCAGCGGACAAGCAGCGCATGGAGCTCCTGGCCGAAAAGGCGCGGGCAGGCACCCTCAGCGCGGAGGAACGCGCCGAGGTGGAGAGTTATGAGCGCGTGGGCCATTTCGTTTCTCTCCTCAAGTCCAAAGCCCGCAAATCGCTCGCCACCACCTGACGCGCATGGATGCCGGGTCGCGACGACGGGTCGCCGTCATCTTGTTTCAAGCCGCCCCGTTTGGATTTGCCTTTCACCGAATCGAAGCGTAAAAGACAGCCATGCCGACCGAACTCAAATACCGCTACATCACGAAAGTCCCCGGCGTTCGTTCGGGAGCCGCCATCGTTGTCGGTACTCGCATCGGCGTGCATGACGTCGTCGGCATGCTCCAGAACGGCGAAACGGTGGAGACGCTCGTGGCCAATTGCTTCCCTGACCTCACCCGCGCCCAAGTGTACGAATGCCTGGCTTATTACGAGGACCATCGCGGCGAGATTGACGTGCTGGTCGCCCGACAAATGGCTGAGGCGGGTGCATGAAGTTTCTTTTCGACCACGACGTTCCCGACGATCTCGGTCACTTCCTGATTCAGCTTGGCCATGAAGTGCGGCGACTTCGCGAAGAATTGCCCACCGACACGCCGGATGCAGATGTGCTGGCCCACGCCGTGCGCCATGAGTGGTTGCTCATCACCTGCAACCGGGACGATTTCCTGGCGCTTGCCTCCGGTCAGACCCACGCGGGGATGATCATTCTGATTCGCCGTCGCAGCCGGGTCGCGGAGCGGGCCGCCTTGCTACGGCTGTTGGAGCGGGCTGGGCCGGAGGGTCTGGCGGGGAACATCAATTTCGCCTGATCGCTTTGCGTCATGGGTGGAGCGGTCAGTCAATGGTTTCGTGCTTTTCAACTCGAGGGCTTCTATCGCGGCTGCTGTTTCCCGTGCGGCACGGTCGTCATCGGCGGCACGCTGTTCGTCTATTACGGCGCGGCGGACAAGTATTGCGCCGTGGCCACGTGCGACTTCGGCCAACTCCTCGAACACTTGCGGCAATGTCCGGCGTGAAGGAGGCCGGGCAAATGAACCACGAAAGAAACGAGCCACACAAAAGCGGGAAGGAAGCGGGCCGTTCGCGGTCGAATCGGCAAAAATGGATCGCTTAGTCGAGTTCCCCGAGCGCGACCAACAAGCGTCTCAATTCGACACGCTCCTGGGAATTCATCTCCAGCAGCCAAACGGTGGTGCGTCCAGTTGCCGTTCGCCCAGAGATGAACGGCCCGTCCCACGTGAAGTGCTCCTCCCACGGAGCCCGACGCGGATCGAAGAGGCGCGTCACCACATTCGTGTCCGGGTCAAGGCCGGTCAGGTTCGTACCTTTGTGAAGATTGCACTGGTGACAGGCCAAAGCGAGGTTCTGCAAATCGTCGGGGCCACCGTGTTGGCGGGCGATGATGTGTTCAACGTGGAACGGGTGAAAGGGATCGTGCTCCTGGCGCAACCGGCAATACTCGCAGCGATTTCCCGCGCGCTGGCGAACCCGTTGGCGCAGCGGCCCGTCCATTTCAGGAAGCGGCTTGTTGCTTCAGGAAAAACCGCGCCTTGGCTTGCAGGATGGCGATCAGGTTGCCGACGTGGACGTAGGTTTCGTATTCCCGACGTTCCTCGGCCGTGAGTTGACCTTCGTTGCACTTCTCCGCCAGCTCCACGACGCGGGCCTGGGCTTTGGCGTCTGCTCGCACCTCCAGCAACGCCCGTGCGCAATCGGCGCTGAAGCACCGGCTGACCGGATCGAGCAACTGATCCAGCACACTGGTTGCGTCTTTGTTCATGGTTGAAGTATAACCGGGAATTCCGGTGCGGCGAGGCTCTTTTTCTGTGGCCTGCCTTATGGCGTGTCAAAGTTGGCAGGTGTAGATGCCCGTGGGAAGTCTTCAAGCTCGGCGTCAACACGCCGCCCATCAAGACGCCGCACGGGTGGTTCACGCTCTACCACGCCGTCGGCGCGGACAAACACTACCGCCTCGGCGCGTTGCTGCTGGACCTCGACGATCCGGGCCTCGTGCGGCATCGCACGCCCGACTGGCTGATGCAACCGGAGGCGGACTACGAGCTCGATGGGTTCTATCGCGGCTGCTGTTTCCCGTGCGGCACGGTCGTCATCGGCGGCACGCTGTTCGTCTATTACGGCGCGGCGGACAAGTATTGCGCCGTGGCCACGTGCGACTTTGGCCAACTCCTCGAACACCTGCGGCAATGTCCGGCGTGAACACACCATCTTGCTTTCGTCCTCGTTCTCGTCCTTCGTCCACGATTGGTGACGCGCTCCCGAGAACGACGACGAGGACGAGCCGCAAGTCGTCTTACCGCCGGGGTGGATCGCTTAAACGTGCTGCGGGGCATCTTGCCCGCAGATCAAACTTGTCCCCAAGGGTTCATAATCTTGAACCGGGCGGCGTCTCCACCACCAGATGAAAGTGATTCGGCAGCAGGCACAGTGCGTGAACCTGCCAACCGGTCTTCGCGCACGCCTCGCCCAGCGTGATGAGAAACCGTTGGCGATCCTCGCGCTCAACTCCTGCGCAATACCTACGACCGCACCGCGCCAGCAATGCTACGCTGCTATTGACCTTTACGACGCGTAACGGCACGACACTACTGGCCAGCCCGTTCCTTGTCCCTTCCCGCCACGCCGCCGATGGCCTCGGCTCGAAGCAACGCATGACGCTGGATTTGCGGATGACGGCGCGCATTTCTGCGAGGGAGGCGGGTTCCACCAGCACCGCGCCGCCCTAGCCAGTTTCCCCGATGCACGCCCGTAACCTTTTGCTCCGCCGCCGCCCATTAGCGTCATTCGGATTTCGGATTTCGACATTCGGATTTTCCTCTACCCCAACCGCCACAACTGCAACACTTCGCCCCGCATGCACCCGCTCGACCTGCTGATAATCGTTCTCTACTTCCTGCTGATGATCGCCGTCGGTTGGTGGGTGGCGAAGAAGGCCGCCAAGGATTCCGAGTCGTATTTCCTCGCCGGCAAAAGCCTGCCGTGGTGGGTCATCGGCGTGGCGCACGGGTCGAGTGGCATTGACGTCTCCGGCACGATGTGGTTCACGGCCATGCTGTTCATCTACGGCGCGAAAGGGCTTTGGCTGCTGTGGATCTGGCCGTTGTTCAACGTCATCTTCCGCATGGTCTATCTCGGCCAGTGGGTGCGCCGCTCGAACGTGCTCACTGGCGCGGAGTGGATGCGCACGCGCTTCGGCAAGGGCCGCGGCGCGGAACTCGCCTACCTCAGCGTGGTGATCTATGCGCTGGTCAGCGTGGTGGGTTTCCTCACGATGGCGTTCCAGGGCATCGGCAAGTTCGCCGAGCCGTTCTTCCAGCTCGGCTGGAGCGCGAACACCTACGGGCTCGTGATCCTGCTCGTCTCGGGGCTGTATTGCATCTTCGGCGGCATGTATTCCGTGGTGCTCAACGATGTGATCCAGTTCGGCCTCATCCTCGTCGCGGCGGTGCTGATCGCCGTGGTGGCGATGATCCACACCACGCCGGAGCAGATCGCGGCCGCCGTGCCTGCGGGCTGGGACAACCTGTTCTTCGGCTGGCGGCTGGACCTCGATTGGTCGCGGCTCATGCCGGCGCTGCAAGAACGCATCTACGGCGCGGGCGGCGATGGCTACGCGGTCTTCGGCTTCTTCATGCTGATGCTGTTCCTCAAGGGCGTGCTCGTCAGCATGGCCGGGCCGACGCCGAATTACGCGATCCAGCATGTCCTTTCCACGAAGAGTCCCCGAGAGGCCGCGCTCGAGAACCTGATGATGGCCGTGGTTTCGATCGCGCCGCGCTTCCTGCTCATCGCCGGCATCGCCGTGCTGGGCTTGGTTTTCTTCAGCACTGACCTTCAAGGCATGGGCGCGAAGGTGGACTTCGAGAAGATTCTTCCCGGAGTGGTCGCCAAGTATCTTCCGGTCGGATGCAAGGGCCTGATCATCGCCGGTCTGCTGGCGGCGTTCATGAGCACGTTTGTCTCGACGGTGAACTCGGGCGTGGCCTACATCGTGAACGATGTTTACCGGCGCTATTTCCGGCCCGACGCGCCCGCGCGGCACTACGTCCGCTGTGGCTACTTCTGGTCGGTCATCGTGATCCTGCTCGGCATTGCCTTCGGCTACACGACGCTCAACGTCCACACGGTGACACGTTGGTTGGTGAGCGCGCTCGTGCCGGCGTTTGTGATCCCGAACGTGCTCAAGTGGCACTGGTGGCGATTCAACGGCCACGGTTTCTGGGCGGGCATGGCCGGCGGCACGCTGGCGGCGCTGGTGATTCCTTGGCTTTGGCCTGCGCTGCGCGATGTGTGGCTGTTCCTCTCCGTGCTCGGGTTCAGTACGTTAGCGTCAGTCGTGGCTTGCCTGACGACGAAACCCGAACCGGAAAACGTGCTGATGGAGTTCTACCGCACCATCCGCCCGTGGGGCTTCTGGAAACCGATCCTGGCAAAGTGCCGCGCCCAAACACCGCAGCTTGAGCCGAACCGCGATTGCGCCCGCGACTGGTTCAACGTAATCACTGGCATCGTCTGGCAGATCGCGATGGTCGCCGCGCCGATCTACCTCGTGATCAAGCAATGGCCTCGTTTCTGGCTGTGGACGGCAGTGTTCGCGGGCACGTCGGTGATCTTGAAGTTCACCTGGTACGACAAGCTCGCGAAGGACGAAGGATATCTGAAGCTTGACCGTTGAGCCCAAGCCATGTGCAACATACCGAAAACCATGACATTCCAACACTCGCTCGCTCGCCGACTCGCTCATCTCATTCTCCCGGCCTTGCTGGTCACCACATGCTGCCGGTTGGTGGCGGCGGATTCTGCGCCCAGCAAGAGCGCCTTGGACTCTGAGCCGCAGGGTTGGACCGACATCCTGCCTGCCGCCGACCTGAAAGGCTGGGCGCGCGTGCCGGTGCCACCGACCGGCACGCTGGGCCGCGCCCAATGGCACGTGGATGCCAACAAGAACCTGTTGATCTGCGACGGTGACGGCGGTCACGACATGCTCCTCCTCGAAAAGCTCGTGCGGGATGCGATCTTCCACTTCGAGTTTCGCTACGTCCCGATCGAGGGAGGGAAGGGCTACAACAGCGGCGCCTACATCCGCAACTCGCCCGACGGTGCGATTTGGCATCAGGCCCAGTTCGGCGATGCGGACGGGGGATTCCTTTTCGGCGTGACGCCTGCGGCTGCGCCCGGCGAGAAGCCCAAGTTCTTCACGCTCAAGAAAGAGGTCGCCGACAGCCGCGTCAAACCGGCCGGCGAGTGGAACACGTTGGAGCTCACGGCCCGTGGCCAGACCCTGACGCTCTGGGTCAACGGCGCTGTCACCTGCAAGTTCGACAACTGCGGCCAGGCCGAGGGTCAAGTCGGCCTCGAAGGCGAGGGCTACCGCATCGAGTTCCGCAACCTCAAGCTGAAGGAACTGCGCTGAATCCCGTGGCTCCGCGATTGAGGCGGTTCAGGCGTATCCCTGCAATTGGAACTGCTGCGACCGGGGACCGGTCGCGCTCCAACTGGATTGTGACGGTTCACGCTTTCGGCAAGATCCACGGGGCGCGGTAGGGCTTGTCCGCCCATTTCGCCAGCTCGGCATCGCCCACAATCTGCTCCTTCACCGGGTCCCACTGGATCTTCTTGCCGGTGCGGATGGCGATGTTGCCCAAGTGGCAAACCGTGGCGGAGCGATGACCCACGGCGGCATTGCAGATCGGCTGCTTGCGGCTCTTGATGCATTCCAGCCAATTTTGGTGGTGCTCCTTGCTCGCGTAAAGCCGCACGTCGGTAGCTTTGATGGGCTCCTCGAAGATGGTGTCCGGCCACACACGCACGACACCGCGATTCGAGTAAAGCAGGCCCTTCTCGCCTTCGAAGATGCAGCCCGTGAACTCGTCCTTGCCGTTCAGAATCTCCTGGGCTTGTTGCGCCTGGGCCGGCAACAGTTCCGACGCGACCGAGCGCGGGCTGCGGCATTCCACCACCACGCCGTTCGCGTATTTGTAGGTGAGGCTGAATTTCTCCGGCGTCTCGAAAAGCTTGGCGGCATTGAACTGGCCCTCGCCCTTGATTTCCACCGGGCCGCTATCGTCCATGCCGAGCGCCCACTGGGCGATGTCCAGATGGTGCGCGCCCCAGTTCGTCATCTGGCCGCCGGAGTAGTCCCAGAAGAACCGGAAGAGATAGTGAACGCGGTACTTGTTGTAAGGCCGCCACGGCGCCGGGCCGAGCCAGAAGTCGTAATCCAGTTCCGGCGGCGGCTCGCTGTCCGGCACCTGGAGCGGCTTGGCGCGCTCGGCGTAATTGACACCGGTGAGCCCCACGAGCACGCGTTTGATCTTGCCGAGGCGACCGTTCCTGACGTACTCCGCAGCCTTGAGGAACTTCACATCCGAACGTTGCTGACTGCCGGTTTGGACAATTCGCCTGGTGCGCTGCGCAACGCTCGCCAACACCTGCCCCTCGCGGATGGCCAAGGTGAGCGGCTTTTCGCAATACACGTCTTTGCTGGCTTCGCAGGCATGAATGGCCGGGAGCGCGTGCCAATGATCCGGTGTGCCGATGCAGACAGCGTCGAGCGATTTGTCTTCGAGCAGCTTCCGGTAATCGCTGTAGGCGGCGCAGGTGCCGCCGTTGGCTTTTTCGACCGCTGCCTTTGCCGCAGCCAGATGCGTCTTGTCCACGTCGCAGACGGCGGCGGCTTGCTTCATCATCGCGCGCATGTTGCTCATCCCCTGCCCTCCCATGCCGATGAAACCGATGCGGATCAGTTCGGATGGGTTCTCGCCCGTAACGGCGCGGGTGCGGTTGAGGAAGAGGTTCGGCAAGGCGAGCCCTGCGCCGAGGCCCAGCGAGGTCTTGCCGGCGGCGCGCAGAAACCCGCGACGGGAGAGCGTGCGTTGTTTCGTCATGGAAGTGTTATGCGAATTCCGGAGTGCGCTGTCAACGTCTGGCGACGCGGAGGGACGATCTGGGCCGACAATCACCCGAGGCAAGGTTGAGGCCAAGGGCGTCACCGACCTCGGCGATGGGGCGTGAGGCGTGAACCTGCGCATGCCCGGCCTGGAAAAACCGCGCTGGGACATCACCAAGGCGGCCATGACGCGGCGCTTCTATCTGGTCACGCGCTATCCGGAGGGCCACCCCATTCTCGCCAGCAACGTGAACGGGCAAACCTTCGACGAAGTGTATCAGGAAGCGGACTAACCCCGGCTGCCGCACAAGCTCGTGCGCAGGTCCAGGTTTTTCGGTTCGCCGTATTGCAGGTCGCCAGCCGGTTTGGTGGCTTACTACTGGTTCTGTGTACGCTACACCGGAGTGCGCCCGTCCTCGGGCGCAGCAGTGTCCAGTTACCAGAGGGCGTGGAAGATGCGACGGCGTCTCGGTAGTCGTGGCTGGCTGCGCCCGAGGACGGGCGCACTCCGACCGTGCAGCGTATCCGGCCGTGTCTCCCGAGTCTCCTCCGCAAACGACAACCCCGGGAAAGGTCCGCGGGGCTGTGAATCTGGCAAGCGGGGGTTGAGGATTGGGGGCTTAGAG
>CAYJNU010000248.1:0-11924 GCA_964371005.1 uncultured Verrucomicrobiota bacterium | reverse complement strand
GTGTCCACGGCGAGGTGCTGGGGACTGCCGGATTGGCGTGCGAGTGAAGCCTGGGCCAGCCACAATCGCTGGGAGTCGTCGCTGAGCAGGATGGACGGCTTGGCTGGCAGGTCTTTGGTCAGCAGCGCGGCGTAATCCCTCAGAATATGTCCATTGCCGGCTCGGATCGTCGGCCAATTGCGGTAGAGCAAGGCCGCCACGGCCACCAGCGCGAGCACCCAGACCAGGGTCACCACTGTGAAATCGAACCTCCAGATCAGATCGCGATATTGGCCGTGCGCCTTGGCGCGTTCGCCGAACAACAGCAGGAAGTAGCCGCTGAAGTAGCCGACCCCCAGGGCCGCGAGGAATTGCAGGGGCAGGAATTGTGCCCCGAGCCCCAACCGGCTCGCGCTGAAGGGCGGGTCCAACGCCACCCAAGTGCAGAAGAACAGCAGGGCGGCGTGCAATACATGGATGCAGAACTTCGCCAGCCCGGTACCCAACCGACTCGTGTCGCCGAAATGCGATGGAAACTTCAGCCCAACGATGAGCATCGGCAGCAGAGAGGGGAGCGCCGCCAGGGCCAACTGCTCTTGGGCGCCGTGCCAATGGCCGGCGATCATGTTCTTCTGGTCCGCCAGTAGGAACCTGAGAGTCTGCCAGAACGGCAGAGGAAACTCGGGATTGAACATCGCCACAACCGGCAGCAGGAGGTAGAGACTCAACCCCGCCAACCCCAGCAACCAGGCTCGGGACAAAAAGCGCAGACTGAAGAAACTCCACCCCATGACCCAGGCCAGCGACACCACGAATCCGGGCAGGAGCAGGATGAGCAGCCAGTTTTCGGTCATGCCGAGCGCGTAAACGAAGGCCGCTTTCAGCAGCCAGGATTCCCGTGCCGTCAGGCGATACTCCAAGAGGCACCGCACCACATAGGCAAACAGCAGCACATCGAGCATGTGGGGACTGCCCGAGGTGGCGCGTTCCCAGAAGGCCAGATGGAAAGCGCAAATCAGCGTGGCAAAGACCACGGGCATCCACGCGACCCGAATCGTGAGCAGTGAGTAATCGCTTTGTTCAAGCGTGCGCTGTGGATGGGTCCGGTCATGAGGCAAGAGGGCCACCGAACGCGCCAGCAGAGCCAGCACCGCCGCGGCGCAAAGCGCGGAGAAGAGATTCAAGCCCACCGGCATCCAAGCGGTTGGAAGCAGCTTAAGGGGCAGGGTGAGGAGATAATATACCGGGTTCGACAGAACGGGCTGCCATTGATAGCCAGCCAGCCGGGCCACCGAAGGCAGACTGGCGGTCGTGATCCAATGGCTCAGCGTGACGACGTAAAGGAGCAGTCCGGCGGCGGCAATTACCCAAGGCAACGTGGCCGGAATGAATCTCTTCTCCTGCGGCGCTTCGAGTTCGGTCGTCATTCGGTATTCAAGGTTGGCCGAACGCCCGGCGCGTTGGCAAGTCAACTTTACGCGGTGGTTGCCGCAGCCTCCGTTAGGCACAGAGCCGCGACGCATTCGACGTGTTGAGTTTGAGGAAACATGTCCAGCGGCGTCACTCGCTTCAGTTCAAAGACACCCCCCGCGCACAAAACGTTCAAGTCCCGCGCCATCGTCGCCGGGTGACATGAAACGTAAATGATCTGCGCCGGAAGCAGTTCGCGGAGGTATTCGAGGCTTGCCTTCGCGATTCCCTTGCGCGGTGGATCGAGCAGAATCGCCGTCTCCTCTGGCAAGAGCCGGGCGAGCAAATCCGGTAAAACCTCCTCTACCTTCCCGCCGATGAATTCGCCGTTGGCCACGCTGCGGGCCGCGGCATTCTTTCGTGCCGCCTTGATCGCCTGCGCATCATACTCCACGCCGACAAACGATTCGACCGCGTCCGCCAGCTCGATCCCGAAGAAGCCCACCCCACAATACAGGTCCACCAAATGTCGCGTGCCGGCCTCGCGCAGTGTTTCGCCGATGACCTCGACCAGCTTGGGCAGCAGGAAGAAATTGTTCTGGAAGAACGAATCCGGCGGCACCTCCCAACCTTCCGGCGGAATACGTAGAACGACTTTGAGCCCACCCCTCGGCGGCGGATGCGTGCGAACCTGGCGAATCTGTTCATTCAGCGCTGGCTCGGCGATCTTGCACTCGAACACATCTTCCACCAGTCCACAGTCCCAGCGCACGAAGCCGATGTTCAACCGTTGCTCCGGCTTGTTCCACTGGCTACGGATCATGACCCGATTGCGGTAGCCGTAGGGGGTAGGGCAGGGGAGCACCGGCGACACGACCTCCGGCGAAAAACCGCCAATCCGCTCGAACAAATCCGCCACTTGCTTCCGTTTCACCCGTAACTGCGACTCATACGCCAGGTGTTGGTACTGGCAACCACCGCACGCACCGAAGTGTTGGCAGGCCGGTTCGACCCGCTCGGGCGAGGCCTTCACAACGCGCACGAGCTTGGCCCGCGCAAAACTCCTCTTCACCTCCGTCACCTCGGCCTCGACCGTCTCGCCCACGATCACGAACGGCACGAACACGACGAACTCCTCTACGCGTCCCACGCCTTCGCCGCCGAACGCAATATCGTCGATTGTCAACGTAACCCTGTCATTGGGATTGATAGGCATTGGCTCAGGTTAAGGAGCGGTGGACACCAGCAAAAGGCTTTTCCCTGTCTCTCCGCGCATTCGTGCCCTTCACGGTGGGCTGGCTGAAATGCTTCGTGATCAGCCGTACCGATCATCAGGTGCCAGAGCTTGACCAATGGCAACGCGGCGCGTGCGGCTGTGCCACCGGACGTAGTGCAACGCCCGCCCACCCGGCGGCGGCATCTGATCGCGTTGGGGAAACACTTCGGCGAGGTTTGGGTGGCGGAAGGGGTGGGATTCGAACCCACGGTAGCCTTGCGACTACGCCTGATTTCGAGTCAGGTGCCTTTAACCACTCAGCCACCCTTCCAACCGTTGACGTTGAACATCGTGCCTTCACCGCTACATTTCCCTGTCCTCCTTCGTGCCCCTGTTTCCTAGCCCGTAGGACCAGATCCTTGCAAGGCGAACCGGATACCAGAACCGAGTCTTGGAAACGGGAAGAGCACTTGCTCAAAGACAAACACCGCTGCTCGGTCACGAACGCGCCGCGCTTGCTGTAAGACGTCGGCAACGGCAATTACTATGGCAGAATCAAAGTCGCCGGCAAGCCGATTCGAGTAATCTGGCGCTCGTACCAGCAGCGTATCCACAGGCCACGAATTGGCTGCTTGCGTCCGGCAAGGGCCCTTTGATAAGGTGCCGACCGATGCGCGAGAGCGGAGCCAATCGAGCCGGGCGCGCGACCCTGGAGAGGGTTGCTTGGACCGTCTTTGTTATGCATGGGCATACAGCGACGAAAACAGTGGCACATGGTCAATCCGGTTCAGTCGTTTCTCGCTCAAGTCGTTGTTAGTCAGGTAGCCGATGTGGCGGAATTGGCAGACGCGCTAGACTCAAAATCTGGTGCCCGTAAGGGCTTGGGGGTTCGATCCCCTCCATCGGCACCATCCAAATCTTGCTTAATGTAACCCGTCAACTCAGTTGTGCGGATCGTCCGGATACTTGTGCCGATTTTCGTAAAAACGCACTTTTCACCAGGCAACACAAATCGCGTGCCCCGTTTTCCGAAGGCTCGCGAAACTGCCAGCAAGACTCCGCTGGCGCTATGTTGAAACCGGAACTACACCGTGTGCCCTCAACTGCGCTTCCGTAAAGTTGAGATACGAGACTTCCCCGGGCTGCGGAGGCTTGGCGCAGATGGCCCGGAATGATTCAAGCGGTATGGCGAAGCTCTGAACCGGCTGGCAATACTCCGCCCCGGGAACTGGAGCGAACAACGTGAACCGCGCGCTCTGCCGCGTGATTTCGAGAGTGAAAGGGAGTCTCTTCATAAGCCCTATAAATGTGTCGCCAACGCTGGCAGGCGACTGCCGGCGCTTGAAAGCGCCTCCGCCGCAACCCCGCGACGCGACGGCGGAGATACCGCGAACGCTTCGCGCGGAGGGAGCGCATCCCGTAGTTTTGCGGGCTTGGCTGAACGGCGAAGCGAGACCGCCAGCGCTGAATCTGAAGGAATCACGCTTTCATTGATCGCCCGGTCAACATGTGCGGCGCTGGCTTGGCTCAGTCCCTCTTTACTCGCCAACCAACGCGCACGCTTCACAATCGCATCGATGCTGGCCAGGTGTTTCTTGGACACTTGCGCGTAAGCGGCCAGCTTCGCGTGAATGCGCTTCTCGCACTCCGGCAATAACGCACCGGCAACCTTCATCAAGTCCGCGATGCCAAGGGACTCCGGCAACCGCTCAACGTGCCCGATCCGGCCAAGGAACTGTGCCGAGTTCCATCCGGTCAGCTTCTCCACGCGCGTTTGGATGTCGTAAAACTGCGGGGTCGTCACCAGCGCCACAGGAACGCCGCGATTCACCAGCGCGGTGAGGACCCAGTTAACCCGCGAGGGCATGGCAAAGCGCTGCCAGTTCTGGGGCCACAAGTAGTGCGCTTCATCCAATACCAGCAGGAGATCGCCACCGGCCAACGTCTCTTCAATCCGGTAGCGGATTTCATTGGCCTTGCATGTGAGGCCATGACTCATACCTAGCGCCTCTGCGATGGCCGCGTACAGCGCGCGGTCGTCATTGCTGCAAGGCACTTGGACGTAGCGCGCAAGGCCGGCGCTTTGCTCACACCAGGCGCGGGCCGCGAAAGTCTTTCCCGTGCGCGATGGGCCGTCAACCAGTGTGAGCGTGCGAGCGCTCCGGGTGTAGTCCAGCGCGTCGGCAACCTGGCGGCCAACCGCAGTTGTGACTACGCCCTTTGCCCGCTCGGCAATCCAGGTCTCACGGTAGCCGTCCACCGCCTCCCATAATCCGCCCAAGCCGAACTGCGGGTCCAGACATAATCTGGAAAGCTCTCTTTCGCATGCGGCCGGATAGTGAGAGCGGCGCTTTTCCGCGTCGGGAAACTCCTCTTCGTAATATCGCGCGTCCGCCTCGGGAAATAGAGCCTTCGCGTCGTAGCGTTCGACCAGCGCGGCAGAGAGCGCAGCCAAGCCTCTGGGCTGCCAACTCCGCCATTGCACAAACCACAGCGCGGCCCTATCCGGCGCCGGGTCAATCTCCGCCGCGCGGAGCGCTACGAGATTGGCGAGCAAGCCACGCTCATAGGAGGATGCAAACCGCTCCGGGCGCAGGGGAGCGCCGGCCTGTGCGTAACGCGTGCTACTCATAGAAAAGCCAGGGTGTTCTCCGCTTCAAAACGGTTGGCCGCCTCGAGACGTTCGCTCAATTCCCGTTTCCTGGCGCCCTCTTCAGCCGCCTGCTCGCTGACGCTGCGCTTGCGGCTCCGCTCTGTAAGGTCCGCGCGTTGCCGCCCCATCTCCCGGCCCTTATCCACGCTGGCAACATCCGTCAGCACTAGGCGCGTTGGCGGATAGTATTTCGCGGAGAGTTCTGAATAACACCTCCGGGCGTAGCCGTTGTGGGCATTCACGGCTGCCGTGCTCTCCCGGGCAAGTTCGGGCGTGCGTTCCCAAGCGTCGAACGCCGGGATCGGCATCAAGCGCGGAATCGTTTGCAGGTTCTCGCCGTTCAGGTCCGTAATGGCCAGCGTCTCCGGATGGTCCGGATCAAACCAAACGACCACCATCTCGCCCTTTAGACGTCCGGTCACTTCGCTCGCGTAGCGGAATTTGCCGTTGAAGAGAGCAATGCCGGCGCGCGTAACGCGGACGGATTCCTTGTGGCTGGCGAGCAAGTAGCGCAGCTCGGCGGGCAACTTGACCAGCGGTTCGATTTCACCGGCCGCATTCAGAGCCTGGCGGGTTCTCCAAGCTTCATCGGGGGCCAGAGTCCCGCCCATGACCTCGCTTGTCCTCTCCGCCGAGTTGTAGGAATCGCACAACTCAGCGAGCCTCAAAATCCATTTGTCCACCGACCGGAAGCCCGCGGCTTCTGGATGAAGACGGCCCGATTCAACGTCGCGCTTGGCCGCTTGCACGCGCTCGTACTTCACTCCCATCTCGTCGCGGCCGACATAGCCAGGCTCGCCCTCCATCATGTTCTGCAAGATGCCGGCCACGCGTTCCACGACCTTGGCCCTGGCATTGCCTGGCAAGGAGTGCATGATCCGCAAGCCAAGCCGGTCTGCGAACGTCTCAACACACTCTTCCATTGGGTCGATCATGGCGCCTCCGCCAAGAAGTTTGGCGGTTTTCCAGATGCCTCGCTCAAAATGAAAACCGCGACGCGGCATTCCGAAGCGCGAGCACACCTGGGAGATCAAACTCCGGATCGTGGCGGCCGTGTAGCTCTTGGAAACCTCAAACGCGAAATCCAGGATCCGCTCCGATTTCACGTCAATCATCGGCAGAAACTGTCCGCGCAAGAGTTCACGCGGGCGCTCTGGATCGTAACAATAAACTGGCAGCGTGACGTCGTCGCTGCTGTACCAGTCTCCCGCAAAGACGTGTGACCAGTCGCGTTCCAAGTAACACCCATTCAGCCGGGCGGCGCGCGGTCCTACGTGCTCAGGAAGCATCCGCCGAATCTCCGGCATGACTTGCTCGCGGACGTTGCGCGGCACTTCGCGCCGCAGTGGATAGCGCTGGCGAATCTCCGCGCTCAACTCCGGCCAACACTGACGCCAGGCGGAGTCCAGCCGGCCGCCGTACTTGATAACGGCCGTGGCGGCCAGCCGGTCCAAATCCGCTTGGGGCAACTTGGGCGCGCGGCGTTCCTTGGCCGCTTGGGGGCGCTGGTCGCGGATGGCGGCTAGCCTCTTGCCGCCCGCCTGCCAACGGGCAAACAAGCGGTTGAATGCGCTCCGCAGGGCGTTGTAGTTCGGTGCGAGCGCGGGCGCGTGTTCAACGATCCAATGCAAGATGCGCGCCTTCATCGGGCGCAGTGCCGCGCCTTGCGCCTGCAAGCTGTCCAGCTTCAGAAAGGCACAATCCAGCAACCGGCATTGTTCACTGTCCGTTGGCCGGTGAACGTTTTTCCAGGTGGCCACGATCTCGGCCAGAGCGGATAAGTCGTATGGGTCGATCTTTTCGCGGAGCTCCGGAGGGAGCTTTGCGACGTGGAACGCTTCCGCCAGCTTCCCGGGCGTTTCCACGCGACGGTACGGCGGCACGTCCGCGAGCTGGCGGCGGATTCTGGAACGATCTTGACCGGACGCCCTGGCTACGGCGGAAACGCTCACGGCGGGATCGGGAACAAAACTGAAGTTCACTCCCCCTCCTTTCCTGTCACAGCAAAGAGCGGGTGAAAATAGTTCTTGCGCCAGAGTCGCCGCCAATTGTAGAGCGTGGCAATGTTCACGTTCAAGCGCTCCGAGACGCACTCCTTTGAGTAGTGTTTCAATCCAAAAGAGAAGGCCCACCCCAACATGCGACACCGTTCAGCAGGCGTGTAGCGGCGGGGCTTCATCCGGGGCTTTGGCAGGAGCGCTTCGCGCCCACCTGCCCGGTAGCGCTTACGCCAGACACAAAGGAGGGACGCCGAGATGCCCAGCAGGTTCGAGATGGATTTTAGGGGAAGGTGCTCAGCGTCGCTGAGGTGGACGGCTGTTTCGGAAATCTCAATCCGCTCGGCTGCACTATAACGCCTAGGGGCTCGGCGCTGGTGGCGATCGCGTTTCCTTCGTTTGATCCGTCGGGGCGAAACGGGGGGCATGGTCTCTAGGGTGTTTTGCGTGGGTTAACCCACGCGCTAAACCCCTCCGCGAAACGCGGCGGTTCAACGGAGACGCGTCGGATGCTCAATCCGCTACTCGGATACCCACCAAATCGTCCTGGGGCATTTGTGAGCGATTTCATTCGAGTGGCGGGTATAAGTCCGCGTCCCATTCACTTTCCGGCCCGCCGATCCAACTCTGCGTGAGGCGATAAATCCCGTTCTGGAACTGCAGATCGTCGCTCTCGCGCAACCAGTCAATATCGGCGGAAAAGTAACCCGCCAGCGGCCCCAATGGCGTTTGCGGATAGCCTCCACGGTCCACCGTTGGGCAGGCCCAACTGTGCGTCACCCAGGCGTAGCGGAGCGCACAAAGATAATACGATTCCAGACCGCCTTCGAGCTTACCCAACAGCTTCAACGCAGTAGTCGCTTCGTCCGCGGTAGCGATTACCTCTGCCCAAAACGTCCGGGAGTCTTGACTGAACGCAGCGTTTTGAATCGCCGTTAAAAGCGGGATTGTCTTGGTACCACTATATCCCGGGCGGGTGTCTACAAACGTGACCGTCTCTCCCTTGAGTGCATCAAACGCCGCGTGGCGTTCCACCCTTGGATTCTGGTTCTCCGGCGTCACGCTGTACTCTTCTGGCGGCAACGTCTGTCCCGATTCCACCCCGTTCGATTCCCAGGTGACCACCAGCAAGCCCTGGTCCCCACGGCTACGGCTCACGGTGGACTTCTGCACGGAATAACCGGTTTGATCGCCCATTCCGATCGTTCCCTTTTGGTAGGCGCGAAATGCCTCGGAGACACAGAGGCTGTGCAGTCCCACGTATGAGCGCACCTGCAAGACCTTTTCCCCAAGCTCGTACGTCGGCGAATCCGGCACTTCCACCAGCGTCGTTGCTGTCCCCTTCCATGTCTTTTCGGCGGCCATGCGAAATCAGGATGGGCGGTTGCGATTGGCCTTGCCGCGCTGTGGGCCGAGCAAGGCAGGCTCGTGTGTTTCGGCGAGCTTCCACAGCTCCACATCGGAGATAAATACATGATGGCCCGCGCGGGTGAATTGCAGGCCATCCCGCGTCACACACATTTTCCGAAACTCGGCCGGTCTGGCGCGGCTCCTGGCGGCATCATTTGCAATCGGCGCGAAGATGCTCTTGATTTCCAGGAGCATCCCGCCGGGCTTGAAGGGCGGGCCATCCGCAGTCTCACCGGCGAGGTTGATGATCGAGTTCATGATCTACGAATTTTGGTTGGAAGGAGCGAGGGTACGAAGGCTTGCGCCTCCGCACCCCCGCTTTGGCGCTGAAGCCAACGACCGCCCCGGTTCAATGGCTGGCGCAAAAAATGGAAATGCCCGCGGGCGGAAGCGGGCGAATGTCTCCGGCCCGCGGGCGCGCACGCCGGAACGCGCGTGTCGGCAAGAAGCTGAGAAACCGTGAGGGGAAATTCCCCGCCACGCCTTGCCAGCGTGGCGGAAAACGCGCTCCAAATCCCAGGAACAGCCTGGTAAACGGAGCGCGCGGACGGCAACGTGGCTGAAACATCGCCGTCCAAAATCGTTGGGGATGCGCTGCACATAGCTGGGGGGCGAGCGTGGGGCGGCTCCCGTTAATCAAACGTCCACGCCGTGACGTTTGAGGACGTCGGCGTGCTCTGCGATAAACCGTTCGACCTCCGTTTCGAGCGACTGGCAGAAACGTTTTGCAGCATCCAAAATGCTCTCGCGAGCGGAAATCAGTAGTTGGCACTCGGCAATTTCCGGAAGCGGAAGCGGACCGCCGCCCGGGTATTGCAGACGGACTGCCACGGAGTTGAAGCACGCCGTGGCCATCTCTGCCGCCAGCCGGTTAGGGTCAAGCCTCTGTTTCAGCTCCTCGAAATGCTTCTCGTTCGCAAGAAGGCGCTTTTGAAACACGTCCAACTTGCGCAACACTTCGCGCTCGGATTCGATGCGTTCCGTCTCCGCGGCCGCTTCGGCCAGCAACGCGGCGCGACGCTGTTCACTCTGCTTTGCCTCCCGGGCAGAGGCTGAAAAAATATCGTGGAGGTTCAGTAGTTTCATGTGGTTTATCGGTTTTGGTTTTGCCAGGCCGCGTGGCCGACAGGATCGGAGGAAAGCGCCAAGAGACGCGCCACGGCCGGAGGATGAACCTGCGACAGCATCCGGAGCCGGTTTTCAAAACGCTGAGCTTCGAAAGTCGGACGCGCTGACAGTGCGGTCAACTCGCCCGCGCGAAACCAGCCGCGCCCATTCGCACGAAGCGGCAGAATGCTGGCGATGTGGAAACGGTGGGTTTGTGGGGCGGCTGGCATGCGGAGAGGTCAGGTTTTGTGCAGCGCGGCGTAGCGAGCCAGCAGCCGTGGAGAACGCCGGCGATGTCGGAGGACTTCACCGAGATGGTAACGATGAACGCCCAACGAAAGGGCTGCCGCGCAGATTCCAATGATCCGCGGGGCGCGCTTCGGTGTTGGCGTTTTGGTTGCCACGGTTTCAAGGTAACTCAAAGGAGCACCTTCGTCAAGCGATCTTTTCATCGAAGGTTTGGCGGCGTATCATGCTCAAGTTGTGCCGCGGAAAACACCATTGCCACCAAGCCAGGTCGAGATTTGCCGGCGGCTGATCGAGCTTCGGGCGCAGCGTGGCCTATCGCGCGCTGCATTGGCGCGGGCGTTGGACGTGAACCGTTATACCCTGGCAAATGTGGAGTCCGCGCGGACTCCGGTGTCATTTGCGTTGGGATATAACCTCTGTTCTGGATTCAATGTCTCGCTGCTTTGGCTCGCGACGGGCCAACCTCCGCCAACACCGTTCACGCCAGCTTCTGCGAGTTTGCTCGGAAAAATAGACATCCGAGCTCCTTTTTCCACGGCGTATCAGCGGCATTTGGCAGAGTTGGTTCCAGAGAGGTTAAAGGAACATGCAGAGGCGCACGGTGTGGCCGTCGAAGACTTGGGAAAGAAGAGCATCATCATTGACCGTCGCCGGCTCGGGGTTAGCCAAGCCGATTCCCATTTGGAAAACGTCCTGAGCTTCTTGGGCGAGCGCGCGGCGGAAATGGATGACGAGCGCAAGATCGCCTTTGCCCACGCGATTTCAGACGTGGGCTACAAGTTCTGGAATGTGGCGGGGAATCTCGAAACCTCAAAGAGCCCCGGAGAAAAGAGCTTGACGGATGCGGCAATATGCTTTACGAGTGAAGCCGTGAAACCGCAACTGCCAAGTCTGCTGGATCAACTCAGGAAAGCGACGGCTGAGCCGGGAATGAAGACCGCGCTGGCGAAGTTCTTGGGCGCACCATTGGCGAGTGTTTCGCGCTGGCTCTCGGAAGATCGGGAGCCCGGCGGCGAGATTGTTCTCCAGATGCAGGCTTGGTTGAAGCTCCCAAACCGGTAACAACAAAACGCTCTGGCGCTGCGAGAACAGTGCCAGAGCAAACAGACCCAAAATGAAAGGCATCCATGAAGAGTCCAATCAATCGAGTCCGCCGCAACCATGGCACAAAGGCGACAGTTGAACAAGTAGCAAACCTGGCGGCCCGTAAACCCACGAAGCCCCAGAACGGGTTCAGCCTCACCAACGGCGCAGGCGCGTGTGATTATGAACTCCACATCCCTCTCCCTGATGGCTCGGTTTGGAGTACGACTGGAGACATTGAAGAATCGGAACGGGATGCATACGAACAAGAAGCTGGCCGGCTCGGCATCTCGCTCAATCAAGTGATGAACCGGATTTGGCGTGACCACTTCGCCGCGGCGGACTGCGGCGATGGTAAGGCCAGTGCGAGAGGGGGTGCGCGATGACCACGATGACGTTAAACCAGCCGCAGGTTGGTCCGCTGCCGTGCAAGTGCAGTTTGAGCCCTTACCACTCCGCGGAAAAACGCCTATGGGTGACCATCTCGGCGCCAGTTTGGGCCGAGATACTGGGGGCGGCTGGCGGCAGCGGTTTGAGCGCGGCGGAGTGGCTGGGCCAATTTGCTTTTCGCGCCCTGCCATTCGGCACGGCGGGCAATCGCTTCGCCCGTAGCGAGCCCGTGAAGATCAGCAGATGGGACATCCGCGTTCACAGGAACGGTGAGGCCACGTTATTTGTCACCCTGCACGAATATCAGTGGGCTCTGATTATGCAGGCCGCCGCGCGTCTTGGGATGAAGCCGGATGCGTGGCTAGAACAGCACGGGATGGCCGGGATCATGCCTCAAGAGTTGCCCGAGCTCCCTGGCAGTCTGTCGGGG
>CAYJNU010000247.1:0-11968 GCA_964371005.1 uncultured Verrucomicrobiota bacterium | reverse complement strand
CGGCGTTCAAATAGGTAATGGTGCCCGCCTTATCGGTAAGAATCACCGCATCGGCAATGCTGCGGATGGCGGCCGAGAACGAGCGTTCGACTTGAGTCAGTTGCGCTTCGCGGCCATGCCGGTGCAATGCGAGTTCGAGGCAAGCCTTGAGTTCCTCGGCTCGAAAGGGCTTGAGCAGGTAGCCAAACGACCCGGATCTGCGGACGCGCTCCAAGGTATCTTCGTCCCCCCGGCCGGTCAGGAACACCGCCGGGATGTCGAACTCCGTGCGCAAACGCTCCGCGATCTCGAAGCCATCCATCGAGCCGGGCAATTCGATGTCCAGCAACGCCAAAGCCGGGCGTCCCGTCGCCGCCAGACGGAGAGCAGCCTCGCCGTTGTCCACCACGCCGACCACCTCGTAGCCCAACCGCCGGACGTAAGATTCCAGCACCCGGGCCACCTGGCTTTCGTCTTCGACAATCAGAATGCGTTGTTGCGGCATGGCAGCGTCAGTCGCGTTGCATCATGTGAGTAACCCAACCACGCGGCGAAGCAAGCTCATTTGCCCGTGGATTTGCCCGCCGATGCGGAACCGCGGGCGCGGGCTCACGCTGATGCGGGCCGTGTGCGAAACGGCAGTTCCAGCGTGAAGGTAGCCCCACATCCCGGCCCATCACTCTGAACCGAGAGCGCCCCGTCCATCTCGCGCGCGGCGAGCCAGCCGCTGTGCAGTCCGAAACCATGGCCGCCCGCGCGGGTGGTGAAGCCATGCGAGAAGATGCGGATGAGATTCTCAGGCTCGATGCCCACACCGTTGTCCGTCACCACGATTTGCACCCGGTCCTCCCCTACCCTTCGGATCCGCAGCGTCAGGGTCGGTGTGGCCACGCGCGCACTCAGCAACGCCTGCTGCGCGTTCCGGATAAGGTTGATGAGAATCTGCAGCACCTTGTGGCGATCCATAGCGATCGGCGGCAGGTCCTCGAACTGCCGCTCGATGTGCATCCCTTGTCTGGCCAGTGTCGCCGCCTGCATCCGGACGGCGTCTTCCACCAACTCGGCCGCCTGTTGAAATTCGATGACCCCCAAGGTGCGGGCGTAGCTCTGCTGCATGGCCACGATTTCCTTGATGTGCTCAACGTTGCGATGCAACTCGTCGGTTTCAGAGTGGATCGTGGCGTGCTCGGCTACCAGTTGGGCCGCGAGCGACTCCAGGTAGTTGACGACGTGTTCTGCGCGTCCCTGCTGGTTCAGGAATCCCGCCAGATCAGTGGCATGGCTGCGCAGCAGTTCCGCCAGACGCGCTACGCCGAACACCTTCGAACCGCGCACGCGTTCTGAGATCACGCCCGCAGACGTGTTGACGCTGTTCAGCACGTTGCCGACGTTGTGCAGCACATTGGTGGCGATCTCAGCCATACCCGCACGGCGGGACGCGCTCACCAATTCCCGATGCGCCTCGGCAAGGCGCGCCTCGGCCTCCCTAATGGCGGTGATGTCGAACATCATTCCCTGACTTCCGGCAATTCGCCCATCGGGTCCGAACACCGGCGACTTCACCACGCGCAGGAAAACCTTTTTGCCTTCCGGCGCCGGGTATTCTTCTTCCACCTGGATCTCCTCGCCGGTTCGCAGGATTTGCTCGTGATGGTCCTCACCTTGGGTGGCGAGCTGGGCTTCAAAGGCGGTCGGTGAGGGCGCCAAACCCTGCTGCGCCAGTTCATATGCCGCCAGTTCCTGCGGGGTCTTGCCCAACAATTCCTCCGCGCACATGTGTTTGAGCCGGCAGAACCAGGAATTAACGAAGACGTAGCGACCGGACTTGTCTTTGCGGAAGATCCCGGCAGAAAGGTGTTCCACGAGCGAATGATAAAGCGCCTGCGATTCGAGCAACGCCTCCTCGGCGCGTTTCCGTTCGGAGACATCCCGGAAACACCACACGCGGCCCGCGCATTCGTCGCCCAAGCGCTGCGGTTGGGAATACCGCTCGAACCGGCGGGCGTCCTTGAATTCGACTGTGTCAAAGCTCTCTGCCCCCGGCTGCGCGTAAAGCTCGTGGACCTTGGCGAGAAATGCCTCGCTGTCGCTCAACTGCGCGACCACGAACCCCAGAAGCTGGTCGTCGTTCTTGGAGGCCACGATCTCGCGGGGAATCTTCCACATCTCGACAAACTTGTTGTTGAAGCTGGTGACGCGACCGTTGCAGTCCACCACCAGGATGCCGTCGGCGGTGGATTCGAGCGTCGCGTTCAGCAGCGAAACTGAATGGGCCAGCTCGGCGGTTCGTTGCTGGACGCGCTGCTCGAGTTCGTCCCGCGCCGCTTGCAAGGCGGCGTCGCGCCGTTGTATCTCCGCCAACATCTCGTTGAAGCGATCCACCAACTGCCCCAGTTCGTCCTGACCGGCTTTGGTGGCACGCAGGCCGTAGTTGCGATCGCGGGCTACCGCGCGGGCCACTCCCGCAAGCTCCAGGAGCGGCTCGGAAACCAGGCGTTGGAGACGACTGGAAAGACCAAAGGCAGCCGCGAGGGAGCCCAGGAAGACCAGCACGCCCACGCCGGCGTACAACGCCAACCGCCGGGGCAATTCCGCAAGATCGCTGGCGAGATAAATCGTGCCTACCCTTTCGCCTTTCTGTTGGATGGGCCGATACACATGCAGCAAGCCGCCCTCGAATTCTGCACCGTCGCGTTGCAGCCGCGGCGACATGAACGCCGCTCCGGCTTCCTGTCCCCGATAGGCGGCAAATGTCTGCCCCTCGCTGTCAAACACAGCGGCAACAACGATGTTTGGCTCAGCTCGAATGCTGGCCAGCGTTCCCTCGGCATCGTTGGGACTGCCAAACTCGATCGCCGCCGTGCAGTTGTCACCCAGCACATCCGCGAGGGTGGTCACCCGTTCGACCAATTGGCTGCGGAATCGGACCACTTCCAGCAGCGTGAACGCGCCGCAAGCCAGCAGCAGACCAGCCGCGGCCGTCAGCATGAGGATCAGCATCTGCTTGCGGCGGATGGACAAGTCGCGAATCGGTCGCCAGGCTTTCACTCGCCCCTCCCTTTGACTGCGTCGGCTACGCCCAAGAGCTTCGAGCTGATGGTCAACTGGGCGTCCTTCGCCGCTGCGACGTCAATCTCCAGGCGAACCTTGTTGTCCTTTCGCGTCAGCGTGATGATCCCCCCTTCGAGCTTGTTGATCGCTCCATCAACGACGGTCAGGACCGGCTGTCCCTGGCACTTAAGGAGCAGCTCAGCGGCCGGTTTCGCATCCATCCCACTGACGAACAAGATCTGGGGCCAGGGTTGGTCGCTTGCGCCGGGTTCGATCCGCCGCAACTCCAGTTTACGAGCGCCAACTACCTTGCCGGCTGTCATCTTGCGCAGTTCGTTCTCCAAATCGGGTGGCGCGACGATCCCTAGCACAATCGGGCTGTTGGAGGCAGAGAACGCTCCCGCCGGCCACTCCACATACTTCGGCAAGTTGACGACGATCGCCGCCTTGACCTGGTTTTCGGAAGGCGGACTCGGCTGAGCAGCGCCGCGCCCCGGGACCAAGAAGAGGGCAGCCAGCGTTGCCGCGGGAATGCATCGCTGCGTGTGGCGAAACACCGTCCGCCATGCGGCTGGACTAAGAACGCAGTTCGGGTGGCTTTGGAGCATCGCCTAGAACCGGTAGGTCAACTTGAGACGAAAGCTGCGCCCATCCTGCTCGATTACATCCTGCAAGTGCTCCGGCGCGCCGGGATACCCGGCGTGAACGTCGAACACGTTGTAAACGCTCGCCGAGACTTCCAAGCCTTTGTAAAGCCGCTGGCCGAGCAACGTGAAGTTGCCGAGGAGGAATCCATCCGTCTCTTGCCCCAACAAGGTACGCATGGGGCTGACGTACTGAAGTTCCAAGCCAGCGAAAACTTTGTCGCGATACAACGGGTAGCTGGCGTTGAGTTTGGCCAGATGCTGGGGCGAGCTGGTTAGATGTTCATGCGTGTTCCTGTCCACGGCTTCTTGGAACGCGTAACTGGCACGGGCGGACAATCCCCACTCATATTTGGCCGCAATCTCCGCCTCGATGCCCCAGGCATTCACCTTGTCCAGGTTGGCAAAATAAAACTGGCCAGGCTGATCGGTGTCGGTTTCGGAAATCAGGTTCTCCACTTGGTAGTGATAGCCAGAGAGGCCGAAAGAGTAGCGCTGCCGGAAATACTGCTCGTAAACCAGCTCGTAGGTGCGGATGGTTTCCGGCTCCAACTCTGGAAAGGAAGTCTGCTCAGCATAGTAGAATCGCTCGTAGGCAGTGGGCGCCCGAAAGGCCTGCCCGTACAACGCCTTGAACGCGCCGCCAGCCCACGGGTTGTAGATCAAGCCGAGTCTCGGGTTGAGCGTGCCACCGAAATTCTCGAAGTATTGGTCGTGCCTCAGACCGACGTTCAGCACCAGGTTGGTTCGCAGGCCCAACTCCAGTTCGGCATAGACCCCCAGGTCTCGACTCGAGCGATCATCCCGGGTGTAATAGTACCGAGGTGTCACGTCGTCGTAGTTGTCCTGGAACTGCCGGAAGTTCTCGCGATACGAGACACCTGCGGTGGCCGTGTGCCGGTCGTAGAACTTGCCGGTGAACTGCCACTCGGTCGTGAATCGATCTGCGACGGTGTGGTCTTTGTTTATGGTCAGGTCAGGTGGATCACCCGGCTCCGCATAGTCGAATGGGTAAGCCCCCGAGTAGCGATAGCTGTCATAGGCAACCCTGCCAGACAACTGATAATTGTCGGCGAGACTGTGGTCCCATTTCAAATCCACGAACGCCGTCGAGTCGCGCGTTTCCTCGCGTCCATCATCGAAAAGTGTGTCGTAGGATGCGGTGGGGACGTCCTTCGACCGGTCGGTGTAAAAAGCGGCGAATGTGAAATCCCGCCAAGTGACACTACCGTTCAGGTGCAGCGCTTCTTCGCCATCCAACCCGTCAGCAAAGCCGCTGTTCGCGGCCCGTCGCTCGTTGCTCACGCGGGGGTCGAATTCGCGATAGTAGAGGTGGTCCGCGCCTTCGCTACTGTAAACCGAACCGGAGATGAGGAACTGCAGGTCCGCATTCACCTTGCGTCCATAGGAAAACCGGCCGCTGTAACCATCCCACGAACCGGTGCTGGCGGAGATTTCACCGCCGTTGACTTGAGCGCCCTGCCGCGTCACCACGTTGATGACGCCGAAGAAGGCACTGCTCCCGTATATCGAGGAACTCGGGCCGCGAATCACTTCCACGCGGTCAATCATGTCCACATCCACCACCGAAGCGTGGCCGTAATAGGCCGAGTCATAGACTCCGTCGTTCATCGGGTGGCCATCCACCAGCAGCAACACCTTGGTATTGTAGTCGCCCGGTCGCAGGAAGCCGCGGACGCCCAGGTAGGAGTAGTTGCGGTCGGACGAGACGTACAATCCCCGCACGCTGTTCAGCACGTCCGCCAAAGTGCGGTGCCCAAACCGTTTGATGTCGGCGGAGGTGACGATGGAGACCGACGACGGCGCTTGGGTCACTTTCTGTTCGTAACGAGAGGCACCATAAACCGAATCGACTTCGACGTTGACCAACTGCTCGATGCTCATCTCCGCCAGCGCCGCAGTTGCATCCCCTGGTGCGCTGTTGTGGCTTGCTCGGCCCCCTGCGTTCCCGGCCAGTACAGAAAATACGACCAACGCCCACACGAGTCGCACGGAGCGGCACACCCGGGCACTGCCGGCCAGGATCCCTCTCACCGCGAACCATTGCGCCACGGCCGAGCGGCTGCCTTTGCTTAAGGTCATTGTCTTTGTCCTGTGATTGTTCTCTTCACCTGCAATTGCCGACCGTGAACACCACTCCACACCCGACGGACAGCACCCTTCCACGGGATGGCTGCTGTACCACGCTCGTCCAGGTGTCCGCTTTACTTGGATATATCGGCAGAACCGGTCGCCCAGCAACAGCCCCATTCCGTCTGAAAGTCGTGTCGGTGGTTCTCTGACACGTAGGAGCCCGCCACCAGGAGCCGGCGTCACGGCGCTACTTGCCGATGCAGAACTGGCCGAAGATCAAATCCAGGAGGTCTTCCGTCGCCGTCTTGCCGACGACTTCTCCCACGGCGTCCGCCGCGATGCGCAAATCCACCGCCACGAACTCCAGTGAGAGTCCACCGCGCAAAGCAGCGGCCGCCGCCACCGCCGCCGTCCGCGCCCGACCGAGGGCCTCCTGGTGCCGCGAGTTGATCATTACCTCAAGCATCTCGGACTTGATTTCACCGGACCAGGCCAGCTCCTTGATCGCGTCCTTCAGCAACTCGATCCCCTGCCCGCTTCGGCAACTGACCTCCAATGCGGGCTGGTGGGTCGAGGCCAGTTGCAGCCGGCGCGGCAGATCCTGTTTATTGCCCACCAATACCCGTTTCTTCCCGGCGAACTCGGCGAGAAGACGTTCATCTTCCGCGGTGAGCACCTCTGAGAGGTCCAGTACGTGGAGAATGAACTCGGCCCGCTCCACCGCCTCGTGGCTGCGCCGGATACCCTCCAGTTCGATCTCATCGAGCGCTTCCCGCAAACCGGCCGTGTCCACGAATACAACCGGGAGTCCCCGGACATTCGCGGTTTCCTCGATGGTGTCCCGGGTGGTGCCAGGCGCTGGCGAAACAATGGCGCGGTTGCGGCCCAACAGTTGGTTTAACAAGCTGGATTTGCCCACGTTGGGTCGCCCCACGATGGCCGCGCGAATACCGCGCCGCAGAATCTGACCCTCGTTCGCCGTGCGCAGCAACTCATCCATGAACGCCACCCCGCGATCCAATCGGCCGAGCAACTGCGCCTGCGTATCGGGCGCGATGTCTTCCTCCGGGAAGTCAATGTGCGCTTCGATGTGGGCCAGCGTCAGCATCAGGTCGTCGCGCAGTTGGTTGATGCGTTGCGAAAGCTTGCCCGCGAGCTGCTCGTTGGCCGCCCGCAACGCCAGCTCGGTCCGCGAATGGATCAAATCCGCCACGGCTTCTGCCTGGGCGAGGTCAATCCGCCCGTTCAGGAAGGCGCGGCGTGTGAATTCGCCGGGCTGAGCCAGGCGGGCGCCGTTTTCGAGCACGGTGTCCAACACAAGCTTCGCCGTCAGCAAGCCGCCGTGGCAGGAGATTTCGACAGCATCTTCGCGGGTGAACGTTCGCGGCGCACGCATGACCGAGAGCAAGACCTCGTCCACCACCATGCCTTGCCGGTAAATGTGTCCGTAATGGATCGTGTGGGTCGCGGCCTCGCTGGGACGACAGGAATGCCGGCCTCTGGAGGTGAAGCAGCGATCCGCCACCACGAGGGTCTGCGGCCCGGACAGGCGTACAACCGCCAGGCCGGCTTCGCCGAGCGGCGTGGCGATGGCAGCAATAGTGTCGTCGAGCACGCCGGGAAACTACAGGTTGCACAGCGGAGTTTCCAGCCCGCCCTGAACCTGATTCCCGCAAACCGGGCTGTGGGAGGCCGCTTCGACTGACGTGTCGCGGACTTGGACCTGCAAACCGCCAGCGCATCCAGCGGTTGAGTGAGGTTCAGCACTCAGCCACGATCGAGATACTTCGCGTCGCCGGTGGCCCGGAACGCCTGCACCTGCACTGCCGGGATCATGTACATGTCATCAATCCAATAGCGCGGCTCGGCGGTGATGAGTGGGACGAAGTTCTCCGCCACGCGCTTGCCTACCTCGGCGGGTGATGCGTCGGCGGGCCAGTTGCTGAAGTGGGGCGGCTGGGGAGCAGCGCAAGCGGCAAGGCAAGAGAGCAAAAGCGCGGCTGGAGCGACCAAGCGAAAGACTCCTGCGAAACGAAGGCATCGTTTTGCGTTCACACGCCGATGCTGGCCGTCGCGCGGCTGCCCGTCCAGTCAGCTCTGGCGCTTTGCCGTGATTGACTCGGCAACGTTTTGAGACTAGAAGAGTCCTGTGAAGCTTGAAATGCCAGACCCGCCAGGAGCGGCAGGGATTCCGGAGGAGGAACTCCGCCTGGAAATTGCCTGTGCGTTCTACGCCCGAGGCAAAGTGGGCAAGATCACGGGAGCGCAAATGGCAGGTGTGGATTTCTTCACGTTTCAGCGCGCCTTGTCTGAACGCGAAATCCCCCTCTACACCGAGAAGATGCTCGCTGAAGATCTCGAGACTTTGCAGAAGCTTTATCCGCAGTGATTGTCGTCGCCGACACTTCGGTCTTGATCAACATGTGCCGCGTGGGGCTAGGCGGTTTGTTCGAGCGATTGTTTGGAGAGGTGATCATTCCCCCCGAAGTGGCGGCGGAGTTTTCACAGTTGGCGTTCAACGTCCCCCGCTTCGCCGGGCTGGCCTTGCCCGCCGGGATTCGCCAACAGTCTCCCTCGGCCTTGTTGCCGATCATTCGTTCCGCGACTGGCCTGGATGCCGGCGAGGCTGCCGCCCTGTCACTCGCCGTCGAAATCCACGCCGACGCCATTCTGGTGGATGAACGGCGTGGCTACGAGGTGGCCGTGCAAGTTGGCCTCCGTCCAATCGGTGCGCTAGGCATTCTGCTCCGTGCGAAGACGGAAGGCTTGGTGCCAGCCGTCAAGCCGATCATTGACGCCCTCTGCAATGAAGCGAATTTTTGGGTTTCAGAGTCCGTCCGTGAAAAAGTGCTCCAATTGGCTGGCGAATCGTCCTGACCGGGAAGCGAGCAAGCACTGATTCAGTTCGGTTTCACCGTCACCTCAATCGGCGACGCCAAGCCTTGCGCAAATTCTGCGACGTACTTCTTCCAAGCCTCCGCGCTGGTGATTTGCCCGGCCTTGTCCCAGCAGAAGCCTGCCCAGTAGGTGACCGTATTCTCCGCGCCGCACTTGACCAGCAGCAGGTGGTTCAGCTTGTCCTCGGCTTCCTTCTCCAGCGACTTGGGATCCACCACCACCGCGACACCTTGCATGCCGGCGTTCTTGGCCATCTTTTCCCAGACGACGAGCGTACCGTTTGCCGGGTTGAATTCCTTGGGCGCGCCGCCTGACTTCTTGATCCCGATGCCACTGGTCAACGCGCCGGCTCGCTCCGGCTTGTAGAAGCTCTGGAAGCAGTCGAGCTGGCTGCCGGCGTCGAGCGAGATGCGTTTGACTTCGCTGACCTTCGCCCCGTTGACATCGAATGCCTCGTATTCAAGCTCGAACAGGACGCGGATCGGGCCGTTGGCCAGCACGCGCGAGGCGACGAAGTTTTTCGAGGTCCAAAGCTTGTCCGCCGCCCAAAGGCCGTTGCCGCCGCAGCCGCGGCTCGGGCCAGCGGAGTAGAAGTCCGCGCCCTCGCCCGTGTCCGCGTGGTAGTTGTCCACCATGTACCACGCGTCCACAACCATTCGCGGCGTGCGCTTGGACCAGATGTCAATCGTGCTGCTGGTCAGCGGTTCGCCGGCCCAAGTCTCCAGGCCCTTCCCGTAGGTGCGGTGCGCGATGCGGTCGTTCTCCCAGGCAAAGTCGTCGAAACGCTCGCGGACAAATCGCCCGTGTGCCTTGAACTGATCCTTCGTGTTAATCTGCTTCGCGCCAGTCGTCACCCTGAAGGTCTTCGTTTCGCCCGGCGCGAAGTCGGCTTGGAAGATGACGATGTTCGGCTTGTGGTAGGCATCGAAGTCGGTATCCACCGCTTGGCAGACCAGTTCTTTCCCGGCGGCATCCTTAACGTGAATGGTGTTCAATTCCTTCGCGACGAGCGGCTCAAGCTGTTTAGACGTCAGTTCGATGGTCTGGCTGCCGCGGGCTAGCGGGAGTCTGTTGACGGCGGTGAGGGTGATTTCCACGGCGGACGCCAACATGGGCACGGCGGCAAGCGAGGTTGCGATCAGCAGGCTGTGAATCGTTTTCATGCTGCGGAGACATTTACCCGGAGTCCGCGCAAACCGCACGAACTCTTTGCGGGCCAGCCTAACCGGATTGGGGGCCTCGCGCCCCGGCCATTTGTGCAGACCTGAATGAGTTTTCTGCACTGCCGGGCTGCCCACGCCGCCGGATGCAGAATTATCATCGGGCCCTGCACAAAATCGCACCGCGTCGCCAGGCGGCGCTCTGTTACTTTGGCGGCGGCATTTCTGAATGAGCGTTCCACTGAAACTTGCGAAGTACTCGATTGGTGTCGGCGACCGGTTTGCGCAAGAGGCGCAAGCCCAACTGCGCGCCTGCCAACTGGCCGCCAGCCAGGGCGCCACGGTCGTGCCGGTCTGGAACAAGTCCAACCGTGAGCACATGATCATCGGCTCGGGTCCAGCCTCCGTTCGCGCGGCGGCAGGTGCGGCAATCGCGAAGGCGGGCTGGACGCAGGGCTGGCACGTGGACGCCGACCACATCCGGCTAGAGACCGTGGATCGCTTCCTCCCGCACTGCGACTTCTACACGATTGATGTGGCGGACTCGATTGGCAAGGCCGCCGCGCCAAACGCTGTGAAGCAGTTCGTGGACAATCACCCTGAGTTGGCAGGACGACTGGTGATCCCCGGCATCGCGGGCGGCGTGGAGACTTCGCGGGCGGCCGTGGAGGCCATTGCCAACAAGTATCTGTTCGCCGCGCAGGAAGCGGGGGCGATCTACCGCCACATTGAGAAGGCCAAGGGCGCAGGCCAGTTCATTGCCGAGGTTTCGATGGATGAGACCGACAAGCCGCAGACACCGGTGGAGTTGCTGATGATCCTCGCCGCACTCGCCGACGAACGCATTCCCGTCCAGACCGTCGCGCCAAAGTTCACCGGCCGCTTCAACAAGGGCGTGGATTACGTCGGCGACGTAGTGCAGTTCGAGAAGGAGTTCAATGACGACCTTTGCGTCATCCGATACGCGGTGCAGAAACACGGTCTACCAAACAACCTGAAGCTCAGTGTCCACTCAGGGAGTGACAAGTTCTCGATCTACGGTCCGATCCAGCGCGCCATCCGGAAGCACGACGCCGGCCTCCACCTCAAGACCGCGGGCACGACCTGGCTGGAGGAAGTCATTGGGCTGGCCGAGGCCGGCGGCGACGGTCTTGTGCTGGCGAAGGAGATCTATGCCGCGGCGCTAACTCACGTGGACGAGCTGTGCGCACCCTACGCCTCGGTGATTGATATTGACCGTGCCAGGCTGCCTACCACTGCGGTCGTGGCGAAGTGGACTTCCGCCGAGTTTGTTGGTGCTCTTCAGCACGAACCGTCCTGCAAGGATTTCAATCCAAGCCTGCGCCAATTGCTGCACGTCGGCTTCAAGATTGCCGCCAAGCTGGGCGAACGTTACTTGAGCCTGGTCCGCCAGAACCACGAGGTCGTCGCCCGCAACGTGACGCACAACCTGTTCGAGCGGCACATCCGGCCGGTCTTTCTGGGGCGGTAGTGGCGACGGTGGCGGTAGTGGCGGTAGTGGCGCAAGCCTGTGGCTTGCGGACGTGTCCCAAGTTTCCAGCTTGGAGTTCGGCTTGGCTCAGCCGTGGCGGGGCCTAGCCTTCCCGGCAACCTGAAAGGTCGCCGGGACTACGCAAGCCGGAGGCTTGCACCACTACTGCGAGGAAACGGATTGAGCCACACCGAGTTTTGACGCAGACTGCCTGCGCGGCCGAGAGCGGCAGCAAGCAGACACAAACCAGTGGACACGCACCGAAAGATTTATTGACTGAACGGAACAAAGTTAAAACGACATCGAACACAGAACTGACTATGAATTACGGACTGAACATCAAACCAGCCGGTGGCCTGGACTTCGTCTCGCTGGGCGCGCTGGTGCATCGGCTGGACCCGGGGATCATCCCCTTCCGCAAGGCGACCGAATGCCGCATCCACGTGAGCGGCGGCGAGTTCAACTGCGCCGCGAACCTCGCGGATTGCTTCCGCATGAATACCGGCATCGCCACGGCGCGCGTCGAGTATCCCATCGGCGACCTGATCGCCGAGCGCGTGAAGGCGATGGGCGTGAAGCCGTTCTACAAGGTCTTCAAGCACGATGGCGTCCGCGGCCCGAACCACGCCACCGTTTACAGCGACCAGGGC
>CAYJNU010000246.1:0-11985 GCA_964371005.1 uncultured Verrucomicrobiota bacterium | reverse complement strand
TCCCAGACAACGCAACTATAATACGTTATTGTATTTATGACCATTGGTACTAAGCCACCGCCCGTCCCTTCAGCCGCTCTCGGCTGGCCAACCATGCGCCATTACCAGGGGACGAGCGTTGCTCTGCCCTGAGAGCAGTCCCAAGGCTGGACAGCCGGCGTTCGTTTCTTGACAGCCCGGGTCCGGATTTCGGGTCCGCATCCGTGATTGAAGTCCCCGCCCGCTTGGGATTCCATGGGCGCCAACAAAATCATGCGCATTCTCGCCTTGGACCACGGAACCGTGCGGATCGGCGTCGCCGTCAGCGACGAAATGAAGATGTTCGCCTCGCCGCTGGAGTTCATCCCCGCGGAACCCTTCGACAGCGCGCTCGCACGACTTCAACAATTGCTCCGGGAAAAGGAGGTCGAGCTGATCGTCATCGGCATGCCTCGGAACATGAACGGCAGCTACGGCCCGGCTGCCCAGAAGGTCCGGGAGTTTTCCGACCGGTTGCGCACCGCTGTCACCGTGCCGCTGGTGACCTGGGATGAGCGACTCAGTTCCGTGCAAGCACAGCGGATGTTGCGCGAGGCTGGCCACAAGGCGAAGCAACAGAAAGGCAAAGTGGACGCCTCCGCCGCGGCCATTCTGCTGCAGAGCTATCTGGATTCCCTCTGTTGATCTCAACCGGAATCCCTCTCTTTCTTCCGCTGGCTGATGACGATTGCGACGAAGATCAAGCTGAAGCGCCCGAGGCCGGACGTGACGCCGCTCAAGTTCAAACTCACCCTCGCTTACGACGGCACCGGCTACCAAGGCTGGCAGGTGCAGAAGATTGGCATGGGTGTGCAAGAGAAAGTGGAGGCGGCGCTGAAGAGGCTGTTTCCGAGCGGTCCCCAGCTTCACAGTTCCAGCCGCACGGATACCGGGGTCCACGCGCTGGGGATGGTGGCGCACTTTGAAGTGCCGCGCCAGGAGTTCAAGATGCCCGTCCGCAGACTCGCGCTGGCGGTGAACGCCCACCTGCCGGAGGACATTCGGGTGCTGTCCGTGGCAAGAGCAGCAGCGAAGTTCCACGCTCGTTTCGATGCGAAGGGCAAGCAATACCGCTACTTCGTGTGGAACCACACGGCGATGAACCCACTGCGGCGCGCGACCGCCTGGCACGTGCCGCGCAAATTGGATTTGCAGGCCATCCGTGCAGCGGCGGCGCGGTTCGTTGGCAAGCATGATTTCCAGTCGTTCGCGGCCAACCCCGGCTACGCGAAGAAAATCACCGTGCGAACAGTGACTCGCTGCGATCTGAGGCAGAGCGGTTCGCTCCTCACGTTCGTTATTGAAGGCGACGGCTTCCTCTACAAGATGTGCCGCGGCATCGTCGGCACATTGGTGCAAGTGGGGCTGGGCAAGTTTTCAGCCGCCGAGATTGAGTCCATGCTGGCTCAGCGAGATCGCCGCGTGGCGGGCATGACCGCGCCGGCGCACGGTCTGGTGCTGTGGAGAGTGTTTTACCGGAGACGTCAGTAGTCCGTAGTCAGTAGTTGCCGGCGGACGTCGGGAGATCGTCGGCCACGGACTACTGACTACTGACCACTGACGATCATGCACATTGTATTGGTTGAACCCGAAATTCCGCCCAACACCGGCAACGTGGCGCGGCTGTGCGCCGCCACGCGCACGACGCTGCATCTCATTGAACCCTTTGGCTTCAAGCTTGACGATGCCCGGCTCAAACGGGCCGGGATGGATTACTGGCGGCACGTCGCGTGGCATCGCTGGGCGAGTTGGAAAATCTTCGAGCAAGACCTCGCTCCCAACGCTCGATTGTGGTTCATCGAATCCGGCGGACCACAGCTCTACACCGCAGCCGACTACGCGCCGGACGATTACCTCGTGTTCGGCCGCGAAACAGCCGGCCTGCCCGGGCAATTGTTGGAAGACCATCGCGAGCGCTGGTTGCGGATTCCGATGTTCAACCCGCAATCGCGCTCGTTGAATTTGTCGAATTGCGCGGCGCTGGTGTTGTTCGAGGCGCTGCGGCAGCACGGTTTCGCTGGCCAGCTTTAGCGGCTCACATCTTCGCCTCGGCCTCGCGGACCACGGTGAGGACTTGTTCCGGTTTGTCTGCCTGCAGCAGTTGCTCGCGGAGCTTCAAATCGCGCAGCAGCCGACTGATCCGAGCCAGGATGGCGAGGTGTTGCGTCACGCTCGGAGCGACCAACAGGAAGAAGAGTCGGGCCGGCTTGCCGTCCACTGCACCATAGGGGATGCCGCGGGTGTGCCGGCCGAAGACGATGACCGGGTGATCGACCACTCCGGCGAGCGCGTTGCGGGCGTGCGGCAGCGCGACGCCATCGCCAATGCCGGTGCTGTGCAGGCGTTCGCGTTCGACCAGCGCGGTGAACAACCGTTGACGGGCCTCCGCCTGGTCCAGGAGTTGGGGAATCTGCGCGATCAATTCGAGCAGGACTTCGTCGCGCGTCGTGCCGGCCAAGGCCAGCTTGACCGTGTTGGCAGACAGCAACTGGCTCAGAACGACCGTGCCTGTGCTGGTAGTGCTCATACGGCGCATGGTAGGCATGGCGGGGACGGCGGCGAGCAAAATGTTGACGTTGTCAAGCGGGCGGGGGCGGCATAGAGTCCCACGGGTTGGGCGCTTGGCGCAGCGGCTAGCGCATCTCCTTTACACGGAGGTGGTCGCAGGTTCGAATCCTGCAGCGCCCACCATTCCACCGCCAACATCTTGCCCAAGGATTCCGTTGCCACGGGCCGCGGCGCTTGGCAAGCTTCCCGCGTGAGTCATCTCGCTCAAGCCCGCAGGGTATTCGACATTGAACTGGCCGCGATCAAAGCCGTCCGCGGCCAACTCAATGCCGCGTTCGATCGCGCCGTGCAAACCGTCGTGGAGACACTCGGGCGTCGCGGCAAGATTGTTGTCGTCGGCATCGGCAAGTCCGGCAACATCGGCTCGAAGATCGCCGCCACGCTGACCAGCACGGGCTCGACGAGCGTGGTCCTCAACAGCGTGGACGCATTGCACGGCGACGTGGGGGTGGTGAATGATGGCGACCTGATCCTCGCGCTGAGCTACTCAGGCGAGTCCGAGGAACTGCTCAATTTACTCCCGGCGCTGAAGCGGTTTTCGGTGAAGATCATCGCGATGACGGGCGGTTTGAAGTCCTCACTCGCCCAACATAGCGATGTGGTTCTCAACGTGCGCGTACCGCAGGAAGCCTGCCCGTTCAACCTTGCGCCCACCTCCAGCACCACGGTGATGCTCGTTCTGGGAGACGCACTGGCAATGGCGGTGCTCGAGGCGCGCGGATTCAAACAAAGCGATTTCGCCAAGCGACATCCGTCGGGCGCGATTGGCCGCGCGCTGCTCCTGCGCGTGGGCGACATCATGCGGGCCGGGGAACGCAATGCGGTGGCGCGCGACACCCTGACGGTCAAAGAGAGCCTGCTGGTGATGACCCAGGCGAAGTCCGGCAGCCTGAGCGTGGTCAACGCGCGCGGCACGCTGGTCGGCGTGTTTACCGACGGGGACTTCCGCCGGCGCATGTCCACCGACGAACAACTCCTGGCGCGGACGTTGAAGGAAGTGATGACGCGCAACCCGATTTGCATTCGAGAAGACTCCCTCGCCGCCGAGGCACTCAAGGTGTTCAACGAGCGGAATATTGACGACCTGATTGTGGTCAACGCCAAGCGCGAGCCCGTGGGGTTGGTGGATTCACAGGATTTGCCGAAACTGAAGATCATGTAGAACCGTCCGCGTTGAGAAAGTCGCCCGCCATGAAAACGACCGTCTGTCTCCTATCCGCCCTGAGCTTGCTCGCCTTCACGTCTTGCACCTCCATGAAAACCAAATCTCCCGCCGTCGGCGCGTTGACGCCAAGCAAGCTGACCTGGCGCGTCACCCGTAGCGCGGAAATGCGCTACCTGCTCTATCTCCCGAAGGATTACAGCGCCAAGCGCGGCAAGCAGTGGCCGTTGATGCTCTTCCTGCACGGCGCGGGCGAGCGCGGAACGAACCTCCAGCACGTGGCCGTTCACGGCCCGCCGAAGCTGGTGCAGCAAGGCACGAACTTCCCGTTCCTCATCGTGGCGCCGCAATGCCCCGAGGGTCAGCGTTGGGAAAACGAGAGTCTGCTCCGGCTGCTGGATCACGTGATGAAGCAGCATGCTGTGGATGCGTCGCGAGTCTATCTCTCCGGCCTGAGCATGGGCGGTTACGGAAGCTGGAAGCTCGGCCTGGCGCATCCGGAGAAGTTTGCCGCCATGGTGCCGATTTGCGGCGGCGGGGAGCGCATTGACGTGTTGCTGGCGAGCCGGGAGCGGGTTGCGGCGCTCAAGGACCTGGCGGTTTGGGCGTTCCACGGTGCGAAAGACCCGGTCGTGCCGCTCGACGAATCCGAACGCATGGTGGCCGCGTTCAAGAAGGCGGGTGTTCGGGAAGTGAAGTTCACCGTGTATCCCGAGGCCGACCACAATTCCTGGACAGCGGCCTACAACGATCCCGAGCTTTACAAATGGCTGCTCCAGCATCGGCGGGAACCGGCATCGTCCGCGAAGCAATAGTGCCCGTCCGGGAAACCGCTTTGGAGGTTCCGGCCTGAGATCGCCCGCGCGAGGGCCGGTGATCGGGACTGGGCGGGAACTTGAGATTGAATTGTCGCGACCCGTTCTTATAGTGGGCGCGAGCTGGCGCCCGAACCGGCGCGGTCCCAATAAGCAATGTCTTTCACTATCACGGAAATTGCCCGACACCTCGACGGCGAGGTCGTCGGCGACAGTTCCATCGTCCTGCGAGGGTTCGCGCCCGCGGATCGCGCCCAACCCGGCGATCTGACCTTCGCCGAAAACGAGCTCTTCTTCGCCCGCGCCGAGCAAAGCGCAGCTTCGGCCATCATCGTGGATGCGCCGGTGACGTCGCAAAAGGCGCTCATCCGCGTGCCCAGCGCCCGGATTGCGTTCGCCAAGGTTTTACCGCTGTTCTACCCGGAGCCAACCTACGTGCCGGGAATCCATCCCACGGCCGTCGTCGCTCCCTCGGCAAAGGTGGACGCCTCCGCGCACATCGGTCCGCAATGCGTCGTCGGCGAAGGCGCGAGCATCGGTCCGCGTGCGGTTTTGTTGGCCCAGGTTTATGTCGGGCCGCAATGCGTTGTCGGCGAGGAGACCCTGCTTTTCCCGCACGTGGCGCTCTACGCGGGCACCTCCCTGGGCCACCGGGTGCGCATCCACGCCGGCACGGTCATCGGTTCGGACGGCTTCGGCTACGTGCAGGACGGCGGCATCCATCGCAAAGTCCCGCAGATCGGCAATGTTATCATTCGGGATGACGTGGAGATCGGCGCGAACGTGACGGTGGATCGCGGCGCGCTCGGCCCGACGGTCATCGGCAAGGGCACGAAGATTGATAACCTTGTTCAGATCGCGCACAACGTGAACATCGGCGAGCATTGCATCGTGGTGTCGCAGGTTGGCATCTCGGGCAGCACCCGGCTCGGGGATTACGTGGTGATTGCCGGGCAGGCCGGCCTCGCGGGTCATCTCAAGATCGGGAACCGTGTCACAGTGGCGGCGCAATCCGGCGTGATGAACAGCATTCCCGACGGCGAGAAATGGTTTGGCTATCCCGCCCAGCCTGATCGCCAGATGAAGCGCCAGATCATTGCCGCCCAGCAGTTGCCGGAGCTGGTGCGGCGGGTCGCAGAGTTGGAGAAACGACTGGCCGCCGCCGAACCTCCGCCAGCCAGCTTGATCCAGCCCGCGAACTAGAACGTCCGGCAAGATCGCGCGTCGGGGTCTCGGAAAACGATGGCGGCCGCCTACCGAGGCGCTGCCAATGCGGACCCGTGCAGCGCCGCCGGTGTCGGGCAAGCGGGAGCAACCGTGCAGGGCCGGAAAAACGGCGGTGCAGAAAGCACCCGGCGGGGCGGCAGCGCCTGACCCACTATCTGAAATAGGACCGGAGTGGAGATGAACTTGGAAGGCACTCACTTTTGGGCGAAGACGACTGAGGATGGCCGGCCCGGCATCTCCGTCCGCGACCATTGCCTGAACGCCGGCTGCGTGGGGGAGGCGATGATTGCCACCCTCCCGCCCGCCGTGCGAGCACTGTTGCCGTCGGGTGCCGCCACGCTGACGGCCCTACACGATGTAGGGAAGATCACCATCGGCTTTTTGGCCAAATGCCCACTGTGGCTCGCGCTGGATGGTTCGCCGAAAGTCTCGTTGGGAGAAGTCGCCCTATCCGTCACGGATCACGCGTTGGTCAGTCAGGTATTCCTACAAAAGGTTTTTGATTCCGCGCCACTGCGGCTCTGGGCGGTTGCGGTGGGAGCGCACCACGGCAGGCCGAAAGGAAGGAACGCCCGGCTCTACGCTCCTGAAGCTCTCGCTGATGAATGGGCGGAACCGAATCGCCGGCGAGTCATGGCCGAACTCCAGTCGGTATTCGGCCCTTTGCCGACAACGCCACCGGAGCCGCGTTTCGCGCCGCATCATTCCGACCTCTGGCTGCTCGCGGGGCTTATCTCGGTTGCCGATTGGATTGCTTCCAATGAAACCTGGTTTCCGCCGGAGCATGGAATGCCGCCCGACGCGGCGCGACAGCAGGCGCGGGATGCCCTCCGCGAAATCGGCTGGCCAGGCGGAGCACTGCGCCAAACGTCATTCTCGGCGGCGTTTGCCGCCGGACAGGAATTGGCCTTCGAGCCAAACCCGTTGCAACAGGCGGTTGCGGAAGCAACGCAGGTTTTCGGCATCGTCGTCGTCGAGGGACCGATGGGTTGCGGCAAGACCGAAGCCGCGTTGTTTGCCGCGCAACAACTCATCGCCTCGGGACAGCAGCAAGGAATCTATTTCGCGCTGCCCACGCAAGTGACAAGCAACCGGATTCACAAGCGAATCGAGCAGTTTCTCCGCAACACCCTGGCCGGCGATGCCCCCTTGCGACTGGCTCACGGCAACGCGTGGCTGGAGGACAACTTTGATCTCCGTCTCCGTCCGTCGTTCCAACGACGCGAGCCGAAAGACGGCGATGATCCTGACGAAACCATCCAGCAAGCCCGGTCGTGGTTTGCTTCGTCCAAGCAGGCTCTCCTTGCGCCTTACGGCGTGGGCACCATTGACCAGGCGCTCCAAGGCGTCGTGGCCGTGAAACACTTCTTCGTCCGCCGCTTCGCCCTCGCCGGCAAGGTGGTCATCCTCGACGAGATTCATTCCTACGACATCTACACGGGCACGCTCATCACGGCGTTGATCCGTGAACTGGTGGGCCTCCGGTGCTCCGTGATCATTCTCAGCGCCACGCTCACTGCCGCCCGGCGCCACGAACTGTTGGCCGCCGCTGGCGTCACCGAGCCGGACATTCCGACGGCATACCCGCTCGTCACGACCGGCGCCAGCGGCGGCGACTGCCGGCATGTCAGCCCGGAATGGTCCTGGCACCGGCGAATCGCCGTTCGCCCCGCTGTGATCTCCGAGGAGGAAGCCATCGGCGAACTCATCACCCGCGCCGAGGCGGGCCAGAGCGTTCTCTGGATTCGCAACACGGTTGTCGAAGCGCAGGACTCCTATCGCGCTGTCTCCGGTTCCATTTGTGAAGGCAGCGTTCGCGTTGGGCTCCTGCACAGCCGATTTCCCTTTCAACGCCGCGCCGAGTTGGAAGATGAGTGGCTTGAACGCCTCGGCAAGAACCGCCTCACGGACGGTCCCGGCAGCATCCTCATCGCCACGCAAGTCGTGGAACAAAGCGTGGACATTGACCTCGATTTCATCGTCTCCGACCTCGCGCCAACCGATATGTTGCTCCAACGTCTGGGCCGCCTTTGGCGGCATGAACGTCCGCACCGCCACGCGACGGCGCCAGAGTTTTGGATTCGCCTGCCCGAGTTATCGGTAGCCACCGATGCTGCCGAGTTGAAGAAGGCGCTCGGCCGCAGTGCCCGAGTTTACGCGCCCTACGTTTTGCTCCGCACGATGGAAGTCTGGCGGGCGAAATCGCAAATCAACGTGCCCGCTGACATCCGCCCGTTGCTGGAAGCCACCTACGCGGAGCCGGGCACGCAGGAACCGGAATCCTGGCGGGAATTGCACAACGAACTGGAACAGGAAAAGGCAACCCTCGCCGCGAACGCCGAAGCTGCCACCCGCGTGTTGGCCAATCCGACGCTCGCCGACCAAGAAGAGATTCTCACCCGTCGTAAAGGTCCGCCCACCAAGTCGGTTGTTCTCCTTCGCTCCGTCACCACCAGAGCCAACGGCCTGACGACTCTCATCGGGCTGGACGACACGCGTGCCGAGATCAGCGAACACCAATGGCGTCGAGCCTCCGCCAAATTTCTGCACCACTGGATCGTGCGAGCGCCACGCTGGATGGTGTCCGCCGCTGCGCCGTGCCCGCGCTGGCTCGCGCTGCACGGATCGCGCGATGCCACTGTTGCCCTGATTCTTGACGATGGCCGCTGTGTTTTCGGTGCGGAGGTTTCCGCCATGACTTATGACCCGCGTCTTGGTATTTTCGCCGACCGCGCCCCACAACCCAGCCCGCAACAATGGAAGGACGACGATGATGAATTTGACTCTTGAACCTTGGATTCCCGCCCTGCGCGCCGATGGCCGGCGTAAACTGTTCAGCCTGCAAGACCTGTTTGCGCAGGCGCACGAACTGCGCGACCTCGCCGTGAAACCTCACGAGCGGATCGCCCTCATGCGCCTGCTGCTCTGCATCACTCAAGCCGCTCTTGATGGCCCGGCAGATGAAGCCGACTGGGAGAATTGCCAGCCGCTCATCCAGCCGCGCGTCCGGGAGTATCTGGAAAAGTGGAAGGCGGCATTTGAGTTGTTCGGTGACGGACAGAGGTTCCTCCAAACATCCGGCCTTAAAGCCGAGAAGCAGAGTGGAGACAAGACTAGAGCAACGAAGCTGGACTTGGCTCTGGCAACAGGAAACAACGCGACGCTCTTTGATAATCGAGCGGCGGAAGAGCGGCCAATGGAAGTCGCACGATCTGCGATGAATTTGTTGGCATTCCAGTGCTTCACTCCAAGCGAGATCGTCGGAGCGGGCACATGGAATAAGGCTGCGATTCCAAAGCGAACGGGACGACAAGCGCCATGTTCCGCTTCGTCAATCGTTCATACGTTTGTTCTCGCAACCAATCTTCGGGAAACGATCTGGCTGAATCTTTTTGATCGGGAACTCGTGACCGACCTTTATGGCGGTCAAGGCTGGGGCTTTCCGCTTTGGGAGAAGCCACTCGTGTCGCCTTCTGACAGCGACTCTCGGCACAATGCGACTAAAACCTACTTGGGGCGCTTGGTCCCGCAGTCACGACTCGTCACATTGGCATCCGACAATCGGACCATTCTCCTCGTGGACGGCATTGTGGAATACCAACTCTTCGATGACCCGAAGAAACCCCAGTTGATCGTGTTCCGCGAACCGCATTCGACTGTCCTCGCAGACGAGGACCAACTTGCGGTTCTTCGAGGAAACGTGTCGAAGAGCTTGTGGCGCGAACTGGGCGCTGTGGTTGCCAAGCGCAAGGGAGAACGATCAGTCCAAGAAGGACCGCCTGCCTTGACGCGGCGACCCTTAGATCGTGATGTGACTGTCTGGATTGGCAGCCTGGTGACGACCAAGGACGAGGGAATCGTTGATTGCATTGAAGGACGATATTCATTGCCGAAAGAGATGTTCGACCAGTTTGGACGCGCTGCATACGAGAAGGGCGTCGAGTTTGCGGTTAGCCACGCAAAAAGACTGGCAGGGTTACATGGTGCTTGCAGCCGCTACAGATTTGGTCTTTCGCATAAGGTATCTACGGAAGAGGACTTCGATACCAAAGTTGAAAGAATGCCTCGGGGAGAGAAACAGAATCTTCGCGATTGGCTTGCTTCGGCAGAAGCAAGATTTTGGACTTCCGTCGAACAAAAGCTCTCCGCGCTGCTCGATCTGCCCCGCAACAAAGACCTCGTGGCCGACCTCCCGAACTGTGCTTGGGGAAAAGCCGTCCAAGCCGCCGCGTTTGATGCTTACGAGCAATCCTGTCCGCGCCAGACGCCGCGCCAGATCGAGGCTTACGTCCTTGGTCTGCGCAAACTCACCTTCCGTCCCAAAACAAACCCTCAACCCACACCCGCCGCCCATGAGTGAATCCAAACGCACCCCAAAGGAACGCGCCGCCGAATTCGTCGGCGCCCTGCGCCGCGCCCGCAATGATCGAGGCAAACTCGCCGCGCTCCGTCGCGGCCTCACTAACAACCCGCGCATGCACGTGGATGCCTGGCCCGTCGTTGCCAACCTCGGCGGCGACATCGGCCAGCCGGTCTTCGTCGCCGTGGCCGCGCTCTTCGCCAGCCATCCGGAGGAATCCAACGCGCGCAACCTCGGCGAAACCTGCCGCCGGATCGCCCAAGGTGATGGCAAAGAAATCATCGAAAGTTTCGAGCGCCGTTTTCGGCGTCTGCTCGCCTGCAATGACGTGGCCGATGTGATTGACCAGCTCCGCTCGTGGGTCCGTCTCGCCGCCAGCAAGGGCGTGGGCGTGAACTACGAAAGCCTCTTCGCCGATCTCTGGTACTGGCCGTGGTATGCGGATGACATCCGCGTTAGATGGGCCAAATCCTTCTGGCAATCCGGCGAAACTCCCCCGGTTGAAATCCCAACCGTCAACCCCACGCCCGCATGAGCACCCTTGCCACCACCGCACCAGTCGAAGCCGCCACCGCCACATTGCACCTGACACAGATTCTCGTTTCCTACGAGGACGCCGTGCGGTTGCTCCGCATCCGCGACACCTACGACTGGCACCAGCGCGTCTGGCAGGCGTTCGGCGGACGGGACGAACAGCCGCGCGATTTCCTCGTCCGCGTGGACCGCAAGGAGGAAGCCTATCGCATTCTCATCCTTTCACGCTCCATCCCAGCCAAACCCGACTGGTGCCCCACCGATTGTTTTGGCACGAAGGAAATCCCCGACAGTTTCTTCGCGCATCACCATTACCGCTTCAGCCTGCTGGCAAATCCCACAAAGAAACTCCGCGTGGACAATCCCGACGGCTCGCGCAAGAAGAACGGACGCCGGGTGCCGGTCACGCAACGCGGCGAACTCATCGGCTGGTTGCAGCGCAAGGCCGAAGCGGGCGGCTTCGCCCTCAACGCCGACTCGCTCCGGACCATCCCGCGCGGGCGCGAGTTCTTCCACAAGGACGGCGTCTCGCACGGCACGCACAGCGCCGTCGAATTTCAGGGCGAACTCACCGTCATCGATCCCGCGCAATTCCGCGCCATCGTGGCCGCCGGCATCGGTTCCGCCAAGGCCTTTGGCTTCGGCTTGCTCGTGCTGGCTCCGATTTCAACCGGCGATTAACCGTTCGTATTCGTCATGCGGCCCAATCCAGAACCAATAGAGCGTGCCCTGATGCATGCGACCGAGCACACGCCAGTGGAGATCAACTCGCGCCGACCAGTAGTCGCCGACTTTCTTGAAATGAAGGCTTGGGTGGCTCGGGGTCGCCTTCCAAAGTCGGAAGGCCTTCTTCGCCTTGGTCTTGATCTCAGGAGGGAGCGCGGCGTAACCGCGCCAGAAATCACTGGTGGTCGAGGAATCCATCCAGTGGCATCACCCGGCCGGCTTCAATGTCCGCTTTCGCTCGCTCCCAGAGCGGGTCCAGTTTGCCGGACTTGGCGTCCTGTTCGATCTGGCGGTCCCAAGCGTCATCCCGCATCGCAATCAGACGGTCCGTCAATTGCCAGAATTCTTCTTTGGGAAGCTGCGCAATCGCCGTTTCAATTTCTTTCACCGTGCTCATGCCTGGAAGCTAACCCGCTCCCCTTTTTCGCTCAACTCCCAACTCTCAACCAATCAATGCTCAAGAAAACATGAAACTCATCGAACTCCACATCCTCCAATCCTTCCCCGTCTCCTGCCTCAACCGCGACGACGTCGGCTCGCCCAAGACCGCGGTCTTCGGCGGCGTCAACCGCGCC
>CAYJNU010000245.1:0-12045 GCA_964371005.1 uncultured Verrucomicrobiota bacterium | reverse complement strand
CGGGCGCCTGGCGTTCATCCTGACCGGCGCGGCGGGGTTGCTCTGGGTCGTGCCGTGGCTGATGGTCTATCGCTTACCTCGCCAGAGCCGGTTTATCCGGCCGGAGGAGCTTCAGTTGATCGAGAAGTCGTCAGGCGAGCAAGGCCAAGGGGGCGACCCGGTGGAACAGAAAGCCTGGACGTGGAAGCAAGTCTTCACCTGCCGGGCAACCTGGCTGCTGTTGCTGGGCCGATTGATCACGGACCCCGCCTGGTACTTTTACCAGTTTTGGTTTCCCAAGTATTTGAGCACCGACCGCCAGCTTTCGCAGGAGCAGCTCAAGATCACCTGGATTGTCTATGCGGCGGCGGGCGTGGGCAGCGTGCTCGGTGGGTGGCTCTCCGGCCGTCTGGTCAAGCGCGACACGGCGCCGGCGAGCAGCCGGATGTGGGTCATGCTGGGTTGTGCGTGCCTGCTGCCCCTCTCGCCGCTGGTCTCGCTGGTCTCCAGCACCAGCGCCGCCATGGCCCTGACGGCGATCGTGGTGCTCGCCTCGCTCGCCTGGCTGATCAACCTCAGTGCGATCATCGTGGATGTCATTCCCAAGCAGTCGCTCGGAACGGTCTTCAGCGTGGTTGCCGCCGGGAGCACGTTGGGTGGCATCATCATGAACAAGGTCGTGGCCACCATGGTATCGGGGCCCGGGTCGGGTCCGGTCGGCTTTCTGGACCAGGCCATCAACACGGTATTCGGCGGGTTGCTAGAGCTGGTGCAGGGCAAAGGTTACGGCCAGTGGTTTTTGATCATGGCCTTCCTGCATCCGCTTGCCTGGTTGATGCTCAAGTTCGGCGGTGTGGAGCGCAGTGGGATTCAACCCAGCCCGGGGTCCGGTCAACTATGAGAGTCTTCACGCTCAACCAACGCGGCCCGCTCCGTCTCGTCGCCTTGCTGGCTGTCGCGAATCTCATTCACACGAAGGCGGCCGCCGCCGTGACTGCGGAGAGCGAGGATCGAATCACGATCACCACTTCGCAGTACCGCATCGAGATCGTGAAGAAGGGGTTTCGCTACGGCTTCACACGGCCCGACGGCACGGTCATCGCTCCGCCCAACGCGGAGTTCGGGCTGGAGTTCGGCGGGGGACATTCCGTGGACACGGCTTTGCGGTCGGCGGGCGCGGAGAAGGTGCTGCTCGAAGTCTCGAACGACAAAGGCGCGCGAGCCACTGTGAAGATTGAACCAACCGAGCACCACGTCCGCTTCGGCGTGACGCAGTCGCAGACGAACCGGATTCTCGCCCGCATCGGCGGCATTTCGCCGGCATTCGGGCTGGCGGATCACGCGGCGTTTGGTCGCACCAACACGGAGGTGACCGGTTACTCGGACGGCAATTTCCGCGCCCAGGAACCTCCGGGACAGCAGCGCCTCATCAGCAACTTCGTTGTCTCTCCACGTCGCGGGATTGCCATGGTGAACATGGAGAAAGGGATGAAGCTCGTGCGTGTGCGGGAAGACGACGCGGCGCAAGGCGTGGCGGCGGCGACGCAGATGCCCGCGCTCTACTATTTCATCGGCTCGCCACAGGAAATCTACGCCGCTTATTTGCAGGCCCGAAATCGCGAGGGTTACCCGGTTTACAAACCCAAGTACGAGTTCTTCGGCGTCGGCTGGGAGGCGTTCGGCGCGCTCGGCTGGAATACCAACGAGAAGACCGTGACGGAAAACGTCGAGCGCTACCTGGACATGGGCTATCCGTTGGAGTGGATGGTCGTCGGCTCGGGTTTCTGGCCGAACGAAGACCCGAACCTCTGCGCCACAACCAGCTTTGGCATGTGGGACAAGGTGCGCTACCCAGACCCGCGCGGTTTTATCCAGCGATTTAAGAAACATGGGCTGAAGTTTTTCCTCGGCCTCCGCATCAGCTTCGTCAAAGAAGGCCCTTACTCGGCTGAAGGTGTTGCCAAGGGCTACTTCCTCAAAGAGAATGGCGAGGCGAAAGCCTGGCAGCTCGGGTTCCCGAAACGTGCGGCCTACCTGCTCGACGGCGAGAATCCCGAGGCGGTGAAATGGTACCTGGGCTTGTGCCAGAAGTGGCTCGACTTCGGCGTGGACGGGTTCAAGGAGGACCTGTTCACCTACAAGGTCGCCAACATGCGCGAAGGGAACATTGACGCCGTAAACCAGGCGCTCATGGACAAGGGCGTGTTCATCATGGGCCGGAACGGCTATCTCGGTTCGGCGTGCGACGTGCATCGGATCGAGGATTTCAATTTTGACCAGAACCAGGACCGCGGCCCGCTCAACGTGCTGGCGTTCGCCTATAGCGGATTTCCGTACGCCTACCCCGACATCACCGGCGGCACGTTCGGCGAGCACCGGCCGATGCCGCCGATGGGCGATCCGCGCATGCAAGCCTTCATGATGCGCCGGGCACGGTTCGACTCGGTCAACCCATGCATGGCCGTGGGCATGGGCCCGTGGAACTTCGGCAGCGAGGTGGAGAAGGTCATGCTCGAAGCCGCCCGCCTGCACGCCCGCCTGCATCCCTACATTTATAGCGCGGCGACTGACGCTTACGAAACCGGGTTCCCGTGGACGATGACGCCGCTGCCGCTCGCGTTTCCAGATGATCCGCAAGTCTATGGCCGCGAGAACACTGCTGTGCGCGGCTATCAATGGATGATCGGCCCGTCGCTGCTTGCCTGTCCGCTTTACGGCAACGACTACGCGACGGCCACCACGCGCGATGTGTATTTGCCAGCGGGCAAGTGGATGGATTACGACACGGGTGAAGTCCACACCGGCCCTAGGCTGCTCAAGGACTTCTCGCTTCCGGTCGGGAAGACGCCGCTGTTCGTCGGTGGGAAAGGCCTGGTGGTGTTGCGCGAGCTTCCGGGCAAATCGCTCGCGGCGGTGGTTTATCCCATTGCACCGCGCGGAACGAGCTTTCGCTTCACTCATCGCGACGGGACAACGCGCTCCACCATCGAGGTGGCGAACTCCCGCTGGAAAAACGTCCGCGTCATGGACGCCACTGATGACAAGTCCATCGCTTTCCAGCGCGAAGAAAAGACCGGGGCAATCCGGTTCGCGATTGCCCCGGGGCACAACTACCGAATACAAGATTGAACATGAGCACTTACTCCAAATTTCTCGCCGGGCTTCTCGCCGGGACAGCCACTCTCACCACTCCGGCATTCGGCCAGCACGTCCTCCTTGAAGCCGAGCAATTCGCCGATCTGGGTGGATGGGACTTGGACCAACAATCCATGGATCAAATGGGCTCACCTTACTTGCTCGCCCACGGATTGGGCGTGCCGGTCCGGGACGCGGTGACGACGGCCAAGTTCGCGTCGCCCGGCGCGTATCGCGTTTGGGTGCGGACGCGGGACTGGGTCGCACCGTGGAACGCCCCGGGCGCCCCGGGCAAGTTCCAGTTGCTCGTCAATGGCAAGCCGCTGGGCGAAACCTTCGGCACAAAGGGCGCGGACTGGCACTGGCAGGATGGCGGTACGGTGCAGGTCGGTGGCGAGGCGAAGATCGCGCTGCACGATCTCACGGGATTTGAAGGACGTTGCGACGCAATTCTCTTCACCAAGGATCCTGCGTTCGTGCCGCCGAATGAAATGGCCGCACTAACCAAGTTTCGTCGCGCCACACTGGGATTGCCGGATGAACCGGAAGACGGCGGCGAGTTCGATCTGGTCGTCGTGGGCGGCGGGATTGCGGGAACGAGCGCGGCCCTGTCTGCCGCGCGCAACGGGTTGAAGGTCGCGCTGGTGCAAGATCGCCCCGTGCTGGGCGGGAATGGCAGCTCTGAAGTGCGCGTTTGGCCCGAGGGTAAGACCCGGCAAAGACCGTATCAGCACATCGGCGAGATCGTTGATGAATTGGTGCCGCAGAAGAAGGCTGGAGACGGGAATGCCAAGGGCGGCGATATTTACGCGGACGGGCGGAAGCTCGAAGTGGTTCGCGCCGAGCCGCGCGTCACGCTATTGACCGAGCAGCGCGTAAACGCCGTCGAGGTCCGTGACGGGCGCATTCGCTCCGTAGTTGCCCAGGACACCCGCACCGCACGGCGGGTCCGACTGTCCGCCCGGTTGTTCGCTGATTGCACGGGTGACGGTGCAGTTGGCTTCCTGGCGGGCGCGGATTACGAGACCTCAAAGGAAAGCAAAATGGGCGCGAGTAATCTGTGGAACTTGATGGATGCCTCCGATCCGGCCCAGGTGCTGAGGTGCGAATGCAAGGACAAGGAAGCACTCAGTCTCTCAGTGCAAGCGGGCAACGTCGCCGCGCCATTCCCGCGCTGTCCCTGGGCCGTGGACCTCGCCGACAAGCCGTTCCCCGGTCGCCAGAAGCCCAAGAGCCCGTCGGACACATCGCCGCTTAGCAATCTCGGCGGCTGGTTTTGGGAAAGCGGCTTTGACCGCGATTCCGTCAATGACATCGAGCGCATCCGCGATCTGAACTTCCGCGCGATGTATGGCGCGTGGGACGCGCTGAAGAACGTGGAGAAACTCTACCCCAATCACCGGCTGGCCTGGGCGGCGTTCATCGCCGGCAAACGCGAGTCGCACCGGCTGCTGGGCGACGTCATCCTCACGGGCGAAGATTTTCGGGAGGGCCGCGAGTTTCCCGACGGGGCATTTCCGTGCTCGTGGCACATTGACGTGCATACGCCGCACCCGGATTACGACGACGGCCACAAGGGCGACGAGTTCATCTCCACGTTCACCCGCGGCGAAGGGTACACCTACAAGTCGCCTTACTGGGCGCCTTATCGCTGCCTTTACAGCCGGAACATCGGCAACCTGTTCATGGCTGGGCGCGACATCAGCGTGAACCGCGAGGCGCTCGGCGCCGTACGGGTGATGCGGACGTGCGGAATGATGGGCGAAATCGTGGGCAAGGCGGCGTGGATTTGTGTGCGCGAGAGAACGACGCCCCGCGGCGTTTACGAGAAACACATCCCGCTGCTCAAGGAACTCATGTCGCAACCCGGCGTGATGCGTCGCGACTCGCTGAACGGCCCGCTGGTCTTGCCACCAGGCGTGACCCTACCGCCGTTCTCCGGCCCGGGCCTTGATCCCGCCAAGCTCGAAGGTCTTGTCATTGACGACACGGAGGCTGAACTGCGTGGGAAGTGGAGCGATGCCGGCAATCTCCCCGGTTTTGTGGGCGATGGCTATCTCTTTTCGAGCGATCCAAACGCCACGGCGCGCTTTCCATTTGCCGTGAAGGCCGCTGGCCGGTACGAGGTTCGCGTCGCCTGGCAGCCGCACGAGAACCGCGCCAAAGCCGCGCCCGTGACCGTGCGGAGCTCGGACGGCGAGAAGACGTTGATCCTCAACCAAACCGAACCCGCGCGCGGGACCAACGGCTTCGAGCCGCTTGGCACATTCCGATTTGCCGCGAACGAACCTGCCGCGGTGCTGGTACAAGTCGCCGGTGCAAGCGGAGTCGTTCACTTGGATGTTGTTCAGATAGTACCGGTCAAGTGACTGCTTCGAAAATGGATCTCCTCACTGAACCTTCGGCTGAACGCCGCTCGCTAAAGACGGTGCGTCTCGCCGGCGATCTGGCCGTTGTGGGCGGTGGTCTCGCGGGCACGTGCTGCGCGATCACCGCGGCCCGCGCCGGGGTGAAAGTAGTTTTGGTTCAGGACCGGCCCGTGCTTGGGGGCAATGCTTCCAGCGAAGTGCGCCTGTGGATTCTGGGAGCGACCTCGCACATGGGAAACAACAACCGCTGGGCGCGCGAAGGCGGCGTGGTGGACGAAATCCTGGTCGAGAACATTTACCGCAACCCGGAAGGGAATCCGCTGATCGTGGACACGATCCTCCTGGAGAAGGTCATCGCCGAGCCGAACATCACGCTGCTGCTCAACACCGCTGTTCACGATTTGGAGAAGAGCGATCCCGACACGATCAAGTCTGTGCGGGCATTTTGCTCGCAGAACTCCACGGCTTACGAGATCAGCGCACCGCTCTTCTGTGATGCCTCGGGCGACGGCATCGTGGGCTTCCTAGCCGGAGCCGCCTTCCGCATGGGCGCAGAGGCGAGCGGTGAGTGCGGCGAGAAGTTTGCGCCCAACACGCCCAGCGCTGAGTTGCTCGGGCACACGATGTATTTCTACTCCAGGGACGCGGGCCGGCCGGTGAAGTTCTTTCCTCCGAGTTTCGCTCTGAAAGACATCACGCGCGTCCCGCGTTGGCGTGACTTCAAAGCCGGCGATGATGGTTGCCGACTCTGGTGGATCGAATGGGGCGGTTTGCTCGACACGGTCCACGAAACCGAGACCATCAAGTGGGAGCTGTGGAAGGTGGTCTATGGCGTGTGGAACCATATCAAGAACTCCGGCCAGTTCCCCGAGGCGGAGAATCTGACGTTGGAGTGGGTCAGCACGATTCCGGGTAAGCGCGAGAGCCGTCGCTTCGAGGGCGACTATATGCTGACGCAGCCGGATATCGTCGAGCAACGCCGCCATGCCGACGCGGTTTCGTTCGGCGGCTGGGCGATTGATCTGCATCCGGCTGAAGGGGTCTTCAGTGACGAGGCTCCTTGCACGCAATGGCACAGCAAGGGCGTATACCAGATTCCCTACCGCTGCTTTTACAGCCGGAACATCTCCAACCTGTTCCTCGCCGGCCGCATCATCAGCGCCTCACACGTGGCGTTCGGCTCTACGCGGGTGATGGCAACCTGCGCGCACAGTGCCCAAGCGGTCGCCATGGCGGCGCGACTCTGCCTTCGAGATCAACTCAAGCCTCGCGAATTGCTGGCCGAGCCTCGCATGGCCGAACTGCAACGCGACTTGCTGCGCCACGGCCAGTTCATCCCAGGCTTCGGCCTGGGCGATCCGGACGATCTGGCGCAAGGGGCGACCCTCACCGCGTCGAGCGAACTCGGTCTCGCCGAACTGCGAACGGATGGAACAAAACTGCCGCTGGCGCAGCCTTGGGCGATGATGCTCCCGGTCCAGCCCGGCCCGATGCCGCGGATTGGCCTCACAATGGATGCTACCGGGGAAACCGAACTGCGCGCGGAGTTGCGCGTTAGCAGCCGCCACGATAACCACACGCCCGATGTCACGCTGGCCACGCTCAACATTCCGCTCACGATGGGGGCAGACCAGAGCGTGAACCTGCATTTCGACGCGGCGATTGACCAACCGCGCTACGCGTTCGTGTGCCTGATGCAGAACGAGGCGGTGTCGGTGGCCTTGAGCGACCAGCGCGTGACCGGCGTCCTCGCGGTTTGCCACAACGGCAACAAGGCTGTCGCCAAGTCCTCCACGCAGACGCCACCGCCTGGCATTGGCATTGATTCCTTCGAGTTGTGGACGCCACAACGTCGTCCGGGCGGCAAGAACTTCGCGGTCACGCTTGACCCGCCACTGACCATGTTTGGCACTGAGAATCTGACGAACGGCTTTGCCCGTCCAACGAACCAGCCAAACGCCTGGGTTGCCTCCTTTGCAGATGCGAGTCCCACGCTTCATTTGGCTTGGCCAACGCCACAGCGAATCGCCCGGATTGAACTGGCGTTTGACACCGACTTCGATCACCCGATGGAATCGGTGCTCATGGGCCACCCGGAGCGCGTGATGCCGTTCTGCGTGCAGCGGTTCGAAATCCGGGACGACGCGGGCCGCGTTTTGTATCGGAGCGGCGATAACCACCAATCGCGCTGCGCGATCCACCTACAGACGCCGGTGGTCACAGAACAACTGACCATCACGCTTTGCGCGCCAAGCGCCCAGGTGCCGGCGGCGTTGTTTGAAATTCGGTGTTACAGCAAGTGAATCCAGTCAGCCCCGTCGCTATGAAACGCCTTTCATTCGTTACCTCGGCTTCTAAATCCAGACTTCGCAGCGCCATCATCGCGCAGGCAGTTGAGGCGAGCGAGTTTGGTCGGAGCGCGACCGGTCCCCCGGTCGCAGCACGTGAGCAACGAGGAGATGGCGCAAGGCCCGCACCCGCTGTCCAGTTCGTAAGCGCTGCGAGCGAGGAACCGCTCGCGCTCCGGCTGGGGAGGATTTGTGCTCCTGCCGTCTGCCGATTTGGGAATCGGCGATCTGGCAAGTTTGGAAACCTGCTCTGCATCCCACTGCTGCTGGGCCTGCTGGTTTCTTCCGCAGCCCAACTGTCGGCAGCCCCGCCCAGCCTGTCCGGCATTTTTCCGCACCTCGCCACGTTCAACGACGAAGGCGAGTGCGGCACGGGCGCGGTGGTGCCGTGGGCGGATCGGTTGTGGGTTGTGAGCTACGCGCCGCATCAGCCGACAGGCTCAACGGACAAGCTTTACGAGATCACGCCTGACCTGCGGCAAATCATCCGTCCCGAGAGCATTGGTGGCACGCCCGCCAACCGCATGATCCATCGCGAGTCGCAGCAGTTGTTCATCGGGCCATACGCGATTGATGCCCAGCGCAAGGTGCGCGTGATCCCCTACGCGCAGATGTTCGGCCGGCCCACCGGGAACGCACGCCATCTCACCGACCCGACGAACAAGGTCTATTACGCCAGCATGGAAGAAGGTATCTATGAAGTGGACGTTCACACGCTGGCGGTCACGGAGTTGTGGGCGGACGAGTATTTCGATCAGGAGTCTCGCTGGAAGGGCACGCCCAAGAAGGACGCGCGTTTCGCGAAGTTCCCCGGCTACCACGGAAAGGGTTTTTACTCGGGACAGGGCCTGCTCGTTTACGCGAACAACGGCGAGCATGGCGCGGACGCACAGCGCCGACCCGATGTGTCCTCCGGCGTCCTCGCGCAGTGGGACGGAAAGGCGAGTGCCTGGACGATGGTCCGTCGCAACCAGTTTACCGAGGTCACCGGGCCGGGCGGCATTTACGGGAATCCCAATCCGGCGACCGATCCCATCTGGACGATCGGGTGGGATCATCGTTCGCTGATCCTCATGGTGCTCGATGGCGGCAAGTGGCACAGCTTCCGGCTGCCGAAATCGTCGCACAGCTATGACGGCGCGCACGGATGGAACACCGAATGGCCGCGCATCCGCGAGATCGGAGAGAAGGACTCGCTGATGACGATGCACGGGGCGTTCTGGAGATTCCCGGCAACCTTCTCCGCGAAGAACTCGGCCGGCATTGCGCCACGCGCGAACTACCTCAAGGTCATCGGCGACTTCTGCCGATGGAATGACCGGCTCGTGCTCGGCTGCGATGACACGGCGAAGAGCGAGTTCATCAACAAGCGCAAGGCCAAGGGCGAAATCGCCGCGCCGCAATCGCAGTCGAATCTGTGGTTCGTCGAACCAGAGCGGTTGGACGAGCTCGGGCCGGTGATCGGACGCGGCGGCGTCTGGGTGGCTGAGGATGTGCCGGCGAACACGCCGTCCGAGCCGTTCCTGGCCAGCGGTTATGATCGGCGCGGTTTGCATCTGGCCCATCGAGGGGCAACGCCTGCGACGTTTGTGATCGAAACGGATGCCAAGGGGGATGGCGTGTGGCGGAAGTCGCGGGAGATCAGCGTTCTGGCGAACGGCAACACTTGGATCGAGGTTACCGAGCGCGCAGTCTGGCTGCGGCTGAGCAGCGCAGGATCGTTGACGAAAGCCACGGCATGGTTTCAGTTCGCGAACCGCGACACACGTCCCAGCAAGGCGGATCCTGTTTTCGATGGTTTGGCTGCTGCCGACGAGCAACACTTGACCGGCGGCCTCGTGCGCGCCCGCAGCGAGAACAAACGCACGCTGGCCTTTGCCGCAATGGCTTCCGGGGCGAGCGGGCCAAGCCATTTTGGCTACTACGAACTCGACGGCGAGTTGAGACTACGGCGGGTGGAGGACAAAGCGGCTTACGACTTCGCCAAGAGCGGAACGCGAATTCCGGCCGGGGTGTTGGCCGTGGACGCCGCTTCGGTCATCTTCACCTCCGACGACGGCAAACGCTGGCGGTTGCCGAAAGGCGAGGCGGCGTTCGACCACGACGGCCCGCTCGGTCCCAGCCGCGTGGATCGCGAAGTGGCAACCGAGCGCGACTTGTTCAACTCCCACGGCACGTTTTACGAACTGCCGGCGGAGAACGCCGGCGGCTTTGCCAAGGTGCGCCCGGTGGCCACCCACAACCGCCGCGTCCATGATTATTGCTCGTATCGCGGCCTCTTCATCATGACGGGTGTGGCCGACAACGCCCCAAAGAACAATCCACACATCATCCGCTCTGACGATGGCAAAGCCGCCTTGTGGGCGGGCGCGGTTGACGATGTTTGGAAGTTGGGCAAGGCGCGCGGCGTCGGCGGGCCTTGGAAAGACACGCAAGTCAAGGCCGGGCAGCCCAGCGACCCGTATTTGATGACCGGGTACGATCAGAAGTCCGTGAAGCTCTCCCATTCAGGCTCGGGCACGGTGGACATTACCTTGGAAGTGGACTTGGACGGGACGGGGTTTTGGGTGCCGTACCGGACTTTTGCCGCCAAGTCGGGCGAGGTCGTCAGCCACGAGTTCCCTGCCGCGTTTGGCGCATACTGGGTGCGTGCCAAAGCGGACCGGGACACCAAGGCAACTGTGATGTTCGAGTACCGGTAGAGCCAAATCTCTTCCATGAGGCCATCCTACTCTCTCCTCTTGATCGTCACCGCGCTGGGCGTGTTGTTCGGCGACAGAACAACCGCAGCAGCGCCTGCCAACTTGGCGCTCCGCGCCCAAGTCACAGCGAGTTCTGTGTTCGAAACGCGCTACGCCGCCAGCAACGCGGTGGATGGTGTGGTGTCAGACGAATCGCGCTGGTTAAGTCGCAAGGGCGATGCCGCACCTTGGTTGGAGCTGAACTTGGGGCAGCCGTGTTCGTTGCGCTGCGCCCATGTTTATTCCGGCTGGGAAGGCCAGGATGGGCTGGCGAGCTTTGAGTTGCAGGCCTGGCAGGGGAACCACTGGCAAGCCATCCCGGGTAGCAGGGTGGCGGGCAACAAATCGCAGGCAGTCGCGGTGACTCTCGAAAGAACCGTCGTTGCACAGCGCGTGCGCTTCGTTTCGTCAGAACCAAGCCCGTTGCGGCTGCGAGAGCTGGCGTTGTTCGCCGAGCCAGCCCCGCTGGGGACAGGCGTCAAACTCGCGACGACCGAAGCGGCATTCACGGTCCCAACCGATCAGAACGTGATCGCGCTCAACCAAGTGGGTTTTGAGACCCAGCGCCCGAAGCGATTCACCGCGCCGCTCTCGCCCGACGGGAGCCAGTTTGAGGTTCGGCCCGTGGGCCAGGACAAAACTCTGTTACGCGGCGAGACTCGCCGGGGCACGGGGGACTTCTCCGATTTCAAGCCGAACGACGCGGACACGGAATACGTCGTCGTGATCACCGGAAACGGACTGAAGCCAGGGCAATCTGATCCTTTCTTGATCCGACGCAATCTCTTCCAGGAACAGTTCTGGCAAGCGGCGGTGGACTTCATGATTGATGCACGCAGCGTGGTGGGCACGCATCCCTCGGCGTATGGCGGCTGTCCGTGGCGCGATGGCACTTACTACGACTTCATCGTGCCGTCGCTGGTGGAGCTTTATCTGGCCGACCCGATGCGCATGCGGGCGATGCCGGTCCAGATGGATTGGGCCAAAGACAAGGCCCGCGTGTTGTCGCCCGAGTTCAAGTTCGACGCCAAAAACCCGCACAGCGAGGGCGTGATGGATGCGGTGCGCCGCTACTACACGGAGCTTGAACCGCCCAAACCCGGCGCGCCGGACGCGGTGCAACTCGTGCATTGGGGGCTTGGCTACTACCTGATGAACCCGGCTACGCGCGACCCGAGCGCCGACCCGTTGCCGAAGCAGATTCACTCGCAGACGGTCGAGCAGTTTGCGTTTCTGCTCTACGCCTGGCCGCAATTGAAGCAATGGCTGCCGCGAAGCTTCTACGAGCGGTGTCGCGACTTTACGTTCGCGCAGTGGAAGCAGGTCGGGCTGCTGGAAGTGGACCCGCTTTGGGACGCGAAGACGTATTTGACACCGGATCAAATGGAGGGCCCGAATCCCACGGGCGGCCCGCTGCACCCTTACAAGGGCCGCCACGCGCCCGGGCATTCCATTCAGCCGAACTTGCTTCTG
>CAYJNU010000244.1:0-12054 GCA_964371005.1 uncultured Verrucomicrobiota bacterium | reverse complement strand
CCTCAAGGGAAACCGCGAAGTACTCGAACTGCGCGAAAGGAAGGCGGGGAGTCGGCACTCGCCGCGTCCCGAAACCGTGCGTGGCGATTGCGAGCGAGTGGTTTTAGCAGAGGCAGTCCGTTCGCGTATGTCGCTGTGCTATCTCCCACTTCCGTCGCATGCCGCGAGGTTCTTGCGAAAGAGCCTTCAACCGCCGAGACGCAATGAACGCAGAGCAGAGGCCAGGTTGGAAGGCCTCTGCGGTTGTCGCGTCTCTGTGGTTCCTCCGCCTGCCACGGCGCGCTCGATTTGAGCAGTTCCGCGTCGGGCGGCAGGTCGTTCACCGCTTACTTGTCGAACGTGACGATCTTGGGATCAGCCATGAACTCGCGCCCGTTGAGATTCCCGACCACGTTGTAGAATCCTTCGTCGCTCCAGAAAACGAACCCCGCCAGTTCGGGGAAGGTGGTCTCCAGCTTTTTCAACACGTCAAGGCAGTCCCGCGGCGCGTCGGATTTCCCGCGGATGCCCAACTCGGCCCACCAGATGATCTTGCCGTGATCCTTCTTCTTGGCGACCGCCCATTCGTATTCCGCGAAAGGCAGGCCGGTGCCATAGGCCGACTTTCCGATCACGTCCACATAGGCGTCGCCCGGATAACAACGCTCCAGCGCGCCGCTGTTCTGCGTGGTGTGATAGGCCCAGATGATGTTGTCGAGCTTCTTGGTGGTCTGGAAGTAGTCATGGACCAGCCGGTAGAGCTGGATGATGGCTTCGCTACCCTGCTTGGCGTGCCACTTGTTCCGGTCGTCGCTTTCCACGAACGGCGTGTAAACGACGGGAATCCCATGGTCCTTCAGCCATTGCAGATTGGCAGCCATCCGATCCAATTGCCGGTGGAAGTTCGTTTTGACGGTGTTCTCACCGGGCGCCCAAATCTTCTCGATTTCAACTGGATCATTCCACCGGCCACCGGTTGGGTTCGCGAAGAAGCTGAAAACGCCGGCGATCATTCCCCGATCCCACAGCTTCTTGACGCCTTCATTCCACGACGCATCACTGAACGGGTCATCCACGAAGTCATAGGTAACGCAGCCGTAGCGCGGCAGCTTGCCGGTGTGATCAATCACCTTCTTGATCCAATTGCTGGGGTGGTCTATGTCGGGGTTCTCGTTGTGAACCCAGGTGGCCACTTGGCCAAACAGATACGATCCATGGCCCCGCCCCTTCAGATACGCGAGCACTTTTTCCCTGGCTTGGGCGGAATTGCTGACGCTGGAGGTCGCGGAATTTCCGGCAGTCAGGCGGGCATCCTGAGCGTGGGATGTGGCGAAGGGCGCGCCGAGTCCGGCGGCGGTCAGGAGCTTGAGGAGTTGGCGCCGGGTGAAGGTGGTTTTCATGGAGCGAGCAGATTCATTGGGTGGGAAGCGCCGCTTTGGCCGTGGCCGCTCCACGGGTCTTCCTTGATGAAATGCTGGGCTTCGTTGTTCATGGCGCGGAGCATACGGGGGCAAGCGCCGGATTCAACCTAGAATCGGTGACCGGGGTGGAGTCCGATCGGCGCCAACCAAGGAAGCCTTTCAAGCGAAGTGCTCACTTCGCGTAGATGCGCCTGGAGGACTTGACAGCGCGCGCTGTGACCGCCCCCGAAGGTGCAATCGTGGCAAGCGCCTTGACCGACGCTGAGGCTGGAGATACACCTTCACGGCCAGACAACGTGGAGTTTACGAAACAGGGGCGTGTGCAGGAGGCAATCATGCACAACGCCAAAGCGGAGAAATCTCGTATGATGACTTCTCGATTCGCGACGTTGGTGTATGGAGTGGCGGCGCTTTGTTCGCCGACTCTGCAAGCAATGGACCGGTTCGTTGCGCTCGAAGGCGCGCATGAGCCGCCATTTACCAACTGGGCGAGAGCCGCCACTCGGATCCAAGATGCCATTGACGCCGCCGAACCCGGCGACGTGGTCTGGGTGACCAACGGCGTATATGCCACGGGGGGCAGGGCGATGGCTGGCGGTCTCACCAACCGGGTGGCGCTAGACAAGGAAATCACCGTGCGGAGCGTCAACGGGCCTGACGTGACTGTCATCGAGGGACAGCGGGATTTCGTCACGGCAGACGCTGCTTTCGCCATTCGGTGCGCCTGGCTGAGTAACGGAGCCGTGCTGAGCGGGTTCACATTGCGTGGTGGACAGACGCGGTCCACGGGTGATACCGCTACGTTGTGCAACGGAGGAGGAGTCTGGAGCGCGTCTGAGGCATCCATGGTGACGAATTGTGTTGTCCGCGACAACTACGCCTCTGCTGGAGGAGGAGGCGCATACCGCGGCACCTTCTTCAACTCTGTGCTGGATGCCAATCGCGCCTCATCGGGCGGCGGGACGGCTTCGGCGAGGCTGGTCAATTGCGCTGTCATCGGTAATCACGCCAACAACAGCGGAGGATGCCTCGCTGGCGCGCTGACCAACTGCGCCATCACGCGCAACCGCGCAAATGAGAGTGGCGGAGGGATCACCTCCACTGCCTTCAACTGCATTATCTGGAACAATTCTGCGCCACTCGGTCCGAACTATTTCAGTGGGGGACTGAATTTCTGCTGCTCTCAGCCTCTGCCTCCGGGTTCTGGGAACACGACCGCTGACCCGCGCCTGTTAGGCGACGGCATCCATATTTCCTCCAATTCTCCGTGCCGGGGGATTGGTTTCGCTGCTGCGACAGGAATGGACATAGACGGACAGGCGTGGCAAAACCCACCGTCCATGGGATGTGACGAATGGCAACCAGAGCCGGCTGCAATGCGACCCGCACTCACAGTGGAAAGCTGGGGGAAAGTGACACTGTCCACAGTAGCAGCGGGGGCCGCGCCTCTGCGCTTCCAGTGGCTGAAAGATGACGCTCCGTTGACGGACAGCGTCCACTATGTGGGAACGCGCGATCTGGTGCTCCATATCATCGGCGTTGGTCCGGAGGCCTCCGGTAACTACCAATTCGTGGCCAGCAATGCGTTCGGAATGTTCACCAGCCGGATTGCGCGGGTGAACGTGCTTTGCGTGGACGGGCGCAGTGCCTACCCTTTGGCTCCATATGCAACCTGGGCCTCGGCGGCGGCTACAATTCAGGACGCCGTTGACAGAGCATCGGCTGGCGATCTAATCGTCGTGACGAACGGAATCTATGCGAGCGGCGGAAGGGCTGTGGTTGGAAGTCTGACCAATCGCGTGGTGTTGGACAAGCCCGTCGCTGTGATGAGCATGAATGGTCCAGGGGAAACGATCATCAAAGGACGATGGGGCAGCACGACACCAACTGGTGCCGGAGCAATGCGTTGCGCGTGGCTGGCGGATGGTGCGGCGCTCGTCGGTTTCAGTTTGCTCGGCGGAGCCACGTTGTCATCGGGTGACACCTTTGGCGGTGGTGTGTGGTGCGCATCCACCAATGCCGTCCTGATGCATTGTACCGTTGCCAATTGCGTGGCGAACTGGTACGGGGGCGGGGTATATAGCGGGAGGCTCCGCAACTGTATTCTCAGAGATAACGCAACGGACTATTACGGAGGCGGGGCAGCTTGGAGTGTGCTCGAGAATTGCGCCGTAAGGGGAAACTCAGCGAACATGGCGGGCGGCGGCGTTTTCGGTGGTGTGCTTCGGAATTGCACCGTGACGTCTAACAGAGCCACGAGTGGCGGCGGGATCGCGAGTGGGACCTCGCCTTCCACCAACTGCATCGTATGGGGTAATTCTGCGCCGACTGTGGCTGCGGCGAACACCGTGGGATCTTCCCTGTATTACTCCTGCACGACGCCACCAAAAGCCGGCACAGGCAATACTTCAACCGACCCAAAGCTGCTTTCGGACGGCATCCACGTTTCCTCCAACTCACCGTGTCGCGGCAAAGGCGCGAGTGTCACCACGGGAGAAGACATTGACGGGCAAGCCTGGAAGACTCCTCCGGCAATGGGATGCGACGAGTGGCAGCCAGAGCCAGCGGCGGGACTGCCCAGTATCCAGGCCGAGACCTGGGGGCGACTAGAACTCACCTCGTGCGCAGCGGGCAATCTCCCGCTCGGTTACAGATGGCTCAAAGATGGTGCGCCGTTGGAGGACAATGGTCACTATGCGGGAACAGGTGGACTGACGCTCCGAATTCGAGGGACTGGCCCGGACGACGAGGGCAGTTACCAGCTTGTGGCAAGCAATGCACTCGGCGTGGCGACCAGTCAGGTTGCGCGCCTGAACGTGCTTTGCGTGGATGCAAAGAGCCCTGGTCCGCAGCCTCCGTTTGCAGATTGGGGGACAGCCGCCACCACCATTCAGGAAGCCATTGAAGTCGCCACCCCCGCAGATTTCATCGTGGTGAGCAACGGCCTGTACGCCAACGGTGGCAAGGCCAAGTATGGGGATCTGACGAACCGGGTGGCTTTAGACAAGCCGCTCACTGTGATGAGCGCGTCCGGCCCTGAAGCAACGATCATCCAGGGCGAGTGGAATGCGGCAGCGACGAACGGTTCGGGAGCAGTGCGGTGCGCTTGGTTGGCAGATGGCGCGGCGCTGGTCGGCTTCACGCTGCAAGGAGGCGCGACGCGTTCTTCGGGCTTGGACGGTTTGGTGGGCGGCGGCGGAGTGTGGTGCAATTCCACAAACGCCCTCGTCTCGCATTGCCTGATCCAGCGCAACGCGGCGGCACTGTACGGCGGTGGCGCCTATGGCGGGACGCTGAACACCTGCTCAATCTGGCAAAATGTGGCCCGCTCCTCCTCCTCAAGGCTCCTCACATCTGGGGGCGGCACGTTCGCGAGCACTCTGTACCATTGCGTTGTCACCGAGAACTGGGCATCTTCTGCGGGCGGTGTCTGGGGCAGCAGCAATCACGTGAACAATTCCATCATCTGGGCAAACACTGCGCCTTCACCCGAAGAGAATTATGGAGGCTCGCTGACGTTGAACCACTGCTGCACGGCTCCCTTGCCTCCAATCCCGGTCGGCTCCAACAATCTCGCCAGCAACCCGCAGTTGTTGGACGACACCCACATCGCTGCCACCTCCCCGTGTCGGAGTGGCGGCAGTCCACTTTACGCATCAGGAATTGACTGGGATGGGGAATCTTGGCTCAGCCCGCCTTCGATCGGTTGTGATGAAGTGTTGGAATCCGAATTGGTGGGCGACTTGGCGGTGGCCATCGAAACTGCATGGACTGAAGTGCTGGCAAACCATGCGGTGGCCTTGACAGGCAGGCTCAGCGGTCGAGCATCCCGGCTGGAATGGTCGTTCGGGGACGGCCCGTCGGTCACCAACGAGAGCTATATCGTCCTGCACGATTGGGCGAGCCCAGGTGATTACACCGTCTCGTTTACCGCATTCAATGCCGACCATCCCGGTGGCGTATCCACGAACTTGGTGGTTCACGTCCTACCTCTCGAATCCCCAGCGCTGACCACGGTGCCGTTGACGGCGAGCATGGAGTTCTGGCTCAGCTTCACCAGCCAGCCGGGAGCGAACTACTGGATCGAATACGCCACGAATCTGTCCCCTCCTGTTACTTGGCTCCCATTACAGGCGATCATCGGTACTGGCGACTTGGTGCAGGCCAACGATGCGCAAATAACGAACGCAGCACGATTTTACCGCATCCGGGCGCAGTAGCTGTTGAAACACAAGAGGCCGGAACGCGCGTTGCTCTCCGGACCGTCTCGTGAAACCAGCCGGACTCAGGAACAACCCAGGCTTTCCCCACAGTTGAGGCATTTGTAGCAGGCGCCGTTGCGCACGGCGACGTGGCCGCAATTCGGGCAGGTGGGCGCGTCCTGCTGGAAATGCGCCACCGCATCGTTCAGGCTCGTGACGGTGTGCGTGGCGGGCGCAGCCTGACCATGTTTGCCGTTGCCGTTGCCGCCGTTCTTCGGATTGGCTTCGATCATGTCCGTGTCGTCGCCGGTGATTTGCAGCAGCTCGGGCACGGGGCGGTTGATTCGCTTCTTCAGTTCCTCCAGCAGGCCGGGGATGGCCAGCTCGGGTTGGTTGCGGTTCTGTGTGTGGGCTTCGCGATAGCCGGACAGGAACTGGATCGCCATCCAACGAAACACGTAATCAGTGATGGAGGACGCGTTGCGGATTTCCGGATGCTTGGTGAAGCCGCTGGGCTCAAAGCGCTGATGCGCGAATTTCTTCACGAGGGCCTCCAGCGGCACGCCGTATTGCAGCGCCATGCTGGTCAGCGTGCCGATGGCGTCCATCAAGCCACCAATGGTCGAGCCTTCCTTGGCCATGGTGATGAAGAGTTCGCCTGGTGCGTTGTCCTCGAACAGGCCGACGGTGAGGTAGCCTTCATGGCCGGCGATGTCGAACTTGTGCGTAACGGCGGTGCGGGTCTCCGGCAGCCGGCGGCGCAGCGGCTGCACCGCCTGAAGACGGAGTTTTGCGATCTCCGCCTCAAGTTCTTTGGCGCGCTCGGCAATTACAGCGACAGCGGCCAGGGTCTTTTCGCCGCCTTCGTTGGTCTTACTGGTGTTGAGCGGCTGGGAACGCTTCGAACCGTCGCGGTAAATAGCCACGCACTTCAGCCCCATCTTCCAGGCCTGCACGTAGGCATCGCGAACGTCTTCCACGGTGCAGGCATTCGGCATGTTGACCGTCTTGGAGATCGCGCCGCTGATGAACGGCTGGGCGGCGCCCATCATTTTCAGGTGGGCCAGATAAGGGATCGAACGCTTGCCACGCGCGGCCTTGAAGGCACAGTCAAAGACCGGCAGGTGCTCGGGCCGCAACCCGCTAGCGATGGTCTGGCCCTTGTCCTCGACGTCCTCGATGGTGTCGAACTTGTCCACGTGCGCGATGATGGCTTCAGTTTGCTTCTCGTCGTAGCCGAGCCGGCACAGTGCCTCGGGCACGGTGCGGTTGACGATCTTGAGCATGCCGCCGCCGGCGAGGAGCTTGTATTTCACCAGCGCGATGTCGGGTTCAATGCCCGTGGTGTCGCAGTCCATGGCGAACGCGATCGTGCCGGTGGGCGCGAGCACGGTGACCTGGGCGTTGCGGTAGCCAACTTCCTTGCCACGGGCCAGCGCCCGGTCCCAGCACCGCCGCGCTTCGTCTTTGAGATAGTTGAACTCCCCGCTGGCTTGGATTTGCTCCACGGCGTCGCGGTGTTGCTGCATCACGCCGAGCATGGACTCCACGTTGTCGGCCTTGATCGGCTTGGAAACGTGTGCGCAACGGGCATCGCGGTAGCCGGCAAACGGCCCCTCGACCTCCGCCAATGCCGCCGATTGCTCGTAGGCCTGGCCCGTCATGATCGCCGCCAGGGCGCCGGCGAGAGCTCGGCCCGCATCCGAGTCATAGGGGAACCCGTAGCTCATGATGAGCGAACCGAGGTTGGCAAAGCCGAGGCCCAGCGTGCGGTAGATGTGCGAGTTCTCGGCAATTTCCTTGGTCGGATAGCTCGCGTTGTCCACGAGAATATCCTGCGCGGTGATGAAGAGGCGCACGGCGGCCTTATACCGCTCGACATCGAACCGCCCGTCCGGCTGCTTGAACTTCATCAAGTTCAACGACGCCAGGTTGCAGGCGGTGTTGTTAATGAAGACGTATTCGGAGCAGGGGTTCGTGGAGTGGATCGGCTCGGTGCCCTTGCAGGTATGCCATTTCTGGATCGCGCCGTCGTATTGCAGTCCGGGATCGCCGCAGACCCACGTGCCCTCGGAGATTTTCCAGAGCAGCTTGGCCGCGTCCTTCCTCTCCAGCGGCTTGCCGGTGGTGACGGAGCGCGTCCACCACTCGCGACCGTTCAGCGCAGCGTCCATGAACTCGTCGCTGATGCGGACGGAGAGGTTTTCGTTCTGGTACATGACGCTGCCATAGGCGTCGCCATTGTAGCTGCCGTCGTAGCCCTGTTCGATAAGCGCCCAGGCCTTCTTCTCTTCCTTCTGCTTGGCGTCAATGAACTCCTCGATGTCGCCGTGCCAGTCGCGCAGGGTGTTCATCTTGGCCGCGCGCCGGGTCTTGCCGCCGGATTTAACGACGTTCGCGACCTGGTCATAGACCTTCAGGAAGCTGAGGGGGCCGCTGGGCCGACCGCCGCCGCTGAGCTTTTCCTTGCTGGAGCGGATGGGCGAGAGGTCCGAGCCGGTGCCCGAGCCGAACTTGAAGAGCATGGCCTCCGCGTGGGCCAGCTTCATGATGGACTCCATGTTGTCCTCGACGGACTGGATGAAGCAGGCGCTGCACTGCGGATATTCGTATTGCGTCGCGGCACGTTCGGCCTCGCCGGTGGCGGGGTTGTAGAACCAGTTGCCCTTCGCCGACTTGTTGCCGATGTGGTACTGGTGGTGCAGGCCGACGTTGAACCAAACCGGCGAGTTGAAGGCGCCGTATTGGTTCAGGCACAGCCAGACCAGTTCGTCGTAAAACACCTCGCCATCCGCCGCGCTGAAATAGCCATCCTTGATGCCCCAATCGGCGATCGTGCGGCAGATGCGGTGGATCAGTTGTTTCACCGAGGTTTCGCGCTCGGAGGTGTTTTGCTCGCCGTAGAAGTACTTCGAGACGACCACTTTCGTGGCCAGCAACGACCACGTCTTGGGGACTTCCACGTTTTCCTGTCGGAAGATGACCTTGCGGGAGTCATCCGTGATTTCGGCGGTGCGGAGGTCCCACTCGATTTGATCGGCAGGTTTGACCTTGGCATCGCTGAAGACCCGTTCCCACGGCAGCGACTTAGCGGCTGGTACGACAACCGGCTTCACATTCCGCTTGCCGGCAACGGCTGATCGGCGCGTCCGGCGAGGGACGGTCGGAGACAAAACTTGTTCTTGCACATCAATCATGACAATTCACTCTTCAATAGACCGCGCAGGCGCCCCAAGTCGTTCGAACGAACGAACGGTGCGCCAGATCGCTGATATTTCAAAATCTTTCCGGCTTCTGAGAGATCAGGGCTTCCGACGGGAAGCCCTGCGTTTATCCAATTAGTGGGATAACGACCCGACACTAACCACTACATCTTGGGCGGCAAGTAAAAATTCTCTAAAATCGCGACAACGTTAACTCTCGCGAAAAACGAGCCAAAAAAAGACCGTAAGAAAAAGCCTGAAAGTGCCCGAGTCAGGCACTTCTGCCCACCCAATGCAGTTGAAGCCCTGTTTGTCGGCCTTTGCTCGAAGTCAGGCCTCCGAAAGGGCTGTCAGGACGCCTTCCTTTCGTCTCTCACTCGTTGCTTTGCCGTCCTCAAGCCGACCGGGAGGGGCAATTCTTGCCGTTTTCGGGCCCGGCAATGGAGTCCAAATGAACTGCTGGTCAGCGGCTCGCTGATCTGGGTTAGCGCGTCAGGTGCGCGCCGGGCCGGAAGACCGGCGAGGATTGCCCCTCAACCCCTGCGCAAAGGCTCGTTCGATGGACATGTCCTGGATGCCAAGTCCATCTCGCTACCGCCGGGATTTGATCGCGCGTCACCAGCCCGCTTCCGCGTTAGCCTGGAAAACGGCAAAACCGGCTTCCACAACGACCGAAGGTCTTTCCCCACCATCGGCATCACAATTCAAACTGAGACGGCGTATCCGCACTTGTCGGCGCGCCGGGTGATGCTAGGATTTCGGTGTGAGCCAGTCTGGAGACAAACCGCTGAAGATGGTCACCTGCGAATCCTGCGAGACCCGCGTGTTTATTCCTGGTGACCTGCCGCCGTTAACCGTCGTGGCCTGCAGCAAGTGCGGGCACGGCATCATGATGCCGATGTTGCTGCGGCAGTTTGAGCTGCGCAGCGTGATCGGCAAGGGCGGCATGGGGAAGGTGTATCGCGCGTACGACACCGTCCTCGAACGGATGGTCGCGGTGAAACTCATGCGCAAGGAACTCACCGAGGACGCCAAGCTGCTCGAGAGCTTCTATCGGGAAGCCCGCGCCTGTGCCTCGTTGAACCACACCAACATCATCCATATCTACAATTTCGACAGCTTCGATGGGCAACTCTACCTGGTGATGGAATTGGCCGACCGTGGCAGCGTGGACTCGCGCATCGAAAAGAACCACCGGCTGACCGAGTTGGAGGTGCTGGACGTTGGCATCAAGATCGCCTCGGCGCTGGACATGGCGCTCAAGCACAACCTCCTCCACCGCGACCTCAAGCCGGGCAACATCCTCTTCAACGCCGACAACGAGCCGAAACTCGTGGACTTCGGGCTCGCGCGCAAAGCGGAAGCCGAGCACGAAGTCGAAGATGTGGCGTGGGGCACACCCTATTACGTGGCGCCGGAGAAGATCAAACGCGAGCCAGAGACCTTCCTCTCGGATATGTACAGCCTCGGGGGCACCCTGTATCACGCGTTAACCGGACACGTGCCGTTTGAAGCGCCGACCGTCGAGGAGGTTGTGGTCGCCCATGTACAGACGCCACTCACGCCACCCAACCTGGTTGTGCCGGAAGTCACGCAACCGACCAGCGACGCATTGGTCAAGGTGATGGCGAAGAATCCGGCGGACCGGTTTCTGAGCTACGATGAATTCACGATGGCGCTGACCGCCGCGCGCAGCCAATTGCTCATTCAGCAATACGCCAGCGGCAGTCAACCGACGAACAGCAAAGCGGCGAAGAGCAAGACCTCCTGGTGGCGACGCTGAGTTACTCGTGCCCAGCCGAAATAGGGGACATGCCTTCTCCCTCTCATCGCTGCCAGCGTCGCCGGCTTGATCGGGGCTGCCTTGCCGGCCCGCCGTGCTGCTGTGGGCTCGCTTGAGTGGATCGTTGCGGTGGAGCGGGCCGCTGTGGACGAGCTTGATTCTGCGGCGGCGGAACACGACGTTCGTTCGCTGCCGGATGATGCGCCGATGCAGTTGCTGAATAATTGAATCCTTCCGCCTTCTTCCGCACGATACCGCGGCCGATGAACCGCTCCAGCGCGCGCAGTTCGCCATGATCCTCCGGCGTCACGAAACTAATCGCATCGCCGACCGCATGGGCACGGCCCGTGCGGCCGATCCGATGGACGTAATCCTCCGAGTGCATCGGGAAGTCGTAGTTCACGACATGCGAAATGCCGTCCACGTCGATGCCGCGCGCCGCGATATCCGTCGCCACCAGCACGCGCACCGCACCGGACTTGAAGTCCTTCAGCGCTTTCAGCCGCTGGTTCTGCGACCGGTTGGAATGTAATGTTGCCGTGCGGATGCCGTTTTGCTCCAACTGCCGCGCCAGCCGATCCGCGCTGTGTTTCATCCGCGAGAAGACCAGCACCATGTCCATCTGCGAATCGCGCAGCAAATGCAGCAGCAACGACGTCTTGGCATGTCTCGACACTTCATAGACGAGTTGCGTGACCGTCTCGGCAGGATTCGCGCGGCGGCCAATCTGAACGATCTTCGGCGCGCGTTGGAACTCGTGCGTGAGCGCCTCGATTTCTTTTGAGAGCGTCGCGGAAAACATCAACGTCTGCCGCTGCTTGGGCAATTGGCGCACGATGCGTCGGATGTCCGGCAGGAAACCCATGTCCAGCATCCGGTCGGCTTCGTCCAATACGAGGTATTTCAATTGAGAGAAATCCGCGCAACGCCGGCCCATCAAATCCAGCAGCCGCCCCGGACACGCGACCACCACGTCCGTTCCCGAACGTAGCGCGCGGATCTGTGACTGTTCCCCCACACCGCCGAACACGGTGGCGACCGTCAGTGGCAGATGTTTTGCATATGCCTTCACGTTCTCCTCGATTTGCAGGACGAGCTCGCGGGTTGGGGCGATGACCAGCACGCGCGTGCCGCGATGCGGAACGGCGGGTGGCGCTGCCAGTCGGGTGAGAATGGGCAACGTGAACGCCGCTGTCTTGCCCGTGCCGGTCTGCGCGATACCAATGAGATCGTGCCCGGCGAGGATGGGCGGGATGGCAGCCGTCTGGATGGGAGTGGGCTCGGTGTAGCCCGCTTCCTGGACCGCTTTCAGAATTCTGGCCTCAAGGCCAAGTGCGCGAAATGGCATAAGCCGCGAAGCATAGCAGGAGCGGGACTGATAGCACGCACCAAAATGCTGCCTGTCGCGCGGCGGGAGCATCTCAATTTCTGGAGGGGTCGAAGTCGGAGGGAACGTGGGGGAAGAG
>CAYJNU010000243.1:0-12085 GCA_964371005.1 uncultured Verrucomicrobiota bacterium | reverse complement strand
GTGCGCGCAGACGTCATCCGGCACGTGGAGCGCGTCGAGCCCGGGATCGGTTGCGAACAGGCCGCCGTTGTAGGCGGGGATGTTCAGGCCGGCATCGCCGGCATCAATGGCGCGGAACAGGCCGCGGAAGTTCGTCCAGACGGGTTTGGGGTTGTAGGGATCGTGATGCGTGAAAGCGCGCTTCAGGGTCTCGGCCGGCAACAGGCTACGATCTTCGCAGAAGGCGCAGAACAGCACGCGATCCAGCAGCTTCTGGGTGCAGCGGAGGATTTCCGGCGGAGCGATGGCAGCGTTCTCGTGGCACAAGCGCGTGAGCACCTTTCGGCGGATGTCCGCGTAGCGGGCGTAGAACTGGTTGGTCAGCGCGCGTCCGACGGATTCAGAAACCTTGAGCAGTTCGTAAAGATGGCAGTCGCGTTTTTCCGGCACCACGCGCTCCGCGCCCAGGAGGAACACAAAGCGCCGGAGCAGCGCCGGCTCGGCCGCGAGGCGGACGGTCTCGAAACGTTCGTAGGCGTGCTGGTTCGAGCCTTTGTGGTACAGGCGCGTCTCCCGCATGGACGTGACGAGAATCCAGTCGCACGGAAGATTGATGGCGTAGCGATACGCCTGGTCCACCGCGGACATGCGCCGCCCGGCAAAGGGCCGATCCAGCGGATCGCGCGTGCCCTTGCCTTCAAGGACGACGGCGAATTGGGCCTGGTCCTTGTGAAACCGGCCCAACACGGCATCAGCAAAATTGCCGTCCACCTCGACGTGTCGTTCGCGGGACAGGGTGAAGGTGTCCGCCGCTCCTGCCGGGCGGGTGTAACCAAGCAAGTGGCAGAAGATGTCCGTGAGGAAATCCGGAAGGAGGTCGGTTTCCTTGAACGTGTCTGCCCGGCCGGATGCGATGAGGTCGGCCCAGTGCTGGAGTTTCGGCAGTGCCGCCTGCGCTCGCGCCGGCAGCGTGAACGCCCGCACCTGCTGGCGCAGAACTTCCGGGTGAAACAGCGGTTTGGATTCAACAGCCATGGTTCAGTAGCAGGTTTCGACGGCAGAGAAGGAGAGCCATGCCTTTGAGTCGCTTGAAGTGACCGGCGCTGGGGCGCCTGAGCGGTAGGTTTCGTCGCCCGTGAAAGGGTGCAGACACCTCGCGGTGAATTCGGCAAGTTGGTCCCGGCTCGGCATGGGTGTCGTTTTACCCGGAAGCAGCGGCGGCTGCAATGCGGAAGCCACGCGGCGGTTTCGTCCAGCAAGCGGAGTCGCTGTGCCCGCGTGGTGAATCTTTGATCTTCTCCTGCACCGGCCGGCCTCTATACTTCGGACGCAATGCGGGGCGTTCGCGAAAGGATTCATTTGTCCGGCGGGCAGTCATTCAGGGCCATCCGTTGGTCGCGCAATCTCTTGGACATTGAATGTCTCTTGGGCCCCAACCAGGCGTATCGGATCGCTGGTGAAGGCGCCCACTGGCATTACCACCAGGAAATGGAGCTGACGCTGTTTACCTCGGGGGGAGGCACGCGGTTCGTCGGCGATCACATTGGTCCGTTTTCGGCGGGCGAGGTTGTGCTGCTGGGGGAAAAGCTGCCCCACTACTGGCACGTCGCGGATGCCTCCTCAGGCATTTCGGTACAATGGCATTTTCCCGAGAACCATCCTTTCTGGGGTTTTCCAGAAACCTTCGCCTTGAAACCGCTCTTTGGGGCCGCCGGTCGGGGCGTGCGCTACACCGGAAGCGCGGGTGCTGCGCTCACCACCGAACTCGAGAGACTTCCCCACGCCTCGGTGGTGGATCGGCTGTCGATTCTGTTACGCCTGTTCGCGATCATGGCGGCGGCCCCCGAGTCGGACCGTTCTTTTCTCTCAGCCAGGTCTTTCTGCCTGCCCACGAGTTCGCAGTATCAGGAGACGATGGGCGCGGTCATGCGCTACCTGATGGCGAATTTCCGCGGTGAAGTTCGTTTGGAGGATGTGCTTCGGCTTTCCGGTCTGAGCCGGCCCACCTTCGCCCGCCAGTTCAAGCAGCACTCTGGCCGGACGCTCCGGGAATTCCTCAACCAACTCCGCCTGGAGGCAGCCCGCCGTGCGCTGGCGGAAAGTGACCGGGAGGTGCTGGAAATCGCCCTCGCCTGTGGCTTTACCCAGCTCAGCTTCTTCAACCGCATTTTCCATCGAGTCGTGGGCTGCGCGCCCACGGAGTTTCGGGCGCGTGAGCACCGCCGATCGCAGGGGAAACCCTCGCCGGCCCGGGCTCTGATCCGAAGTCAGCCGCAGGTGTCGCCAATCAGATCGCAGGCGACGTTGAGACAATAGTGGCAGGGGGTGAGACTTGAGGCGTAGCGGCGGGACGGGAGATTGTGGCACTATCTCTGCCTGTTGTTCGTCGTCTGTGGAAGGCGAAGTGAAACTGCACTCATCAAACACACTCGGACTCGAAATGAAAATACCATGAGAAAACACTTCCTCGTTGGACTCGTCGGTCTGGTCGCGTTGGCCGTTCACGCCGCACCGTTGCTGCCGCAGCAACTGCAACTTCGGGTGACCGTGCAGCCCAGCTTTGACCTGGGTATCGCCGGAAACAGCATGTATAACCCGCGTTTCTTTGACGGGAAGATCTACGCGAATCAAATCAACAACCCTTGTTTCGGCCGCTATGCCTCAGGCTCTGTCACGCCCGAGATGCTCGTGAACAACAGCGGCAATTCCGCCCTGGAACACCGGATGGTGGCGCCCTTCCGCGGCACCAACCGCACCGCCTACCTGCTGGCGTCCAGCAGCGCCGCCGCTGCCAGCACGACCTTTGCGCGCTACGATTTCGACGGGTACAATCCCATGACGGTGGACTCGCCCGACACCCTGACGGTGGATGCTTTCGACTGGGCGGATGACGAAACCGTCATCTACGCGATCTACAGCTCCGGAAACCGCGCCAAATTGTATCTGGCCGGGGTGGTCGCCGAACCCTTTGCCGTGACCAAGAGGACGACCTGGAATGACAACGGTTACATCACCACCAGCGTGGGTACGCGCATTCGCAATGTGCGCAAGGGCGATGTTTACAGCGGCTATGCCTACTACGGCGACGCCGGACAGAATACGGACCCCAAGTTCTACGCGGTCAATCTGGCCACCGGCACCGAGACGCTGCTGGGGAATCTGGGCAGCTTAACCGGGACGGGTAGCTTCGGCCTTTGGACCGTGCTGGAGCGCGACGGCTATCTCTACGTGCAGACGACCGACAACGGCATCTACGTTTACAGCCTGACCGATGCGACCACGCTGGGCGCATTATACACCACCTACACCAAAGAGCAGTTGGACGCGCTCACCGGCGGTTCGGCGCAGTACTTCGGTCTGGATGTGACGCCGGACGGCAAGCGACTCTTGTTGGGTGGTCTTGAGGGAAAAGTCTATGAGTTGGAGGGGTTGGCCGTGCCGTATCGGCCGGAGGAATTACAGCTCCGCACGACGGTTCAGCCGAGCATGGATTTGGGCATCGCGGGAAACAGCATGTTCAACCCGCGCTTCTTCGATGGCAAAATCTACGCCAACCAAATCAACGTCCCTTGCTTCGGCCGCTACCCTTCAGGATCCGTCACGCCCGAGATGGTGGTGGACAACAGCGGCAATTCGGCCCTCGAACATCGGATGGTGGCGCCGTTCCGCGGGGCCAATCGTGCGAGCTACATCCTGGGCTCGAGCAGTGCCGCCGCGGCGACCACCACGTTCACGCGCTATGACTTTGCCGGGTACAGCCCGTGGCCCGTGGACTCACCCGACACGCTGACAGCCGATGCCTTTGACTGGGCGGATGACGACACCATCATCTATGCGATCTACACCTCCGGTAACCGGAATAAGTTGTACCTGGCTGACGTGGTCGCCGACCCGTTTTCGATGACCAAAAACACGACCTGGAATGCTGACGGCTTCAGCAGCACCAGCGCCACCCGCATCCGCAATGTGCGCAAGGGCGATTTGTACCAAGGCTATGCCTACTATGGCGATGCCGGACAGGCGAATCCCAGCTTCTACGCCCTCAATCTGGCGACCGGCGCCGAGACGTTGCTGGGGAACTTGAGCGGGTTGACCGGCGCGACGACCAGCTACGGACTTTGGACGGTGGTGGAGCGGGATGGTTATCTCTACGTGCAGACGACCGATAACGGGATCTTCGTTTACCGCCTGACCAATGCGACCACGCTCGGCTCCTTGTATGCGACTTACACCAAGGAACAATTGGATGCGATCACCGGCGGCTCGACCCAGTACTTCGGCCTGGATTTGACACCCAACGGGCGGAAACTGCTGCTCGGTGGCCTTGAGGGAAAGGTCTATGAGTTTGACGGGCGTCCGTCACTGACGATCACCCGGTTTGGATCCGAGTTGGAGCTTTCGTGGCCGGCATCGGATCGCCCCATCGTGCTTCAATCTTCGCCGGGGCTCCCGGCGGGATTCGTGGACGTTGATCTGCAACCCTCCGCGGTGGTAGGCGGCGAACGGAAAACGGTCACCGTCCCGCTCGGCCCTGACAGCACGTTCTTCCGACTGCGCCAGTCGCAGTAAACCACCATCCTTCCGACAAGCTTCCCGCCGATTGTGTATCGCGATCGGCGGGAGCTTCACGCCATATCGGTCAACCGCATGCTCCGCTGCCGCGGTTGCTCCGGCCCAATCCGCACGCTGCCCGACAACCGGACGCGCTGATGCATGCGTTGATCCGACCGCTTGCCACCGCTTGAACCAAAGCGGTTGAGCAGGTCACCCGCTTTCGACTACCTTTGCGGCATGCGGAGAATCCTGTTTGCCGCGGTGAGTTGCTGGATTGCGCTGGGTGCCGGTGCCGCCAGACTTTCCAACACCGAGGCCGCGCGCCTGCGCGCCGCCAAACCCGGCTCCGTGGTGCTCCTGCCGGAGTTTCTGAAACAGCGCGCCAACCTGCCCGTCATGCCGGTCGAGATCGCCGCGGACGTCAGCCCGCAGTTTCTCTTCTCCGACCGGCCGGAGTATTTCCTGACCGGCGACGGCATCGCGATGCAGGAAACCGTGCAGCCCGGGGTGGTGCGGCTGTACCTCTACCACGTGCCCACGCCATCCGATGCACGCAAGACCATCACAGCGGTGATCGAGAATCTGGGAGACCAGCCGCTGGCACTTCGGTTGCTTCGGCGAGGCACCCCACCACCGGGGAAAAACTATCCGGCCATCGCCAAGGCGGCGCTCGCGCAGTTTCTCGACTCGAAGCCGGCCACAACCTTCCGCACGCTTCGCGGGGGCAGCCGCGCGCCGCTCGACCCCAAACTCGATGCCGCCACCGCCGGGCGCGACGACCTGGTCCACGCGTTTTACGAGTTTGAGATCAACCGCCCGGCGCGAGTCACCGTGTTCCAGCGCGATCCGGCACGGAAGAGCATTGAGGTCTTGGACACGCTGCCCAAGTTGCCGCAGGCATTGCCGGGCAAAGAGACGGGCAACGGCGCGGGCCGCGGTTTGTTTTTCACCAGCAATTTCTCTGTCACCAGCGCGCCCGGGTTCGCCCTCGACACTACCAACGGCGCGGTGCAACTCATCGTTGCCGACGGAAAACGGGACACCTGGATGCGCGGACACGACAGCCTCAGCGAGGTGGGGTCCACCAATGTTGGGAACTACGGCGCGTGCTATCGTATCCGCTTGAAGCGCGCGAGCAGCGGCGGACGCGGCTGGGCGTTGCTCATGTGCCACATCCCGAGTCAGAGTCCGTGGTGCGGCCAGCTCGGTGCCGTGGTGAAGGTGAATGACGGGGTGTGGCCCGGCGGCAACGTCTCGTTGCCGAGAGATCGCGTGACCTTCGGCGGTGCGGATGAGGCGGTCTTGATTCAACGATTCCTGCCGTCGCCCCAGGGGAGCAGCGAAATGATCGAACTCATTTACTCGCCGCCGGGCGCCTGCTGTCTGCCCACGCCGCTGGTCTTCGTGCCGTATGACCCATGACCGGCAGCGATGATCAAGGCTGCTTGTCGCGCGGCTGGAACCGTCCACTTAACATGACGAACTCCATATTCTCCGAATCTCGCCGAGCGTTCCTGCAACGACTCGGCAGTTTGGGCATCGCTTGTTCCTCTGTGCCGCTGTTTGCGGGCAAGGCGCTGGCAGATGGCGAAACCGCGCTGCCGGATCCGGCGCTGAAGTTTCCCGGACCCTGGCAATTCGGCCTGCCGAAAGGCGGGATCATTCTGGTCAGCGACCAACAACTCGACGACTTGCAGGACCCGGACAAGCCGGTGGACCTCAGTCTGAGTAAAACGCCGGACGTGAAGACGCTGCGCCAGATTTGCGCGCAGACCAAGGCGAGTGGCGGACGCACCGTGGCGCTCGCGTTCGACGAGTTTTGGACGCAGTACCGCGCCGGCCAGGGAGGCAAGCCGCGCCAGATGATGCCGGACTCGGATGACTACATCCACCGGCTCGCGCGCATCGGCGAGACGCTGAAGGCCCACGGGCTCGGGTTTGAACTGAGCCTGCTCAGCCCGCTGGAAATCGGCCGCGGTTACGCGCGGGCGACCGGCGAGTCTGGTCGCTGGGTGCAGTATCGCGAAGGCTACCGTGACCCGGCCACCGGCAAATACACCGTCTCGCTCTGGGAGCAGCGCCGCTGGACCAACAACAAAGGGACGATCGAACTGCAACGTGCCAGTGTGCGGGTATTCGCCTTTCGCGAGCAGCGCGTCGGTGGCACGGCTTTCTACGCGGTCAACCCGGCGGACATCGCGGAATTGAAGTCCGCACCTGAGATGGACGTGGACGAATCCGTCGTGACCAACACACACGCGCGGCGGTTGATGGTGGGCGGGAGCGGCGAAACGACGGCCGGTCCGCTGAATCGCGTGCTGGTGGTCGTGAGCTATACCGTGCCGGAGATGGATTACTTCAGCCCCAAGGCGCTGCCGTTCCTGGAAGGCCTCGTGAGCCGTTACCACGCGGCGGGCGTGCCGCTCAACGGCCTTTATGCCGACGAGATGCATATCCAACAGGATTGGGGTTACTTCAGCCACCACGATGAAGGGCAGTTCACGTTTCGCTACCTCACGCCGAACCTGACGCGACGCTTCGCGGAGCTTTGCGGCGCAGAGTTCGCCGACTTCGAGAAGTTCCTGGTTTACTTCGCCTATGGCCAGCACGGCTTCCTGCCCGACCTCGAAGCGCGGCTGCCGGCACAACACGTTTTCGGTCACGGCCCCGATGAAGTCCAGAAGACCTTTCTGCTGCGCCGGCGTTACTTCGACTTGCTCCAGCGCTCCGTCGTCGAGTTGTTCGTCAAGGCGAAGGCGTTCGCCGAAAAGAAATACGGTCACGAACTTGAGGCACGCGCGCATGCGACGTGGGCGCAAAGCCCGACCATAGACCTCTGTCACACCGGCAACTTGCCGCGCGCCCCGCGCCAACACGAATACACGCCTGATTTCGTCTGGTCGAACACCGTGCAACAAGCCGCGTCTGCCTGCGAAGATTACTTCGAGTGGAACGAGTTTCTCACCGGCGGCGGCAACGATCACGCCGAGGGCGGCTGGTCGGACCGCAACTACTACGGGGTCGCCCTGGCCTGCTCCACGGGCATTCTCAACCGCGTGCCGCAGGCTTACGCCGCGGCATGGGGCATGCCTGTCGAGGTGCAGCGCCGCCATCAAGCCGTGTGCGACGCTTTCGGCGCGTCCGCGCAGCCGTGGTTTCAGGAGGTGCAGGATGCGCAGCATCGCGACACCGACGTGCTCATGCTCTATCCGCTCTCGCTCGTCGCCTGTGAGGAGCGCTTCGGCTCGTGGATGGTGCAATACGGCTACGCAAACTACGTCACGCCAAGCAAACTGCTGGAGCGTGGCCGGGTCACGGACACCGGCAAGATCGAAATGGCCGGACGCCAGTTCGGAACGCTGGCGGTGTTGTTTGAGCCGCTGCCCCCGCCGGACTTGCTCCCCTTCATGGAGAAGTTCGTGGAAGCCGGCGGCAAGCTGGTTTGGACCGGCCCGCCGGTACGGCTCAATCTCGCAGGCCAAGGCGTGCTCTCGTCCTGGCAGAAGCTCGTGGGCGTGAAGAGTCTTGCGTTCGGTGTCGAAGGCCAGGAAATGCCGGGACGGCAAATCCACTTTGCCGGTGCGCTAACATCCGTGCCACCGCAAACCGTCCTCACGGATTTCCTCGTGGACTTGGTTTACCCGGTCGAACCGGACGCCGGCGTTGAAACCGTCGCCACCTTGAACGGGCAGACCGTCGGGCTCCATCGGGCCACGCCAAAAGGCGGCTCGGCTACTTATCTTGGCTTCCGTCCGCGTGATGATCAGGCGGCGTCGCTCGGCGAAGAAGTGCGAACGTGGTTTGAAATCCTGCTCGCTATCGGCGCGTATCCCAAGTCGCGACCCGACGCGCGGACGAACGACAATCCCAGCGTCGTTTCACGCACCACGCCATATCTGGCCTGCGCGTTCCCGAACGGCACGACCAGTATCGCGGCGCATTACCGTACCCACGAGGAAAGCTGGCCCGGCGGTTTCCATCGCGACGCAAAGCAGGATGCTGACATCATTGCGCGCAATCCATTGCCGCCGGACACGCTGGAGCTGCGCGAGTTCCGGGTGAATGGTCATGGCGTGACGTACGATGGCCGGTTCACGGTGGCGTTTCGGCTCGATGACCGCGGCACGCTCATCGCTTTCGCCGGGCACAACTGCCGGCGAATCGTGATTGACGGGCGCGAGCACTCGTTTGCGAGCCATCCAACGCCGCTGGTGGCGTGGTCACCAGTGTTGCCGGCACGCCGCGTGCCGGGTGGCGCAGTGCTCGGACTCTGGGTCCAGGGTGACGCGGAGGTTGCCGTGCCGCTGGCTGCGGGCGTGAGCAAAGGGCGGCTCTTCTTCCGTGGTGCGCAGCCCGGCTCATTGGGCAAGATCATCGAGTGCGTTTGCGAAGGCGGCGTACTGCGATTCAAGGCACAGGCGGCGTGGGGACATCGTCACCTGCTGTTCTTGACGGATTGAAGCAAGCGCCCACCAGTCGTGCTTCAAATGTTGCTGGCCCAATAGAAGACGCCGCGTTGCTTCATCGAGTCAACGTTAAGCAAGAGCCCGCCGCCGTTGGTCAGGCTCTCTGCATCAATCACCCACAGCACGTGCGCCAATGGACTCGCCGAGGGGTCGAGGCGCGGGAGTTGGTTGGGCTGCTGACAAATGAAATCCTCGTTCCACGTGTGCCCTTCCTGCCCTGGTGAGACGGCCAGATAGAGCATGTCCAACTCGACGAGGTCGTTGAAGAAGTGCGTGCCGAGCGAGACATCGGGCAACAGGCCTTCATGCATCAATCCCAACTCGCAGATCACCGAGGCCGTATTGATCTCCGCGAACGAAACCGGCACGCCCAGCGAAGGCATGGAGGTGGCCCAGCGTCCCGGCCCGATGAGCATGATGCTCCGGCGCTGACCGGGTGGGTCCAGATGCATCAGGCGTCCGATGGCCCGGGCCACCGAGTAACGCTGGCTCATGCCCATCTGGCTGTAGGCTGACGGCACGACGTAAATCAGCCGGTCAATGACGGTCGCCAGACTGTGGCCGACCACCGGGCCCGTCGAGCGGAAGATGAGGTGAGCCGGCTCAATGTGGTCCGGCACTTTCACCAATGCACCCGCACCGCCAATCTTCACCTGGAACGGCCGGCACTGGAGGAGATTGATGCGGAACCGGCCGTTGGGAGTGAAGTTGGCCGTGAACTCGATGTCCACCGGATAGTCGTAGGCGCGTTGCAGCGTCTGGCACAATTCGCGCATGGCGGGAACGAACTCGGTTTTCGCGAGCATCCGCTCGAACGTGAGCACGCCGGAGAAGGGCGTTTGCGGAGCCGGCACGTCACCCGCGTCGGATTCGTAGCGCGCGGCGAAGAGGCTCAACAGATCCTCCGCCAGTGACGGGGCGACCCGTTCAAAATCGCGACTGAGCAGTTCGTTCGCCTTGAGATCCAGCACATCCACCCGGCGCTGGGCATACTCGCGGGCCTCATCCGACTTGGCCTCCGGACGTTTGAGCGGGGCGTTGAGCGCCACCAGGCGGGTGTAGTCGTCGTCTGTGCGGTCCACCGCGCGCGTGCCCAGCCCAAACACCAGGCGCAACATGCCCGCGTGCGGATCAATGTCCTCGCTCCACACGAAGGGATTGAACGAGAAACCCACGCCCGCGACTTGCGGGAAGAACAGGTCGCCGTGCAGTTCGCCGGAGACCCGTTGCACGAGCAGGGCCATTTGTTCGTCGCGGTCGAGCAGGCCGTGCTGCTGACGATAGTTGAGGCCTTCCTCGCTCATGGCGCTGGCATAAACGGTTCGCACGGCCCGCATGAAGGCTTGGAGGCGTTCGTGCGGCGCACCTTGGTTCGCCAGGAAGACGCTCTCGTACTTGCCGGAAAAGGCGTTGCCGTAGTTGTCTTCCAGCAGGCTACTGGAGCGCACGATCAACGGCGACTGGCCGAAATACTCGAGCATCTCCATGAACTGCTGTTGGATGTAGTCCGGAAACGTGCCGCCGAGTATCTTCTGCCGCACCTCGTCAGCATGTTGCAGGAAAGTCTGAGAGTCCTTGACTCTCCGGCGCAGCCACCAACAGCCGTTTTGCACCAGATAGGTGTAGAACACGTCCGAGCCGACATAGAAAGAATCATGGCCTTCGAGCCGTTCGGTCCATTTGGAATCGGCTTTCTCCAACATGGCCCGCGCCAGCAGCATTCCCAGTGATTTTCCGCCAATCAAACCGGTGCCCACCATCCGTTGCATGATCTCCACCAAGTCCTCGAGAGCGAGGTGCTTCTCCGCCAGTTCCTGGAAGCGCGGGTCCCGGGTCACCACCATTTTGAGCAGTCGCCGCAGTTGCGCCTTGGCCTCGGCCTCGACCGGTTGGCCGGCCCGCAGGGCGTGAACGGTTTGTTGCGCCTCGTTGAAGGTGTGCGCCCAGATGCCGGGACGATGAATGGTGAACTCGAGCCAGGGCTTGGGTGCTCCGGCGAGAATGTCGGTGATCGTAGCGCTGCTGGTCGCTGGTTTGAAGTCGTCTCCCTCGCGCTCGTGCAGGGCGTACATGGTGGGAGAGGAGCGCTGCCAGACCTTTTTCGGATGCACGAAAAAGTGGTCCTGTTTCCGGTGGAGTTCGATGATGACCTGGGCGGTGTTGAAAATGGATTGGGTCGCGTGAAAGGAATGCAGGTTCTTTTGCAGCGCAAAGTACGCAATCGTGTCCAGTTCGAACAGGTATGGACAGGCGATCATGAAGAAGTTCCCGAGCATCCGGTCACTGAACCAATCGGCCGCCAGATCAGATAGGCAATCGAACACGTAGAAAGCGCCGGGCCCGGCGCGCTCGATCACGTCCAGGATTTCGGTGAGAAACCGCTCGAATCCTTCCTCGGGATCGAGGACATGAATGGCCGCGCCGGAACTTGCGTCAAGCAACGGCGCGTGTCCGGCGAAACGGAAGTAGATCAGCTTCCGCTGCAATCGGTGGGCCTCGCGGCAGATTGGCCCCAGCACGGGCAGGTAGTCTTCGATGCTCTCGACTTCCCAGACCACGTTGTCGCCAGGCAAGAGCCCGGTCAGTACGCGGTCCAGCCCCGGCATTCCGGTGCTCATGGCTGCCTTGTTCATGTTCATCGGAGCGGCCTCAGTTGCGGAAGTTCACGTTTGACAGGTCGCCACGGATTGAGATCTTGCGTTTCCATCGATCGGAAATCGTTCAGGACTTTGCCCTTTCCTTGCCCGGGAGTTCGCCCCCGCCGTTCTTCAGTATCGCGATGAACGCCTCCGTGTTGGGCTGGAGCCGCCGGCCACGGCGATAGACAATCCCCAACGGCCGCACAAAACTCTGATCCGCGAACGGCACGACCGCCAGCGTGCCCGACTGCAGTTCGTGCTCGATCGTCGGTCGGGGCAGAATCGCCACGCCCGACCCGACCTCCACCGCGCGCTTGACCGCCTCCCGCTGCGCCGCCTCGATGCTCTTGAGCGCCGTCTCGATCGCCTCGACGACATCGGTGATGAACTCCCAGTAGGCCTCGGGCGATTCGAACGTCGCTTCGCCCGTGACCTCCGTCACCTCGA
>CAYJNU010000242.1:0-12149 GCA_964371005.1 uncultured Verrucomicrobiota bacterium | reverse complement strand
AGAGCAACTGGCCGTTGCGCGTGTCGTTCCCGATCTTCATCGCCAACGCCGTGGAATGGCTCAATCCCGCCAACGCAAACAATTCCCAACTCCTCATCAAAGCCGGCGACCCGTTCCGCCTCGCGCTCGCCGAACCAGTGAAAAGCGCCGAAGTGAAATTGCCCGATGGCAAAGCAACCACGCTCAATGTCGAAGGCGCGAATGAAATCGTCTTCGGCGACACCGCGAAGCAAGGCGTCTATCACTTGCGCGCCGGGACGAATGAAGTCACCTTCTGCGCCGACCTGCTCGACTCCGCCGAGAGCAACATCCGACCGCGCGACGAATTGAAATTCGGCGAATACACCAAGGTCGAAGCCACCACCGTGCAACGCACGAACATGGAACTCTGGCGCACGCTCGCCGCCATCGGTCTGGCCGTGCTGTTGTTCGAGTGGTGGTGGTATCACAGGAGGACGGTGTGAAAAGAAAGGAGAGGAAATTATGAGCTACGACCTTTACTTCAAATTGCGATCAGGTAAGCCGTCTCCCCGCGCCGAAGATTTTGCAGCTTTCTTTCGAGCGAGACCGAATTACGAAGTTTCCGACCAGCAAGCCGTTTATCAGAACGAAGCCACCGGAGTCTATTTCATCTTCGACATTGGGAGTGTCGAGAACGAAGAAGAACCAGACCTGTTGCCGCTTAGCTTCAATCTGAACTATTTGCGACCCCACATATTCGGGCTGGAAGCTGAACTGGAAATTAGAGCTTTAGTCGCACAGTTTGACCTGTTGGTTTCAGATACGCAGATCGACGGCATGAGCGACGGCGAGTACTCGGCTGAGGGGTTTCTGCGGGGGTGGAATACCGGGAACGCTTTTGGTTACCAATCCATCTTGTCGCAGAACCCCGAGCACCAGCCTTTGACTTTGCCGACTGCTCAAATTGAAGCGTGCTGGCGCTGGAATCTTGCGAAGGACGAACTTCAGGCCAAGTTTGGTGAGGATATTTTTGTTCCTCGCCTCATGTTCTTGCGAAACGGTGCGAAAGTTACGAGCACCGTCGCATGGCCGGATGGGATTCCTATCGCCATGCCTGAAGCACAGCTCGTCCTGATTCAAAGGAGAGACATTCTTCCACGAAAGCTGTTTGGACGCCGTGAAGACATGGCCATGGCAGCTTGGTCCGAAGTCGAAGGAATGCTGCAACAGTTTCCCCTCGAACAAGGCGCACTGCCTTACCGGTTGTTGCGCTATTCAACAGTGCCTGAGCCAGTAGTAGCCCACTTGAGAGCGCTCACTCCGACATCATCAAAGCCAGAAGCCGTGAGTGTGGACAAAATCCTAAATGCGGAACTTGTTGAAGAGGTTCGCAAGAGATGAGCGAAGGCGACAACAAAAATTGGCCAAAGGATGAGTTCGCCCAACGCGAAGCAGCACAGTTTTGGGGTTGGCTCATCATACCCGCGATTGCACTTCTCGCCGCTTTGCTGCTTCCTGCGCTTTCGAGCGCCAAGCGCAAGGCACAAGAGGCATCTGGTCGAGTTGTCGTGGTTTACGCCGCGCAAGACCAAGTCTATGCCGAGCCGATTCTGCGCGAGTTCGAGAAGGAAACCGGCATCAAGGTAAAAGCCGTCTATGACAGCGAAGCGGTGAAAACCGTCGGGCTGGCGAATCGGTTGCTCGCCGAACGCAGTCATCCGCAATGCGACGTGTTCTGGGGCAACGAAGAAATGCGCACGCGCCAACTCGCCGCGCAAGGCGTCTTCCGCGAAACCAACAGCTGGGCCGCCTTCGGCTATCGCAGCCGCCGCATTGTGATCAACACGAACAAACTTGCGATGGCTGACGCGCCGAAATCACTACTGGAACTCATAAACGCAACCTGGCGCGGCAAAATCGCGCTCGGTTTTCCACAGTTCGGCACGACCGCCACACACTTCCACGCGCTGAAGCAATTGTGGGGCGAGGAATGCTGGCTCGTGTGGTGCCGCTCGCTGGCTGAGAACAAACCCTTCATCGTGGACGGCAATTCCGTTGTCGTGAAATTCGTCGGTCGCGGCGAGGCGTGGATTGGGTTGACGGATTCGGATGACGTTTTTGCCGGCCAACGGGAGGGATTACCGATTGCCATGTTGCGGATCAATGAGGAGCAGCTCTTGATTCCGAACACCGTGGGCGTGGTTCGCGATGCGCCACATCCGGCGAATGCTCAGAAGTTGTTTGCGTATCTCCAGTTCCCGGAGGTCGCGAAGACGTTGGTGAGGGCGAATGCACTCGAGAGTCCAATGCCAGCGGCCAAGACAAGCACGCTAAAGCCGGATTGGGAGGGGCTGCTGCGCGATTTGGAAACGACCACGAGACAACTGAACGAGATTTTCCTGAGATGAGCTCGATTGAATATAGTCGTGACGCTCGCCCTCACCCCGGCCCTCTCCCCCGAGGAGAGGGTGAAGGTGTTCGCGTCGCTCGAGAGCTTGTTTGTCCTCGTTGCAGTCGCCAGCCTTTCCTTGTTCGCGGAAGGTCGCACGAGAATTCTAGAGTCGTTCAATACTTCAAGCAGCGGCGAATAGTTCTCCCTCTCCTGGGGGAGAGGGCCGGGGTGAGGGCGAACGTCTCACAAGCCTCATGAACTGGCCCTTGCTTCAGAACAGCCTGCTTCTCGCCGGAATGACAACGGCGCTGGCGGTGGGGTTTGGCCTCGTGGCTGCGCTATGGCTGGCGACGCTGGAAGCGCAATGGCGGAATGCATTTCTCGCGTTGGCAATTGTGGCGCTGGCGCTGCCGCCGTTTCTGGTGACGAATTGTTGGATCAGTCTGCTCGGTGAAACGGGGGCGTTGCGTTCGTGGTTGCCGTTCAAAATCTATTCGCTCGGCGGGACGATCTGGATTCTGACACTGATGCTCTGGCCGATCACGTTGTTCGCCGTGCTGGCGGCTTGGCGGAGATTGGAGGCGGCGCAATTCGAGTGTGAACCGGCCATGACTGGGTTTGCGCTGCTGCGCTGGCTGCTGCTTCCCGTCGCGCGCGGGGAACTGGCGTTGGCCGGCTTATTGACGTTCGTGCTCGCGCTGAACAATTTTGCCGTGCCGGCCATCCTGCAGACCAAGGTGTTGCCTGATGAGATGTGGGTGCGTTTCAGCACGCAGTTCGACACGCTTGGGGCGCTGAAGTTGAGCGTCCCGTTGGTGCTCGCGCCGGTGCTGGTGCTAGCCTGGACGGCGCGGCGCGGCGTCAGTTGGCCGCGCGTGCAAGGAGCGGTTTCTGCCGGAGTGATCCGCCGACAACTTGGTTTGGCGTGGCGAATCGGCTGCAGCACGCTGGCGACGTTGCTGTGCGTCGTGTCCGTCGGTTTGCCGCTGGGGCAAGTTGTCTCCGCGCAGCGGACGTGGGCGGAACTTCCAGGCGCGATCGCAGCCAGCGCTGGTGCCATCTGGAATTCATTGTGGTTCGTGGCGTTGGCGGCGACCGTGGTTGTTTTGGTAGCGCAGATTGGCAGTCTGCCGTATCGCAGGTTGGCAACCTGCCTGCCGACTGCCAGTCGGCGATACAGCATACTACCAGTCTGCGCTACGTTGACTTGGCTGCCGTTCTTCATTCCCGGCGTTCTCATTGGCATCGCGTTGATCAAAGTTTTCAATCGTCCGGTACTGGCGGTGTTTTATCAGAGCGCAGGCATCGTGTTGTTGGCGTTTGTTATTCGATACCTTGCTCTGGGTTGGACGGCGGCGCGGCAGGCGGTGGCCAGCGTGGATACAGACTTGACCGATGCGGCACGGCTGGAAGGCGCGTCGCGCTGGCAGATGTTCCGGCTCGTGATCTGGCCGCAGATTGCACCGCAGATGTTCGCGGCGTGGTATGTGGTTTATCTGCTGTGCCTGTGGGACGTGGAGTCCATCGTTATCATTCAGCCACCGGGCGGGGAAACGCTCGCGTTGCGGATTTTCAATCTGCTGCACTACGGCTATGCGGCACAGGTGAATGCACTGTGTATCGTGCTGCTGGGACTGGCGGTTTTACCGCTGGTGCTTTGGGGGGTATGGAAAAGAACATTCAACCTCCAACATTCAACATTCAACGCCGAAGGAAGCCGCAAAATCCAAGCAAGCGCCGCGCGATCAGGCTTTGCTACTTGGAATTTCCTGTTTCTCGGGATGTTGGTGGTTGGTGGTTGGTGCTTTTGTTCCAGTTGCGCGCCCGCTTCATCAGACGAAGCGTCCTTGCACGGGAGGTTCTTCGAGCGCGCGGAGGGTATCGGCTCGCGCGGCGTGGGCCTCGGCGAGTTCAACAAGCCGCGCTCCGTGGCCGTGGACCGGCAGGACAATCTCTACGCCGTGGACATGACGGGACGCGTGCAGAAGTTTTCGCCGGATGGGAAATTCATCCTGTCATGGCAAATGCCACAGACAGACTTGGGCAAACCGAAGGGCATGGCGTGTGATCGCGACGGAAACATCATCGTGGTCGAGCCGCATTACTCGCGCGTAAACCACTTCACACCGGAGGGCTGGCTGGTGGCGCAATGGGGTCAACGCGGAACGAACGCTGGCCAGTTCGGCTTCCCCCGCGCCGTGGCGGTGAATTCGCGCGGCGAAATCTCCGTGTGCGAATACGCGGCGGTTGAACGGGTGCAGCGCTTTGCAGCGATTCACCGTTCACCCTCACCCCTGACCCCTCTCCCGTCCGACGGGCGAGGGGGACAGCGGACGGAATCACCTCGATTGCTGGGCGTCCTTGGCCAAGCCGGCACGGGACCGGGCGAGTTCAATCGGCCAGAAGGTTTGTGCGCGGATGGGCAGGACCGGCTCTACGTGGCGGATTCGTGCAACCATCGGATTCAGGTGTTCTCCGGAGACGGCAAGTTCCTCCGCACGTTTGGGCAGGCAGGCTCCGGCAAAGGGGAGTTGAGCTATCCCTATGATGTGAGCGTGGACAAGCGGGGAAACGTGTTTGTCTGCGAGTTCGGCAACAGCCGGATTCAGGTGTTTGACCTGGAGGGCAAGGCCGTGGAGATCATCGGCGGGCCGGGGGCGGAACCTGGCCGATTCGCCAACCCGTGGAGCATGGCGCTGGATTCGTACGGAAATCTCTACGTGGCCGATTCGCAGAATCACCGGGTGCAGAAGCTCGTTCGCAGAGAGTCAGTGGCCCGTGGTCAGTGGTCAGTAGCAAGAGACCAAGCCCACACGCGACGGCCACGGACTACTGACCACGGACTACTGACTCGGAACTAACATGCAATTCACCCATCCATATTGGCTGCTCGCGGCACTGCCGGCGCTGGCGTGGGTGTTTTGGCTGGCGTGGAAGACGGATGTGCAAATCGGCGCTGGGCGGCGCTGGGCGGCGCTGGTGTTGCGGACCATTGTCTGTCTGGCCCTGGTGCTCGCCCTTGCTGGGTTGCAGTGGTTGCGTCCACTCGAGGGCATGAACGTCTTCTTCGTGCTCGATCGTTCGGACAGCATTCCATCGGCGCAGCAGGACTCAGCGAGGGCGCTGGTCAACAAGCTGGCCGCGCAGAAGAAAGGCACCGACAAGGCGGGCGTGATCGTGTTCGGCACGGATGCGAGCATTGACCGGCTGCCGAACGCGGCGATTGACCTGCAAAAGATCGAAGCGGTCGTGGACACGCAGCGCTCCGATCTCGCGGCGGCGATCCGGCTCGGCACGGCGGCGTTTCCCGAAACCGGTCAGAAGCGGCTCGTTTTGATGTCCGACGGCAACGAAAATATCGGCGACGCCTTGGGCGCGGTGCTGGCGGCGAAGCCACTGGGCGTGACGATTGACGCCGTGTCGCTGGGCGTATCGCGGGGCAACGACGTTTCCGTGCAGCGCCTGCAACTCCCGCCGCAGCTCAAGAAGGGGCAATCGTTCGAGACGAAGATCTTCGTTCAAGCCGACGCCGCGGGCAAAGCGAACGTGCGCCTTTACCGCAACGAGCAGTTCCTCGGCGAACAGGCGGGTGACTTGGAGGCCGGCAAGAACCTCTTCACCTTCCCGCAGACGCTCGCCGAGCCGGGTTTCTACAATTACGAAGTGCGCGTCGAAGCCGCGGGCGATCCCATTCCGCAGAACAACCGCGCCATCGGCTTCGCCAGCGTGCGCGGCGATCCGCAGTTACTCATCGTGTCCGCCGATCCGGAGCAGGATCGCCAGCTCGCCGTCGCCCTGCAGGCGTCGCGGCTGGAGGTGAAGCTTGTTGGCGCCGGCCAGTTCCCCGGTTCGCTGGCGGAAATGCAAAGCTACGATGCCGTGGTCCTCGCGAACGTCGCCGCCGGCGATCTGGGCCGCGACCCGATGCAGATGCTCGACAGCGCGGTGCGCGATTTCGGCGTGGGCCTCGTGTGCGTGGGCGGCGACCAGGCGTACGCCGCGGGCGGCTATCGCGGCACGCCGTTGGAAGACACGCTGCCGGTAAGCATGGAGCTCGACAGCAAGAAGGTGTTGCCCAGCGGCGCGGTGGCGCTGGTGATGCACGGGATGGAATTCGCCAACGGCAATCAGGTGGCGCGCGATTGCGCCCTCGGCGTGCTCGACGCGCTTGGGCCAGGTGATGAACTCGGCGTGTTGCTGTGGGACGGCAACGAGCGCTGGCATCTGCCCATGCAGAAGGTTGGCAACAAGAAGGAAGCCGGGCGCGTCATTGCCGGCATGAACCAGGGCGACCTCGGCAGCTTCGAGAACATCTTGCAGATGGCGCACGAAGGATTGAAGAAATCCACGGCGAACCTGAAACACATCATCGTGTTCAGCGACGGCGACCCGGCGGCGCCGTCACAGCAAACCATGGAGGCGATCGTCGGCGACCGCATCACGGTGAGCACGGTCCTGATCGCGGGCCACATGGGGCCGGAGCGGATGATCTGGATGGCCGACCAGGGCCGCGGCCGGTTCTACAACATCACCGACCCGGGCCAATTGCCGCAGGTTTTCATCAAGGAAACCGCCGTGATCCTGAAGTCGGCGATCTACGAAGAGCCGTTCAAGCCGCAGTTGAAAGCGTCCAGCGAAGCCGTGCGTGGGATCGGCGCGGCAGAGTACCCGCAATTGCTCGGCTACGTGGCCACGACGCCCAAGCCGCGCGCCGAAACGCCGCTCTGGACCGACAAGGGCGATCCGTTGCTGGCGCACTGGCAATACGGCCTGGGCCGCGCGGTGGCGTTCACTTCAGACGCGAAGGCGCGCTGGGCGAAGGACTGGCTCGGCTGGGCGAAGTATCGGCAGTTCTGGTCGCAGATCGCGCAATGGAGTTTGCGGCGACTGGAGAACAGCGATTTCACGACCGAGGTGACGGTGGACAAGGGCGAGGGACTGCTGGCCGTCGAGGCCTTGGACGACGCCGGCGCCTACCGGAATTTCCTGAACTTGCAAGCCGCCGTCGTCAGTCCGACCGGCAAACGCGAAACCGTGCGGCTCGAACAAACCGGCCCGGGCCGATACGAAGCGCGCTTCCCGACCAAGGAAGTCGGCGGCTATCTCTTGAACCTGATGGAGCTGGAAGGCGGGCGGTTGCAGGCCTCGCAAGTCGTCGGTGCGAGCATCAACTACTCGCCCGAGTTCACCGATCCCGAACCGAATCTGAGCCTGCTGCGGCGCATCGTCGAAGCGGGCGGGGGCAAGGTTCTGAACCCGGCCCTGCCGGCGGAGAATCCGTTCCTGCACGACCGGCAGAAGACCTACCAGCCGCGCGACCTTTGGGAATGGCTGCTCAAGCTGGCCATCGTGCTGTTCGTGTGCGACGTGGGCGTGCGCCGCATCCAGATAGACCGCGACGAATGGCTGCGCGCGACGGCGACGCTGCGAAAATGGCTGTTCTTCTGGAAAGGCACACCGCGCCCGGTCGAAGCTGACGTGTCGTTGGCAGCGCTGTTGTCCAAGCGCGGCCAGGTCCGCGCGACGCAAACGCAGGCGGGCAGCGAGCCGCGGCCCGACTTATTCCAACCCGCAAAACCCGCCGTTGTGCCGTCCACACAAAGCTCGCCCACACCAGTTCACGAGGAAACGGCTGCTCCTGAAGCGAAGCCCGGGTCGCCTGCGGAAGCAGCCCCCGCCAGCACGGCCAGTCGTCTCCTGGAAGCGAAGAAGCGGGCTCAGAAGCGGCGCGAGTAAAGGCCTGGTTGAATTTGGGAGCGACCAGGCCGGCCCCTACTGGCTGTTCAACACATCAATCAACTGTCGCAGCCGCCCGTAGTTGCGTCGGTTGAAGCCGAATGCGATGCGTTGCAGCTCCAGATGCTCGCGATCCTCGGTTTCTTCGGCGGTCGGCTCGGTGCGCTTGATGGGTGGGCCGGTGATAATGTCCGAGAAGTCTTCGTTCATCGCCTCGATGGCCGAGTCCGTGGGAGCGTGCTTCAAGCGGATGACGAGCAGGTCCTTCACGAACCGGCTGGAATGGAAGTTCCGGTAGAACCGCGTGACCAGCTTCACCGCTTCGTCGGTGTTGTCTGTGATACGATAGAGGTTCAGATCGTCGGGCGAAATCAATTCGTCTCGGAGGAGGTGTTCGCGGACGTGCTTGTCCCACGTCTTCCAATACGTGCCGCCCGGGCGGTCAATGAGCACCAGCGGCATGAGCTGGCTCTTGCCCGTCTGCATCAGCGTGAGCGCCTCGTAGCCTTCGTCCATCGTGCCAAAGCCGCCGGGGAACAACGCGATGGCGTCCGAGTGCCGGATGAAGATCAGCTTGCGGGTGAAGAAGTATTTGAACGTGACGAGCTTCTTGTCCTCGCGGATGACGGGGTTGGCGCTTTGCTCCCACGGCAGCCGGATGTTTGCACCGAAGCTCATCTCGGGCGTGGCGCCTTCGTGGCCAGCCTGCATGATGCCCGGGCCCGCGCCGGTGATGACCATGAAGCCAGCGGCGGCGACTTTACGGCTGAAATCTATGGCTTGCTGGTATTCCTGTTTGGTCTGGGCGGTGCGCGCCGAGCCAAAGATGGTCACCTTGCGAACATGGGCGTAGGGCGCGAACAGCCGGAAGGCGTAGCGCAACTCCCGGTTCGCGGTCTGGATGACGCGCACATCGCCACTGTCCTGGACGTCCGTGAGCAGTTTCAACGCGTTCTCGATGATATCGGCGACGCTCTCCTCGTTGTGGCCGCCGCCTTTGTAGTGGATCAATTCCTCGATGCGGCTTTTCAACTCCGGATCCATTGGAGCTTTCTCGGTCTTCTCTGGTCTGGTCATTCGGGGAGGTTACGAGAACCGGCAGGGAATGCAATCGCCCGCCGCACGGCGCGCACGCCGCTTGCAGACAACCGGGGGCGCCATTAGAATCCGCCCCATGCATGCGCAATGGTTCATGGTTTTGGGTCTCGTAGCTCTTATGACTGGATGTTCCACCACTGACAAGAAGAAGGTGCAAAACGGACCGATTGAGTCGCTCAAGCAGGCGCAGAAGCGAGCTGAGCGGTTCAACGCGGTGATCGAAGTGCCGGTGTTTGAAACGACGCCGGACGCCGTGAAAATCCTCGTTCAGCGAACCCTCGCCACCGGCAATGCCACGCTGGACGAAATCGGCAAGCTGGACCGCAGCAAGGCCAGTTTTGACGATACGGCGCGGGCGTTGGACGATCTGAATTACTTCGTCGGCACGGTGGGCAGCCGGCTGAATTTCATCAAGGAAACGAGCCCCACCGCCGTATTGCGCGAGGCCGCGACCGAGGCGATCAAGACCATCCAGGAATGGGGCGTCGGCACGGAATACCGCGAGGACGTGTATCTGACGTTGAAGGCTTACGCGGACACCAAGCCGCAGTTGTTCGGCGAGGACGGGAAGCTGTTGGAGGAGATCATGCGCGATTACCGCCGGGCGGGCCTCGCGTTGCCCAAGGCCGAGCGAGACGAGATCGAGAAGTTGCGGAAGCACTTGACCGGACTGACCACGGACTTCGATAGCAACGTCACCAAGGCTCAGAAGGCAGTGAAGTTTACGAAAGCCGAACTCGACGGTGTGCCCGATGAATTCCTCGCCCAAAAGGGCATCAAGGCCGGCGATGACGAATACACCATTTTGGCCAACGTGACCTGGCAGTACGTGATGGTGATGGAAAACGCCAAACGCGAGGACGTGCGGAAGCGGCTGGAGATTGAGCGCTACAACCTCGCGCGCGCGACGAACGTCACGTTGCTGGAGCAGATCCTCGCCTTGCGCGACCAGATCGCCCACAAGCTCGGCTACGCGAGCTGGGCAGATTACCAGATCGAAACCAAGATGGCCAAGACCTGCGCCAAGGCGTTGTCGTTCCTTAAGGAAACCGCGACCGGCCTCCAGCCGAAGTTCGACGCCGAGAAGGCCGAGTTCCAGGTGCTCAAGGCCAAAGACACCGGCACGGCGAATCCGCCGCTCTACATCTGGGACTGGCGCTACTACGCGAACCAGTTGAAGAAGGAGAAATACAACGTGGATGCCGAGCAGCTTCGCGTCTTCTTCCCGTATGAGAAGGTGCTGGACGGCATGTTCAAGATCTACCAGCGCATCTTTGAGCTGCGTTTCGACAAGATTGACGCGCCCTACAAATGGGTGGACGGCATCCTCCTCTATGCCGTCAGCGATTCCGTCACCGGCGAGCCGCTCGGCTTGTTCTACCTCGACATGTTCCCGCGCGAGGGGAAGTTCAACCACTTCGCCCAGTTCGGGCTGATCGAAGGCAAGCAACTGCCCGATGGCCGCTACCAACGCCCGACCGTGGCCCTCGTCTGCAACTTCCCGCCACCCGTGCCCGGCAAGCCCTCGCTGCTCTCGCACAGCGAGGTGGAGACGCTCTTCCACGAGTTCGGCCACGCGCTGCACGGAATGCTCACCCGCGCCAAGTTCAGCCGGTTCGCCGGCACCGCCGTGCCCCGCGACTTCGTGGAGGCGCCGTCGCAGATGCTCGAGAACTGGGTTTGGGACAAGAAGGTGCTCGACAGTTTCGCCGCCGATTACCGCGACCCGAGCAAGAAGATCCCGCAGGACATCCTGGCCAAGCTGAAGGAAGCCAAGCTGGCGACCATCGGCCACTTCTACCGCCGGCAATTCTCTATGGGCATCCTCGACCTGACGCTGCACTCGCAGATTCACGAGGACAACCAGAAGGACACCATCAAGCTCTCCAACCAGGTGTTGGGCGACATCTTCTACCCGATGCCGGAAGACACGACCTTCGTGACCTACTTCGGCCACCTGATGGGCTACGACGCCGGCTACTACGGCTACGCCTGGGCGGACGTGATCGCCGCCGACATGGCCACGGCGTTCGAGAGTTCGGCGGAAGGCTACTACGACATCCCGACGGGCCGCCGCCTGCGCCGCGAGATTTACGAGCCCGGCGACTCCCGCGACGTGAACATCTCGATCCAGAAATTCCTCGGCCGCCCGCCGCAGAACGGGCCGTTCCTGAAAGAACTGGGGATCGAAGTGAAGTAGGCCATCGTGTTTCAGAGTAACGGTCGTTTGAGTAACCGCCCCCGCGCCTCTGCAAACGTGAGACGCGCAGATTGGGAGCCGAGTCGGTTGGTGCGGACGAGTCTCTCCGATATGGTCCCCCGAGACGGCTCTCAACACCACACCAGCGACTGGGTGATGGGTTGAACGCGTTTGTGGTTTCGAATTGTGTGGTGCTGCGCGACGTTCGGCTGTGCCCTCGCAGGGGAAGACCATGGATACAGGACGTCAACCTTCTCGGGGACGCATCTGGGAGAAGGGAGCACGAGTGGTTTCTGTGACACCATCGCTGGTGAGGCAAGGCCATCGGCCGCCATGGAGACGTCCGCGCCATCTGCGGTTAAAAGGTAATAAGATGTATCCAATGGAAGGCCACAACCGTCGGATAGCCTTACAGATTCAGAAGCTGAAAGAAACCACATGCTATGCCTCCGTAACAATACTTAGTATTTGCATGCTGCTGATAGTAAATGTATTGCGAATCAGATTATCGCGAGTCTTGAGTATTATTGAAAAGGCGTGGCACACATCATGCGTATACATGATCGCTGAGGCGATGCATGGAGAGAGATGGCCGAGATGGCTTGGTGCAGCGCCCGAGATTAACAAGAAAAAGAATACTATGAAGAAACAACTAGCATTGATGGTGGCGGCGGCGTTGCTCACAACTGGAAGCGCATTCGCGATTCAGTACGAGGTCGTAAACGGCACTGACATCTTCCTCTCTGAAGGGCAGTCAACTTC
>CAYJNU010000241.1:6508-12155 GCA_964371005.1 uncultured Verrucomicrobiota bacterium | reverse complement strand
ACTACCGACAGAACAAGGTGGCCGTGGTTGTGACTTTGGTTGTCGACGCGCGCTACGCGCTGGACGCCGGCGCGTGGAGCAGCGACAGCTTGATCGAGATAAGCCGGGAGAATTTTGGCAGTCATTGGTTGGTGAGCGTGCAGGATTCCGCCTACACCACCAACACCCCCGCTCGCTTCATGCGTCTCAGGGTCAAGCGACCGTAGGCAATCCCTGCAAACCCCTGAAGGAAACCCACGTCGCCGGCGGGTAGGTTTCTCCACTGCAATCGCCCCAGTCATCCGGCCGAGGAGCTGGGCGTGCAAAATCGCGCGAACAAGAGGTTGACATTCCCACGCGAAGCCATTTTGCTGGGCGCGTTCAGACCTAGAATACAACATGAGTCATCGCATTCGTTTCGCGCTGCCACAGGCCGACATTCCTGCCGCTTGGTATAACGTTCTCACCGACCTGTCCGAACCCCTGCCGCCGCCGTTGCATCCCGGCACGAAGCAGCCGGTTTCGTTGGAGATGATGACCGCCATCTTCCCGGAAAACCTCGTGATGCAAGAGATGTCGCAGGAGCGTTGGGTGGAAATTCCCGCGCCGGTGCGCGAAATCTACGCGCTCTGGCGGCCCACGCCGTTGTTGCGAGCCGTGCGCCTCGAAAAGGCACTCCAAACGCCTGCGCACATATACTACAAATACGAAGGCGGCAGCCCCGCCGGCAGTCACAAGCCCAACACGGCGGTGGCGCAGGCCTATTACAACAAGGAAGCTGGCACGAAACGCCTCGCCACCGAAACCGGCGCCGGCCAGTGGGGTTCGTCGCTCGCGTTCGCCTGCCAGTTGTTTGGGATCGAATGCACGGTTTACATGGTCAAGGTCAGCTTCAACCAGAAGCCCTACCGAAAGCTGTTGATGCAGGCCTACGGCGCGAACGTGTTCGCCAGCCCGAGCGATCATACCGAGTTCGGCCGCAAGATGCTGGCAGAGGACCCGAACTGCAACGGGAGCCTCGGCATCGCCATCAGCGAAGCCATCGAGGACACCGTCAAGACGCCGAACACCAAATACGCGCTGGGCAGCGTGCTCAATCACGTTTGCCTGCATCAGACCGTCATTGGCCAGGAAGCCATCAAGCAGATGGAGATGGCCGGCGAAGCCCCGGACGTGGTGATCGGCTGCGTCGGCGGCGGCAGCAATTTTGCCGGCATCGCCTTTCCCTTCGTGCGGCAGAAGATTGTCGAGAAGAAGACCACCCGCATCGTCGCGGTCGAACCTAGTTCCTGCGCTTCTGTCACGCAGGGTGAACTGCGCTACGATTTCGGGGACACGGCGGAGATGACGCCGCTGATGATGATGTACACGCTGGGCCACAAGTTCATGCCGCCCTCGATCCACGCCGGCGGCCTGCGCTACCACGGCATGTCGCCCGCGGTCAGCCACGTCAAGAAGCTCGGGCTGATTGACGCCATCTCGTATCCGCAGATGAAGGTGTTCGAGGCGGCTGTCACTTTTGCCCGCACGGAGGGTATCCTGCCCGCGCCGGAGCCTTCGCACGCCATCGCGGCCGTCATTGATGAAGCCGTCAAGTGCCGCGAAGAGGGCAAGAAGAAGGTCATTCTCTTCAACCTTTGCGGCCATGGCATGCTGGACCTGGCCGCCTACGACATGTTCCTTTCCGGCAAAATGAAAGACGTCGGCAACGGCGACTAATCCCTCAGAATCCAGACTAAATCACCACCATGAAAGCCAGACTCCATTCACTCCTGTTGGTCGGCGCGCTCTTGGCGCTGCCGGCCGTCGTCCAAGCACAGCCCATCGTTGCGGCCCATTATCCGGTGGGCGCCGAGGGCCTCAAAGGCGCCTCCTTGCCCCCACCCGGATTCTACCTCCGGGACTACAACTTCTTCTACACCGCCGGCCGGTTTGAGGACTTGGGCAGTAGCTTTGACATATTCGGTTACATCAACGCGCCTCGCTTGATCTGGATGAGTGATTTAAACGTGCTGGGCGGCACCTACGGTATGGATGTCATTGTGCCGTTTGCCTACTTGGACTGGAAGGTCGGGGGCGCCAGCAAGAGCTACTTCGGCATCGGTGACATTCAACTTGAACCGCTCTTGTTGTCCTGGCACTTCAAGCAGTTGGATTTGGCGGCGGGGTACGCCGTCTGGGCGCCGACCGGCGACTTCAGCCCCAATCGTCCGGATCTTGTTTCCAAAGGCTTCTGGTCGCACATGCTCACCTTGGGCGGCACTTGGTACCCGGACGAGCAGAAATCTTGGGCCTTGTCCCTCCTGAACCGTTACGAGTTCTGCCACGAACAAGAGACAACCCACACCGACCCCGGGCAGGTCTACACGCTTGAAGCAGGACTCAGCAAGACTGTCAGCAAAGGACTTGATGTGGGTGTTATCGGGTACTACCAGCAACAGGTAACGGAGGACAGCGGGCCCAGGGCTTGGGGCACACTCGACCGCAAGATTGGCATCGGACCGGAAATCAGCGGCTTTTGCTCGAAGCTCGGCATGTTCGCCTCTTTGCGATACGCGTATGAGTTCGGGGCCAAGGAACGCCCGGAGGGCCACCTCTTCACGTTGACCTTGACCAAACCGCTGTAACCGTTTCCAGGGTTGGACTTCATTTCAGGCTGAGCCGACGCAGGTTGGCTCAGCCGTTTTTTTCCCCGGCCACTCGATCTTGAAGCCAAGCGGCGTCTGGGTCGCCACCGGGACAACCAACGCACCGTCCGCTCAGCGCGAAACCGCCGGGGCCGCCCCACCCGCCAGAATGCGGTCGAAGAGCATGATCTTCTGCCACATCTTCCGCGCGATGCCGTTGGTCAGATCCTCAACCTCGTTCACCGCCGTCAGGGTGACCGGGTCGTCGAAACGCTGGACGTAGAGCGCGGCGATCTTGCTGATGAGCGCGAGCAGGTCGCTGCAATCATCGAGATAGCGGATCAACTCGGCCGGGCTTCGAGGGCGCTTGACCCCGGCGGCGGCCGGCGGCGGCGCGTCGCTGATCCGCTCGGGATCTTTCGTGAGTTGGTGCATGTCAATGATATGCGCCATGGACCGCAATTCATGAACCGCCTTGAGGGCCCGGCGCCGCTTCAACCGCGTTTCCAGCGTCAGGAAGAAGAACACCGCGATACCCAGAAACACGACCTCGTTGATGGCCGCTTCGGAACCTTGCAGGAAATCGGCGATGCTCCCGAACGTCGGCTGGACCTTCACGTTGAGGGCCACTCCGACCACGATGATCAGGACCGCCACGATGCCCAACCCCGCGAACATTCGCAGCGGCAGGTGCGGCTTGGCCAGCCAGCCGGACAACTCCGCCGCGTGTTCACTGACGGAAAGAAGTTCCCCCGCCACCTTGCTCAAGCCCGAGCCCGGGAATCGCTCGGTAATCCGGTCACGCGAGGCGCGGCACGTCTCGACGATCTTCTCGGCACTGAGACTGCGGTACATGGCGTCGCCCTCGAAAGCTCCCTAGACCAACCGCTTCAGTCTGGCGTGCTCTGCCAGTTTCTTGACCAGTTCCTTCACCTTCTGCGCCTGGCTCTTGTGCGCGAGGAGCACCGCATCGTCCGTTTGCACCAGAATCGAATCGCGCAGTCCGACCACCGCGATGGGTGTGCGCCGGCCCTTGCTGCGGGCGTCGTAGATGATATTCCGCGCGCCGTCCACGTGGATGAAGTCGGCCAAGGCAGCATTACCCTCGGCATCATGTTTGATGTGGCGGCCCAGCGCCGTCCACGAACCAAGGTCATCCCACTCGAACGCCCCATCCGCCACCACGACATTGTGCGCATGTTCCATCAGTGCATAGTCAATCGAGACCCGTTTGATCTCCGGGTATTCCTTCGCCAAGACCTTGGCGAGCTTGGCCGGTTGGTTGGCGACCGCAAACCAGCGTTGGCACGCGGTGTACATCTCCGGCTGATGCTTCTGCAGTCCCTCGGTGATCGTCACGAAGCTCCAAATGAACATCCCCGCATTCCAGCGATGCTGCCCGCTCTGCAAATACCCCAGGGCCGTGTCGTAATCCGGCTTCTCCACAAATTGCTCCGCGCGGTGAAACACCGTCTTGTAAGCCTTCACGCCCGGAGGCGGCGGGAGCGGTTCGCCCACCCGGATGTAGCCGTAGCCGGTTGCCGGTTCGGTCGGCGTGATGCCGATGGTCACAATCGCCTGACCGCGCGAGGCCAGATCAAACGCGTCCCCCAACACCTGCTGAAACTTCTTCTCCTCCGGGATGACGTGGTCCGCCGGAAGCACCGCCATGACGCCAGTGGTCGAACGCGCGCCCACCAACGCCGCGCCAAGTGTGACTGCCGCGCACGTGTCGCGGCCAACCGGCTCGGCCACCACGTTCTCCTTGGGCAGCTTGGGCAACTGCCTGCGGACCTCCGCCACCTGTGCTTCGGTCGTGATGACGAAAATGTTTTTTGCCGGGACCAGGGGCAGCACTCGGCCTACGGCTTCCTGCAGGAATGAACGTTCACCCAGCAGCTTGAGGAGTTGCTTGGGAGTCTTCTCGCGGCTCACCGGCCAGAAACGCTCGCCGCGTCCGCCGGCCATGATGATCACGAATCGGTCTTGGGTGTTGGTCTTGGTTTTCATGCAGCGGAGGACACCTCAATCGTTATTTGGATCCGGGCAAGCTTGTGTCGCCACAGCACGTCGAACAAGTCGCCGCTCATCTTGGCCAAACCGCCGAACGGCGTTTGCCGCGACTTCGACGGTGACTTGCTTGCTCATGCCGACACCCTATCAGGACGGGGAAGCAGGGTCAAAACTGGGTTTTCCTACCACCCACCCTCCGGCCAGAAACGGTCACCGCACCCTGCAACTTTGATAATGGAACGGTCATTGGTTGGAATCTGGGTCTTCACTAGCCCTTGCGTTCATCCAATGACCAGGAATGAACCTTGAACCAACGTGCGGGAAGGCCGGAATGCGGATGCGGTTTCATGCCCTTCTTCAGCTTTGAATCGGACCCACCAGGAGAGCGTCCGAAGCAAGCGGGCGTCGGCTGCGTTTACACTTTCTTATTCTCAGCGTGGTCACGATCCGTTGCGTTTGGGGAGTGGGAACATTTGTTACAGGTTTCAAGACGTTGAAGATGAACAACTCACGAGCGCCTTGAGTTAACGGGGGGTTATTGATCTGCGGCGACGGCACGTATCCTGCCAACCAAACTCATGCGCTCCTTGATTCGTTGGAGTCAGTCGCGCCAAACCAAGTACAGAAATGACAAACGCAGATGAAAAAAGTATGAAAACAGTTATGAAAACCCTTCTGGCAGCGGGGGTGATTGCGCTGGCAACTCAGGCGAATGCAATGTCAATCTCCGGAGATGTTCTTGACCAAGGGACCTTGGTTAGTGGGACAAATCTGAAGCTGAATCAGATGCAGAATGTCGATGTCCAGTTGTTCTATGAAGGGCAAAAATCGCTCTCGGCTAACGTGGCTGCAGATTACGTGTATTCCGGATACACCTCCTCGGGCATTGTTCCCGCAGGGACGACTGTGCAAAGCTTTCTGGTTCATTATGATCCATTGACTTCTGCTGTAGTCAACGCGTCTGGCTCGATGACTTTTGATGGCATCATCCTCGGTTTGATCACTACCACTTCAGGTCTTCTCGCCAG
>CAYJNU010000241.1:0-6498 GCA_964371005.1 uncultured Verrucomicrobiota bacterium | reverse complement strand
CGCAGGCGTTGCGGGGGTTTTGTACGAACCCGGGAGCCGAGCATTAGAGACGACTGGCAGTTATGCTGATATTTGGTCCGTTAGTGGTGGTGACCTCACATTCAACTTCACTCCTTTCTACACCTCCACAGGGATGGATGAAGTGCGTGTGTTGGTAGCCGTTCCGGAGGGTAACGGCAACAACGTCCCCGATGGTGGCATGAGTGCCACGCTCTTGGGCCTGGGCCTGCTGGCGGTTGGTATGGGTCGGAAGATGGTGAAGTAGGCTCGCATCTGGAAACTCAGCAAGGGAGCAGGTCTTGAGGCCTGCTCCTTTTTGCTGTGCCGCAGGTGGCGGCAGCAGCCGACCTCAGCTTCGCAGCTAATCGGCGGGGCAAAGAGATTTCACAGCCACCACCAAATCCTTCACAAATTCGCCTACGCGCCTCACAAGTTCCGGCGATTTGCCGTGTTCCGCTATCTGGTTCACCACCGCACTGCCCACCACTACTGCGTCCCCGAAGTTCGCTACCGCCTTTGCCTGTTCTGGCGTCGAAACGCCGAAGCCGATGGCGATGGGCAATGACGTGTGCGTCCGAATCTTGGCCGTCATCGCTCCAATACTGTCTGCGACTTTCGCCTGCATGCCGGTGACCCCTTCCCGTGAGACGTAATAGATGAACCCTGAGCCCCGCTTCACGATGAGTTCGATCCGTTCCTCGGGCGTCGTGGGTGCGACTAGATAGATGTTGCACAAGCCGGCTTTCGTCATGAGGGCCTCGTAGTTCTCGGCCTCCTCGGGCGGCAGATCCAGCACCAGTAAGCCATCCACGCCCGCTTGGGCTGCTTCAGCGATGAACCGCTCCAAGCCGACTTTGTGGATGAGGTTGAAGTAGATGTAGAGGACGATTGGAATCTGCGAGTCACGTCGGATGGCGGTCACCGTGGCGAGCAGCTTGGGTGGCGTGGTGCCGGATTCCAAACCCCGCTGCGCCGCGAGTTGGTTCACCAGACCATCGGCGAGCGGATCGCTGAACGGCACACCCAGCTCCAACACGTCCACACCGGCCTGATCGAAAGCCAGGGCCAGTTGACGGGTCGCTTCGAGGTTGGGGTCGCCGGCGCCAATGTAAACGACGAAACCTTTCTGGCCATTGCGCTTGAGTTGTTCAAAGCGTTCGACGATGCGATTCATGTTCCTTGGAGCATACCTGACTACGGAGTGGCTTCAACGTTGAATGCGGCAAACAGACCATAGCCCAAGCCGAGTCACTGCGGAATTGCACCCGTGACCCCGAGCCTGAACCCGACCTCTGCTCGAAATGATCCGCCACCACTCTCCGGCGACTGATTTCGTACCGCAGCCAGGGTGGGTCACCATTCCCGGTTACGGGGAACGAATTCCGTTCAGCCGCTCGTATCCGTCGCGGGTCATCAGCCCCGGATGCCACGGCGGATCCCAGACGATCTCGACTTCCGCTTCCGCAACCCCGCCGAGGCCGAGCAGCGCCTGCCGTACGCCGGCGGCGATACTCTCGTGCATCGGGCACCCGGGAGTCGTAAGCGTCATCGTGACCTTCACGCCCGCACCGTGGATGGCAACGCTGTAGATCAGACCTAAATCCACGATGTTGCAGTCGAGTTCGGGGTCAATGACGTGTCGGAGCGTTTCGAGCACGCGAGCTTCACTGAGCTGAAGATCGTTCATGGCATGGTTTGGCCGGCTGGGGCGGTCTCCGACGAGGCCGCCAGTGGTTTGAAAAAATGCGACAGGATTTTTGTCACGTTCACGGTAAACAGGATGACGCTCACGGCCAGCAACCCGGCCCCGGCACGTACCCCGGCGGCGTTGGCGGCCAGCGTTGCCACGCTCAACCCCACCAATCCCGCGACGTAAAGCCAGTAACTTGTGACCTGCAACCGCCCTGAATAAAGCTCGCCGAATGACGGCACGCGGTGGCGGCCCACTTCATGGCGGTAACGGCTATACCAGACGAGGAACGGAATGATCTTGTAGAGCATGCCGAGGATGGCGAACGTTACCACGCCCAGCAGTGCAAGCGCGCCGTAGAGATTCTCCAGTTGGCCGGTGAATGGAGTCAGCGCCAGACCCGGCCACGCAAGAACTACGCCCAGCAAGGCCACCGGCACGAGCAGACTGGTCGCGGTCAGAAATTGGCGCAATCCCCAGTCCAGGACCCGGCGTTTGCGGGCGCGCAGGATCGCGCGGATTTCGAAACCGTAAAGGATGAGGCCCGCGAGGATGACACCGGCGACCGCCAGTTTCCATGGGCTGCGTAGCAGCACCGTCACGAACGAGCCCGCCAAGCCGAAGTTGAGCAAGATCACCGACCACACTGCGCGGCGCGGGCTCTGAATCTCACTGAGCGTGAACATGGGCACCAGCCTGAATGACACGCCCACGATCAAGATGAGAAAGAAACCCACGACGCCCAAGTGAGCGTGCGCATGCATTACGGAAATCTGGTCGAAGCGTTTGACGTAGCTCGCGATGGCTTGCAGGCCGTTCACCATTCCGCCAACAAAGCTCGCAGGCGAGAGGAGCGCAGCGGATTCGTAGCTGCATTTCGCCGCCGCCACGCAGAGGCCGGCGAGCACGGCGCAACCCAACCAGAACACGGCAGACGCCACCGCCGTCGCGATGACATTCCAACGATGCACTCGCAGCAGCGTACGCCCCACGTTGTAAGCGAACAACCCCACGCCAAACGCGAACACCGAGCCGTAGTGGCCGACCTGCTTCAAGTCCCAACGCCAGAACATCCACACCATGCCGGCGAAACCCACAACGTGAAACGCGAAGTGCATCATCGCCAGCCGTTCGCTGTGGAGCTTGGTCTCCAGGGCCACCGGCACGAGTTGATACACCGCCCCCATCACTGCCGTGCAAAGCCAGCCCAGCACCATCAGGTGTGTCAGTGCGATGACGTACTGGTTGTAATGGTAGGTCGCCAATAACTCAGGCCGCCAGACCAGACCCAGCAGGCCCGCGAGCAAAGCCCCGAGGCCGGTCAAAATGAATGCCAGCGGCAAAGTCACGGACGGTGCGTTGGTTGTGGCGGGAGTGGAACCTGCCGAGGCCGCGGTCGGCTGAACACGCGCCGACTCCCGCCCGTGCCGGGTTAATGCGGAGACAGGCTCAACTGGCGCTCGCTTTGCCAACGCACACTGACGGCGGCGGCTACCCTCGCCGAATATGAGTGATGAAGCTGCCATCGGATTGCTCTTCGCTTTCGCCGACAAACCCTCGCTCCTCCAGCATGGGGTAGAGGTGCATTGGGAGACGATCCGTTCGTGCCCGCAGGGTGGTGGCCGCGGCCAGATCTTCGAGCGCTTCGAGCACGCGCATCATCGGCTGCGGCGGTTCCAGTCCCCGAGCATCCACTTCGACCTCGGCCGACGCGCCGCAACTGCAACCGCAGACGGCGGACGATTGAGAGGTCGGGGTTTGCTGGGGCGGCTGTTTGCCCATCGCGGTGTCACGAAAAAACAGCACCTCCCAATCGCCGTTGCCAATCGCTTGCGCGCGGTGGGCGAAACCTTGTTGCCCCAAGACGGCAAAGAGCGGTTTGGGCTCGAAGGGCGCGAGCAACTTGAGCGACTCGCCGGCTTTCAAACCGGCCGCTGCGTCCATGATGCTGGCACACGGTTGACGTCCGGCGCGAATATCCGCACGCACATCTAAAGTAACGATCTTGTTGTTCATAACGCCGCCATACTAGAGGGAGCGTGGCTGGGCCGCGTTGATGCAGGTCAAGACGGCAGCGGAAAGTCCGCGAGACGAAGTACAAAGGAATAGCGTGGCCGAGCTTCGAGAATCCATGATTTCTCCGACCTCACCAGCGCGGCCCGCGTCACCGCTCCAACGCCTGCAAAAGCTGGAGCGCTTCCGGATAGCCAGGCCGCAACTCTACCGCGCGTGAGGCCGCACTGCGGGCTTCAGAAGCCCGACCCAGCCGCGCTAGCACCGTGGCCCGCGCGTACGGGATCTGCGGTGAGCGATGATCCAGCGACTCCGCGCGCGTCAGGCCGTCAAGCGAAGCTGCGTCGTTTCCGGCGGCGGCATAGGCAAGGCCAAGATTGTACCAAGCCTGCGAGTATTGAGGATCGAGTTCCGTCGCCAGCTTCAGCGACGCCAGAGCGTCCTTGGGCCGGTTGGCCTCGTTCAGCGCGAGCCCGAGCTTGTAGCGATACTCCGCATCCCGCGGCGCGAGGCGACAGGCGGCTTCCAGTTCGCGAACGGCTTCGGTCGGTTTGCCCTCGAGACTCAGGCCCACGGCCAACGCGTGGCGCAACGGTGCCGAGTTTCCGTCCCAGCTCACGGCGCGACGGAAGCACCCCATCGCTGTCGGCAAATCGCCGCGGTTCATGTGGAAGATACCGCGCTGGAGTTCGCCTGCCGGTTGATCGCTGTTGTGGTTCAAATAGGCCAGCAGTTCGCGCCCAGCGGTTGAGTTCGTGGCCACGGTTTCGTGCAGCGCCCAGGCCGCCGCCAGCCGCACGCCGCGGACCGGATCGCTCAAGCCTTTGCGCAGAGCATTCTGCACCGGTACGAAGCCGCCACTCGCCAGCGGCCCGAGCGCCCGTACGGCCGACACGCGCACCATCGCGTTCGTATCGCCCGCAGCCGACAGTAGCGCGCTTTGCACGTTCGACTCCGCGAGCCAGGGCCGGAGCATGTTCGCCGCTACCGCACGCCAGTAGAAATTTGTGTCACTGCCCGACATCCTCAGCAACTCCTCTACCGCGCCATGATCCCCCGCCATTGCGCGCGCCACGGTTTGCGCCCGCCAGCGATACGGCCGCTCCATGCGCTGGCCGTACCACTTCTCCACATACTCCAGCGACCACTCCGCCGTGCGCTCGGTGTGACAGCGATTGCAGGCGTTTGGGATGCCGAACTGCTTGGTGAGCAGCGGATCGGGAATCGTGAAGCCATGATCGTGGCGGGCGTGCCGCTGCATATAGACGGTCTGCGGCATATGACAGCCGGTGCAAAGGTCACCGCGATCGTTCGGCTTGTGATGGCTATGCGTAGCGAGGTCAATCTGCGGCACGTTATTGCTGACTCCGCTCACGTGGCAGAGCATGCAGAGGTAGTTGCCGGCCAGGCGTGGCTTGAGCGTGTGCGGTTCATGGCATTGCGCGCAACGCACCCCGGCTGCCTGCATGCGGCTGCCAAGAAAGGCGGTGAACTCGAAATCCTCATCGCGAATCTGCCCATCGGGATAAAATGTTTCCGTCTCATCCACCGTCGTGAGCCAGAAATGGTCGTCAAACGAATCGTGCGGCGTGAACTTCCCCGTCAGATCGCCGCGCCGCGCGTGGCACGAACCACAGACGCTGAACATGGCCTCCGGCGAAACCTTGCGCACCGTGGGATCGCCAGTCTTGTTTGGGTGCAATGCCTGCCAGGCGTTGTGATCGGCCATCGGCCCGTGGCAGGCCTCGCATCCGACGCCGCGCTCGGCCATCGTTGTGGCGTAGGAATCCGTGACAGGATCATAGTTCTTCCGGACGGCGGTGTTGTGGCAGCCGGCGCACATCTGATTCCAATTCATGCCCCGCCCCGTCCAATGACCCCACTCGCCCGGCTGGCGGTCCTCGTCGCCATAGACATCAAACCAATCCGGATGCCGCGGATCAAACGCCAGCTCCGTCATTTGGAAACGCCCGCCAGGAAACGGCACGAGGAACTGGTAGAGGGGCGACACTCCAAGCACGCGCACGACGGGGAAGGCTTCCACCACGTTCTGAGGACCCAGAGTCACGATTTGGAACTGACCGTTCGTGGCGCGAGCTTGCGAAACCTGTGTCCCGTGCGAGAAACGCCAGGGCGGTTCAAAGGCGATGGCATCCAAGTTCGTCTGGATATTTCGTTCGGCCCGCGCATGATGAGAACTCTCCCAATTGGCATAAGCTTCCTCGTGACAGGACTGGCAACTCGGTGACTTTCCAAAGGTGGCATACAACCCGGCACTGGAATCCCTGGAGACGGCTGCCTTCTCCTCGCGATGCCCGGACCAGAAAGCCAGCGTCAATCCCAGTCCCAGCGCCAGCAGCGCCGGCGTTCCAGCCATAAGCCAGATCAGTCCGGCGCGCTGCGGTTGCTTCTTCTTTTGCGGCATGCCGACGGGTGTTTAGCAAATGCAGCGAGACTCGGACAGCAGATTTGGCCGGGCAGGATTCCTGAGCAGTTCCCTGCGTCTCTCTCCGAACCTGTCCCGCGTGGTACACATCCCGGGTCTCTTCCCGGGAAACCATGTGGATGGCGCAAGCGTCCCGGGAACTGAGACAGTCGCACCGGCCTTTTGCTTCCCCAAGGGTCGCTGCATGATTTTCAAGCAGGCTTGCAGAATCAGGCTCTATCGTGCGAACGCGTTGTGCCATACTTTGGGGCCAACGTATGAACAGCAATTCTCACTATGGAGCAACCGGAACGCCGGGGGGGGGGGGCCCCGCCGGCAAAATTTCGGGGTTTGGGGGGGTTGTCCGGGG
>CAYJNU010000240.1:0-12193 GCA_964371005.1 uncultured Verrucomicrobiota bacterium | reverse complement strand
GCATAGCGCAACCAAGCGCGACAGAACAGGCGAGCCGTTGCCGGCTCGCCTGTGCGTTTCCTAAATCTGCGGGTCGCCCGTTGGACTAGCGGCGTCCGCCGCCACGATGATGTCCGCCGCCGCCGCCACCGCCGCCACGCTCACGACGCTCCGGGCGCTCGCGCCGGTCGCCGCCACGGTCGCCTCCTTGTTCTTCGCGGCCTGCTTCGCCTTGCGGTTGCTCAGACTGCGGCTGGGCGTCGCCTTCCTGCGGCGGCTGTTCGCCTCCGCCGTGTTCGGCATCGCGCTCGGCCATCGCGGCCTTGCGGGAAAGGCGCACGCGGCCCTTTTCGTCCACGCCCAGGCACTTGACCCAGATTTCGTCGCCCATCTTGACGATGTCCTCGGTCTTCTTGACGCGGAAGTTCGCCAGTTCGCTGATGTGGACGAGGCCGTCCTTGCCGGGCAGGAACTCGACGAACGCGCCGAATTCCTTGATCGTGACGACTTTTCCGCGGTAAACCTTGTTGATCTCCGCCTCGGCGGTCATGCCGGTGATGGCTTCGCGGGCAATCTTCATGCCTTCCTCAGAGACGGAGAAGATGTTCACCGTGCCGTCGTCTTCGATGTCAATCTCGCAACCGGATTCCTCGACGATGCGCTTGATGTTCTTGCCGCCAGGGCCGATCAGCGCGCCGATCTTCTCCGGATCAATCTTCAGCGAGACGATGCGCGGCGCATACTTGCTCAGCTCGGTGCGCGGGGCGGCGAGGCACTTCGCCATCTCGTCCAGGATCGCCAGGCGGGCGACGCGGGCGCGTTCGATGGTCTCGGCCATGAGCTTGGGCGAGAGGCCGCGGAGCTTGAGGTCGAGTTGGAAGCCAGTGATGCCCTTGGCGGTGCCGGCAATCTTGCAATCCATGTCGCAGAAGTGGTCTTCCGCGCCGAGAATGTCGGTGAGGAGCTGATAGCGGGAGATTTCCTTCTGGGCATTGTATTCGGCGCAGATGCCGATGCTGATGCCCGCAACCGGGCTCTTGAGCGGGACGCCGGCGTCCATGAGCGCGAGCGAGCCGCCACAAACGGTCGCCATGCTGGTGCTGCCGTTGGATTCCATGATCTCGCTGGTGATGCGAATCGAGTAAGGATAGTTCTCGTTCGGCACCATCGGTTCGATGGAACGTTCGGCGAGTGCGCCGTGGCCGATTTCGCGCCGACCCGGTCCCATGATACGGCCGGTTTCACCGACGGAGAAGTTCGGGAAGTTGTAGTGCAGGAGGAATTTCTTCTCGGTCTTGCCGCCAGTGTAAGCGTCGAACTCCTGCGCGTCCTGACCGGTGCCGAGAGTGACGAGGACCATGGCCTGCGTTTCACCTCGGCTGAAAAGCGCCGAGCCATGCGTGCGGGGCAACACGCCGACTTCCGCACCAATCGGACGGACGGCTTCAAAACCGCGACCGTCGAGCCGCTTGCCCTGGTCCAGGATCAATCCACGCACCGCTTCCTTCTGCATGTAATACTGCGCGTCCTTGATGACGAACGGCGTGACCTTCTCCTCGCCGAATTTCTCGACGAGCTTCTGGCCGACTTCTTCGAAAATGGCGTTGACGGCGGCTTCGCGGGCCAGCTTGCCGGGGGTGTTGACCAGCACCGTACCCACGCGGTCGCCGGCAAGGGCCTTGGCTTCCGTAAGGACTTCCTCGGGCACGATGTTCAGCTTGATCTCGCGCTTGGGCTTGCCAGCCTTGGCGACCAGTTCCTTCTGCGCGGCGATGATCGGCTGGACGGTTTGCAGGCCGAACTCAAGCGCGGCATTGAAATCGGCTTCCACGACTTCCTTGGCCGAGCCTTCAAACATGACAATTTCGGTTTCGCTCCCCACGAAGACGAGGTCCAGATCGCTGTCCTTCATCTCGGTGTGGGTGGGATTGGCAATGAACTTGCCGCCCACGCGCCCGACGCGCACGGCGCCCAGTGGGCCGGCCCATGGGATGTCGCTGACCATCAGCGCGGCAGAGGCGCCATTGATGCAGAGCATGTCCGGGTCGTTCTCGCCGTCGGCACTGAGCACGATGGCCTGGACCTGCACTTCGTTATACCAGCCTTTCGGAAAGAGCGGTCGGATTGGGCGATCGGTGAGACGGCAGGTGAGGATTTCTTTCTCGGTCGGACGACCTTCGCGCTTGAAATAGCCTCCGGGGAACTTGCCTGCGGACGCGGCTCGCTCACGATAATCCACCGTGAGCGGAAAGAACTCCTGCCCTTCCCGGGCTTTGGTGGCGGCCACGGCGGCCACGATGACCACGGTTTCGCCGAGTTGGACGGTTACGGAACCGTCCGCCTGCTTGGCGATCTTGCCGGTTTCGATGATGATTGGTCGTTCGCCAATGCTGGCGGTGACTTTGGTTTGCATGGTTTAGTTCTCCCTCCGTTGCTGCCGAGAAACTTCAGTGAATCCCGAAAACGTTCGGGACTGAGTGAAATTGCCCGCAGCAACGGAGTTTTTCATACGCGATGGGGGTTGGAGTGTGTTCCCGGACCGTTCGCGTTAACCGGCCCGAAAACAAAATGGAAGACCGGCGTGGCCACTTGGGCGGCACGCCCGTCCTCCCAAAAAATCTACCGGCGAAGCTTGAGCTTCTTGGTGACGGCCTGATACCGCTTCAAATCCGATTTCTGGAGATAATCCAGCAAGGTCCGACGCTGGCTGACCATGATGAGAAGGCCGCGGCGCGAACTGTGATCCTTCTTGTTCGTCTGCAGGTGATCGGTCAAGTGGTTGATCCGCTGGGTCAACAGGGCGACCTGAACGTCCGCCGACCCCGTATCTTTCTCGTGCAGCTTGAAACCGTCAATCGTCTTCTTCTTTGCTTCCATACTTCGTTTTTCTCAGGGCGGGAAGGTAGAGGTGCTGGGGCGCGGTGTAAAGGCATTTCACGGGTGAATTTGTGCCGCACCGGGCCCCGCTGGGCCTGGTTCGAGGTCCGACCCTCCTGCCGGCGCAACGGTGACTGTCGCCTGCCGTTATGGTTCAAACCACGAACTCCAACTCCTGCCGGTGGGGTAGCAGGCCACGCTCAAACCCCTGCCCCAGAAACCGCCGGATCGCCTCCCTGCCCCGGTCGCCGTAATCCAGCGTCCAGTGGTTCACGTACATCCCCACAAACTGGTCGGCGAGGTCACGGCCCATGTCGCGGGCATACTGGAGCGCGTGAGCCACGGCTTCGGGGCGGTGGTCCAGGCTGTAGCGGATGCTCGCGGTCAGGATTTCGGAGATCTGCTTCCGTGCGGCCGGCGGGTGGCGTTTGTGAATGACATTCCCGCCCAATGGCAGCGGCAGGCCCGCTTGCGCCTCTCCCCACCATACGCCAAGGTCCACGCAAACCTGCAAGCCCTCATTGGCATAGGTCAACTGGCCTTCGTGAATGATCAACCCCACATCCGCCCTGCCCTCCCGCACGGCGCGGAAGATTTCGTCAAACGGCACGACCACGAAATCGAATTCGGCGGCGGGCTTACCCAGCCAGAGTTGCAGCGCGAGAAACGCGGAAGTCATCTTGCCCGGCACGGCGATGCGGCTTCGTGCGACCTCGGCCCGGGTGAGCTTGCCTTTGGCAACCAGCATCGGCCCGTAGCCATCGCCCATGCTCGCGCCACTGGGAAGGAGGGCGTATTGATCGCTCACATAGGCGTAGGCGTGGATGCTGATGGCGGTGATGTCGAGTTCACCGCGCGTGGCGCGTTCGTTGAGTGTTTGGATGTCCTGCAAGATGTGCTGGAAGCGATAGCCGTGCGTGGGGATCAGATCCTTCGCCAGCGCGTAGAACATGAAGGCGTCGTCCGGGTCGGGCGAATGGCCGAGGGTGAGTGTGCGTTCCTGCATGATGGCGGTGAATGTTCGTTGACGCCGTCCAGATGTCGAATAAAAACCGGTGAAGAGACGCCGGCCTGGTCGGGGTCACACCTCACGCGGCGGCGCATTTCCTGTGGATTCTTCACGCCCGCTCTGATTAGATTGAGCCGCCATGTCAGAGAAGAGCCTCAACGATATTTCGCGCGACCTTCGGGCGCTGTTCATCAAGGGCAATGAAGCCCTGCAACGCAAAAACCTCGATTACGCCATCGCGCTGTACACGCAGGTGCTCGACAAAGAGCCGGGCTTTCTGGATTGCCGCAAGGCGCTGCGGGCCGCCGCCCAACAGAAGGCCGGCGACTCCGGCTCCGGCTTCTTCAAGAAGGTGTTCAGCAGCGCCAGTTCCTCGCCCCAGTTGCTCAAGGCCCAGGCCAACCTCCGCTCGAACCCGACCGAGGCCATGAATATCGCCGAGCAGGTTCTCAGCGGCGACCCGAACAGCACCATGGCGCACAAGGTTTTCGCCGAAGCAGCGCTCGCCGCCGAGATGCCGCGCCTGGCCGTGCTCTCGCTGGAAGTCTTGTTCACCAACTCGCCACGTGACCGCCAGATCGCCACGCAGTTCGCCCATGCCCTCGCCGATTCCGGCGACGTGAACCGCGGCGAACAAGTGCTCATGGCGCTGGCCCGCGTGTATCCCGGTAACGCGGAACTCAGCCAGGAACTCAAGAATCTCTCCGCCCGAAAAACGTTGAATGAAGGCGGTTACGAGGCGTTGGCTGACGGTACCGGCTCGTATCGGGACATTTTGAAGGACGAAGGCCAGGCAAAGGCGCTGGAACAGGAACAACGCGTCCAAAAGACCGAAGACGTCGCCGCGCGGTTGATCCACGAGTACGAAGCGCGTCTCCAGACCGAGCCTAACAACCTCAAGCTTCTGCGCTCTCTCGCGGAACTCCATACACAGAAGAAGCAGTTCGACCGTGCCCTGGGCTACTACAACCAGATCAAGGCCTCCGATGTGGGCAGCGATCCTTCGCTCGATCGGGCCATCGCCGACACGATGAGCCGCCGCTTCGATCACGAACTGGCCCAATTGGATCCTCAAAGTGCCGATTACGAGGAGCGAACGGCCCAGCTTGCCGCCGAAAAGCAGGCCTTCCAACTCAGCGAATGCCAGAAGCGAGCCGAGCGTTTCCCCACGGACCTGGGGATCCGGTTCGAATTGGGCCAGCTTCTCCTCCAAGCCGGCTAGATTGGCGAGGCCATCGCGGAGTTTCAGAAGGCGCAGAATAACCCGCACAAACGCCTCGCCGCGATGAACTACCTCGCCCAATGCTTCGCCAAGCGGAAGATGTTCGATCTCGCCGCCAAGACGCTGCAAAACGCGATCAAGGAAAAGGCCGTGTTCGACGACGAGAAGAAGGATTTGATCTACAACCTCGGTTGCGTGCTGGACAGCATGGGCAAACAGGAGGAAGCCGTCGAGCAGTTCAAGCTGATCTACGAAGTGGACATCGCCTACAAGGACGTGGAAGCGAAAGTGAACGCGTTTTACGCGGGGCAATGAGACCGTCAACGCAGCGTTTGTGAAAACGGAGAACCCGCTTCCCGCACTTGGGTGCGAACAACGCGGCGCCCCGGACCGCAACTGGAGACGTTGGACCGTTGGAAGGACCTTGCGACCCATACGCCACTCGCCGTCCCGCCTCTGTTCACCGATCCGAAAGCGAGGAATCACCCGAGCCGTATGGATCGTGGGGTAACGCCTTGGATCGAGAGCGGCTCACACGGAGGAGATGGCATTGAGCCGGAACGCAGCGCGAAACCGCGTCCCCACTGGCTCTCCAAAGCGATTTCTGCTTTGGGATTCAGTAATCGTATAGCCCGGCGTCGTGCGAATAGCCACCACCCATGCCCCCCATCCCCCCCATGCCGTCTTCGTCCTCTGGGCCGCCCATGAAGTCGCCGAGCACATCGCCCATGTCGGCTTCAATCTTATCCGGGTCTTAGCCGGCTTCCAGACGCTTGATGGCGACGTCCAGTTCCTTGGGCATCGTGCCGGCAGGCATGAGATCCTTCATCTTGCGCATCATGTGCGCCATGTGCTTCGGATTGTTCTCGTCCAAGTGCTCCATGTCGCGCTCCATCTCCGCCATGGCGCGCTCGATCCGCGGATCGTCCAGGTCGGGCATGGGCGGCCCGCCTTCCGGAGCTTCTGGTTTGGCGGCCGGCTCCTTGAGTCCCTTGGTCATGGCGAACCGGCTGACCTGCTTGGACAGCCTCTTGTTGCCGCACTTCGGGCACGTGGGCGAGTGGTCCGGATTTACGCGTTTCGAGAGGAAGCTGAAAATCTTCCGGCACTTTGGACAGGCAAATTCGTAGATTGGCATTCGTCGTAAGATCGTTAAATGGTCAAATCGCTAATTCATCAAACTGCAGCGCACGCGACTGCTGCACCAGTGCTCTCTATTTACCGATTCAATCCATTTCGGAAAGCAAAAAACCGACCGTGCGGACGAGGTCGGTCGCTTCGACAGAATAGTCACTGTGCCCGAGCACGCTGCCTCCGGGCTACGTTGCGGTTGCCTTGGTACGCCTCGAGGTCGAACGGTGCCGATGAAGGTCCTCCCGCGCGTGACGCGTCAGCCCAGCCGGTTCGTGGGACAGATGCCAGCCACCCAGCGACGCGCCTAATCTGGCTTGATTTGGAGCTGCGTGAACGGGTTGTTGTTGAATCCGTCGGACTCCGGCTCAGGTTCTGCCGGAGCACGCGTCGGCGCGATCACCTTGGCGGGCGCTGGCTTGTTCGGCGGCTGCGGTTTGGACTCGGTCACCCCCGATGCCTCGTCCGGGGGACCATCGGATTCCCGCGGATCCTTCGCGCGCTTGTTCCGAGGCAGCGGGCTGATCATGAGGTTGATCGAGCGACCAACCAGCTTGGGAGCGAAATCAGGATGGCCAAACGGCTCAATTTCCTTGATGAACTTCGTCACCACCTGGAAGCCGAACTCCGTGTGCGCCATCTCGCGCCCGCGAAAACGTAACGCGACCTTCACCTTCATGTCCTCGCAGAGGAAACCAATGGCGTGGCCCACTTTCACGCCCAAATCATGCGGGTCAATCTTCGCGCTGAGCTGGACCTCTTTGACCTTGTTGGCATGCTGGTGCTTCTTGGAGTCCTTCTCCTTCTTGGCCAGCTCGTAGCGGTACTTGCCAAAATCCACCAAGCGGCACACAGGCGGGTTGGCCGCCGCCGCAATCTCGACCAAATCCACCGCGTTCTGACGGGCCAGATTCAGGGCCTCGCTCAAGGGGATGACGCCGAGTTGTTTGCCATCGACTCCAATGACACGAACCTCGCGGGCGCGGATTTTACCGTTGACCCTGGTGAACGCTCCGGGAGCCGGAGCACGACGTGAGGAGAAAGGGCGGCTCAAGACACCCTCTTCGGTTGACGCTTACGCATGCTTTTCGATCTGAATCATACAAGCCGTTTATGGCTTAACAGACATGCGTAAGTAACCATTCCCGGCTCAGACTGCAACAAGAATCTTGCGACACAAGAATCTTGCGACACAAACCAGCCCCGATCCGGCTGGGTGTCCGTTTCGAGTCGTTTCGCGCTGGTGCAGAGCCTGGGCGGTGCGGCCAAGCCCTGCCCCGTCGCGGGGATCATTGCTCAGAAACATGCCATTGTCCGTGACACTTGACCCACGTCAAAGCGCCTCGTGCCGTTCTGCCTCATCCTCTTGCCGCACTCGCCGTCCGGATCGTGGGTTCGGAGTGAGGCGCGGATCAACCATCTGAAATCTGAAACTGAAATCATGTTTTGCTATCAATGTGAACAGACCTCGAAGGGAACCGGCTGCACCGACTTTGCAACGTGCGGCAAGGACGAACAAACGGCCATTTTGCAGGACCTGCTGCTACACGCCGCCAAAGGTATCGCCCAATACGCACACCGGGCCCGTGGGTTAGGCGCGCAGGACCGGGCAATTGATCGATTCATCCTGAAGGCGCTCTTCATCACGGTCACCAACGTCAACTTCGACGTCAAAGCCATCGAGCGAGCGATTCGTGAGGCAGCGCGGGTGCGGGATCGGGCAAAGGCGCTTTACGAGAACGCCGCCCGCACCACCGGGCAAACTGCCGCAACGGTCAAGGGCCCCGCCACCTGGCAGCCAGCGCTGACGTTGGCGGAATTGGAGACGCAAAGCCGGGCCGTGTCGGTGCTGGGACGGCGCGAGGAATTCGGCCCAGACGCCAGTGGATTGCAGGAGTTGTTGCTTTACGGCGTGAAGGGTGCGGCCGCCTACGCGGATCATGCGACGATTCTGGGCGTCGAGTCCGATGCGGTCTATGCCTTCTTCGCCGAAGCGCTCAGCCACCTGGCGGAAGAGACCCCAACGGTAGAAACGCTGATCGCTCTGAACCTGAAATGCGGTGAAGTGAATCTCAAGGTCATGGAGCTGCTCGACAAGGCGCACACCGACACCTACGGGCATCCCGTGCCGACGCCCGTCCGCGTCGAGCCGGTGCGCGGCAAGTGCATCCTCGTCTCAGGTCACGATCTCAAAGACCTCGAAGTATTGCTCCAGCAAACCGAAGGCAAAGGCATCAACCTCTACACACACGGCGAGATGCTGCCGGCGCACGGCTATCCGGGTTTGAAGAAATACAAGCACCTTGTCGGCAACTACGGCGGCGCGTGGCAGGACCAGAAGGACGAGTTCGCGAAGTTCCCGGGCGCGATCCTGATGACGACCAACTGCATCCAGGAGCCTCAACCCGCTTATGAACACCGCATCTTCACCGCCGGCCACGTGGGTTGGCCGAACATCAAGCACATCACCGACCGCGATTTCACACCGGTGATCAAGGCGGCGCTGGCCGCCCCGGGCTTCACGGAGGACGGGCCGGACAAGACGATCCTGGTGGGCTTTGGACGGAACGCCGTGCTCAGTGTGGCTGACAAGATCATCGGTGCGGTAAAGGCCGGCGAGATCAAGCACTTCTTTCTCGTGGGCGGCTGTGACGGGGCCCGGACCGGGCGCGACTATTACACCGAGTTCGCCGAAGCCGTGCCGAAGGATTGCATCATCCTGACGCTGGCGTGCGGCAAATACCGCTTCAACAAGCTGGACTTCGGCACAGTGGCGGGCCTGCCGCGGTTGCTGGACGTGGGCCAGTGCAACGACGCCTATTCCGCGATCCGAATCGCCGTGGCGCTCTCCAAAGCGTTCAACTGCGGTGTGAACGACCTGCCGCTTTCGCTCGTGCTCTCATGGTATGAGCAGAAGGCCGTGGCCATCCTGCTGACGTTGCTCCACCTCGGCATCCGGAACATCCGCCTCGGGCCGACCCTGCCGGCCTTCGTGACGCCCAACGTGCTCAAGGTGCTGGTGGAGAAATTCAACCTCATGCCCATCTCGACGCCGGAGAAAGACCTGAATGCGATGCTGGCCAAGGCAGCCTGACACCGGTGGGCTGCGCTGGGCTTTCCCCGTCCGTCGTGCTCGACATCCCAATCGGATTCGAGCGCACAGACGAGGAGTGATCCACCGACCGTTCAGGTCGGTGTGCGATCATCGGCGCAGCTTGAAATGGACGGGAATCTCGATGATCGAGGCGACGGCTTGCGCGCCGACGCGCGCCGGTTCGAACTCCCAGCGCCGCACCGCCGCCTTTGCAGCTTCGTCGAGGAGCGGGAAGCCCGAACTCCGCGTGAGTTCGACGCGAGCGGCGCGCCCGCTGGCCGTGACCCGGACGGTCAACCAGACCGTCCCTGCTTGGTGGCGGCGTTGAGCGGCCAAAGGATAAGCCGGCTCAGGAGTATTCAGGTAAGTCGGGTCCGTCCGCGCGCCGGGTTGACCTTGCGCGCTTGTCATCTCTTGGCTGGATTCGGAGGCGCGCTCATCAGTCATCTCCGAGGCGAGTGCGTTTGCAGGCGGCGCGGTCGCAATCTGTTGTTCATGAAGAGCGGGCGACTCGGTGAGTTCGGCCAAATGCACTGGCAAGTCCGGCTTGGATAATTCAGCGGCTGGTTCCGGCGGCAGGCTGACGGACTGAGTGGGCGGCTCGGCCACAGGCGGCGGTTCGGGCGCGCGACGGGCGGCAGGCGGCGGCGTTGACGGCGGTGAGGCGGCTCCGAGAACCTCCAATTCCGGGGACGCGGCGACGACTACCAACTTGATCGGAGTCTCCACTTGCCGAAGTACGGGCTTTGGCGAGCCAAATCCAGCGAGCAAGAACCACCCAATCACGGCCGCATGGACCAGAATCGAAACCCCGAAGCTCAACCGAAGTACACCCACTTGAACCTCACCCGTTGGAGCCGCGTGGCCAAGTCGCCGCCGGCTGAAACGGGCTTGCTGCGGTGGCAGTGAATCCGTGGCGCGGGTGTCTGGCCAAGTCGTAGCGACTGCTGGTTGTGGCAGCAATCGAGCCGATGCCGGGAAGGGTGAACATGGCTACTCAGTCGCAAAGAGACGGTGGCTTCAACATGCCGGAAGTTTAGAGCGCCGTCCAAAGCAACGCAAAAGAAGTTCTGGGCTACTGCCGTGATCGAGCGAGGCTATTCCGCCCGGGATTCCTTGACCCGGGGGCTTTTGCTGTTAGGGTGCGCGCGCGCGGGCGCAAAACGCGACCGACACGAAATACTTAAATGAAGCAATACATCGTTCCTCTGCTGGCCTGCGGGCTCTTTGCGAGTTCCGCGCTCGGCCAGGACAAACCCGAACTCACCACCCCGAAGCAGCGGGTCAGCTACAGCATCGGCGCCAACATCGGCGGCAACTTCAAGCGCCAGGACATTGACATTGATGTCAAAGCCCTCACCGCTGGCGTCACCGACGCCATCGCCGGCAAGACCGTTCTCACCGAGGCGGAAATGCGGGAAGTCATGAACACTTTCCAGCAGGAGATGCAGACCAAGATGATGGCCAAGGACAAAGTGGACGGAGAAGCCAACGCCAAGAAGGGCGAGGAGTACCTCGCTGCCAACGCCAAGAAAGAAGGCGTGAAAACCACCGCCAGTGGCCTGCAATACAAGGTGCTCAAGTCCGGCAGCGGCAAGCCCCCCTCCGCCACGGATACCGTCAAGGTGCATTACCACGGCACGCTGATTGACGGCACGGTGTTCGACAGCTCCGTCGAACGCGGCGAACCGGTGAGCTTCCCCGTGAACGGCGTGATTCCCGGCTGGACCGAGGCGCTCCAACTGATGAAGGAAGGCGACAAATGGCAAGTGACCATCCCATCCAAGCTGGCCTACGGCGAACGTGGCGCGGGTGGCAAGATCGGCCCCAATAGCACGCTCGTTTTCGACGTGGAACTGATCGCAATCGAGCAGGACAAGGGTCAGTAGCCAGACCGGCACAACCACGACTTTGGGCCACGCCACAGGAATCTGCGGCGTGGCCTTTCATATTATGCGAGGAAGGGCGCGCGGCGCAGGACTGGCTGGGTGCGGAAGCTTACCGGTAGATGACGATCAAATACGCGAGTGCCGTTCCCTTGCCTGCATTGACGATGGCGTGAGGCACATCAGCCCGGTAGCTCGCCGAATCGCCGGTGGCCAGTTCCTCCGCATCGGCTGCTGATTCCACTCGTACCTGGCCCTTGAGCACGGTTAAGAACTCCTGCGTGCCTCGAAAGTGCGGGGCGCTGCGTAATGCACCTCCCGGCTCGAGCCCGATTTCGTAAATCTCCACGTCCTTCTCCAAGTTCAACGGCGAGAGCGTGCGGATCCGGCAATCCTTGTCGGACCGGTAATGGTACGCATGATCGTCGGCGCGAATCACCGTCACGGCGGAAGTCACCCCTTCCATCTGGAGCAGATCGCCCAAAGACATGGCGAACGCGCGCGCGATGCGCAGCGTCACCGCCACGGTGGGGTTGGCCTGATCCCGCTCAATCTGGCTCAACATGGAGCGGCTCACGCCGCTGGCCTTGGCCAGCGCGTCCAGCGACCAACCGCGGGTGCCGCGCAGGTCCTTCACGCGGGCGCCCAACGGAGGATTGAGGGGATCGGTGGACTTCGATGGTGCCGGCGCCGGGGGAGCGGTCTTTTTCATCGTTCGATATACTGGAATTGTTCTTGCATACTGGAACTCAGCGCATCTAGGATACCGGACGTCAGTTCGATATACGAGAACTATTCTACCGCGCTGCGTTGGCTGTGGCGGTTGGCGGGCCGGTAAACAGAATCGAGAACGATCATGAAAGCACTGGTGAAGAAGGAACGGAAACCGGGCCTGTGGCTTGCCGACGTGCCCGAACCCGAAGTCGGCATAAACGACGTGTTGATCCGGGTGGACCGCACGGGCATCTGCGGCACAGACCTGCACATCTACAAGT
>CAYJNU010000239.1:0-12224 GCA_964371005.1 uncultured Verrucomicrobiota bacterium | reverse complement strand
GTCCAGCTCATTGTAGAGCGTCCACTGCCCTACCGAACTGGTGGGAGCGGCATTCGTGGGATCCTTAGGCGCGGCGGTATCGAAGCAAAGCACTTCACCTCCATCCGTGCCCAGCCAAATCCGGCCCTGCGAACCGGAGCACACTTCGGACAGTTCGTGGCGACTGGCAGAGAGGAAATTCGTGCGCCCCTTGGTGAGCACGGTCTCCGGTAACAACTCCACACTCACAAAACCACTGACCGGATTGGTCGCCATGCGGTCGGCGATTTCATGCCCAGTGTAGAGAATCCATTTGGCATTGTGGAAACGGAGGGCGCCCCAAGCGGTCGCGGCCCAGAGCTCACCGCCCTGTCCAACCGTCAGCTTCCGGACCTCGCCAAAGGGCAGGTCCGTTGCTGGAAACAACCGTTCCCAGCGACCGTCCGCGAATCGCGCGATGCCCCGCCGTCCGGAGGCCAGGAGACTGCCCCCCGGCCCCGGGCACAATGTGACGTTGCCGGGCAAGAGACCGGTTGGATGAAACGCCCAGTGGATCCCATCAAACTCCCAAACACCCTCCGGAGTGCCAAACCACATTCGCCCGTCAGTGCCCTCGGTAACGCACTGCGCGTTGAGGCCGTTCAACTCGGGAAACGTGCTCCACCGCCAGGGCTCAAGCAGGGGATCCTCAGGAACCGGCCGATACGGTGCGACCGCCGGGGTGGGAGCCAAACCGCTCAGGAGAACGCCAAGCGCCAACCACAACCCGCACCGGCCTGTTCTTCGTTCGCTTTTCATGACGGCTTGTCCACTGATTGACGGGGCTCCCGCCCCTGGTGCTCGAACTCCGAGAGCCGTTCTTTCAACTCGGCCATGCGCAGTTCCCGGCCGACGAACACCTTGATCATCTGTTCGAGTTCCTGGTTCTTCGTCTCCAGCGTGGCGGTGCGTTCCTTCACCCGTTGTTCCAATTCCTCGTTGAGCCTGCGCAACGCCGCTTCTGCCTGCTTGCGTTCGGTGATGTCACGATTGCTGCCGCGCCGGCCCAAGAAATTACCGGCTGGGTCGAACATTGGCTGGCAGACGTGGTCAATCCACCGCACCGTGCCGTCCGGGAGAATCATACGAAACTCCAGCTTGCCCGGCGCCCGATACTGATGCGACTCGGCCCAATGCTGGTCGAAGCGCTCCCGGTCATCCGGGTGGACCAGCCGCCGAAACAACCCGGCGTCTGCCACGAACTCATTCGCTTCGTGACCGGTGATCCGTTTGCAGGAGGGAGACGTGTAAACGTAGTCGCCCTCTGGATTCTGCCAGAACTCCCAGTCGTGGGTGTTATCCGCCACGATGCGGTAATCCGCTTCGGACTTCTGGAGCGCCGCCTCCGCGTGCTGGCGTTCGCGAAGGGAGTGTTGCGACCTCCGGTACATGAACACCAGGCTGGCACTGGTCGCCGCCAGCAAGAGCAGCAAGGACGCCAGCGCGGTGATCCACGCGGCATAGCGCTGCCACAGATCGGCGGGTGTAATCTCCGGCACGTGATCGAACGGCGGCTGGCGCAATCGGCGCAGCAGATTCTCCGCGCCACCGTAGTTGGCCGGAACGGTGAATCCGGAGATGCTGGCGGCGGACCCCTCGAGGCGTTCTGCCGGCAACTTGAAAAGCGCCGCCGCCAGTTCGGTGGCAAGACGTTGGTCCACCTGCGGCATCACTGCCACGGGCCATTCGGGGTAGAGCCGCGTGGACACCGCAAACGGAAATGCCGGGAGGTTCTGCCGGTTGATGACCTTGATCTGGGTGGGATCCAGTTTGCCATCCCGCACCAGCGATTCCAGCACGCCGGCGCGAAGAAAGCCGGCCTCGGCGCGCCCGGCCAGCACGGCCTCAATGACCCGGTCGTGAGGTTGGCCGGTGATCAACAACCGGTGGGCCGCCGGCGCTGCCAAGCCCGCCTCCAACAACTCGAACGCCTGCATTTGATAGCCCGCAAATGCGTCGGTCGCAACCGTCGCAATCCGCTGGCCGGCCAGGTCCGCCAGTGACGCGAGGTCCGCGCGATCCGCCCGCGCCAGGATCGTGCCACCGTACGCGCTGAGGTGATTCGTGCCCTCGCGGGTGATCAACGTCGCGAGCGGCGACGACAGCCCGCTGGTATGCTGAAGCACGATGAAATGGCTGGCAGTGGTGATGAGGACATCCACCGCCCGCCGCCCCGCGGCGGCATCCAGTTCCGCGTAGTCATACACCCCAAGTTCCACCCGCCGTCGGAGGGCGGACTCGAGATACGCGGCCACAGGTTGCCACTGGGCTGTCACCTGCGGCTTGGGCCGATAGGCGAGCACGCCGAGCCGCAGCGGCGGTTCGTTCTGCGCAGCCAAGACCGCACCGGCGAGAGCCATCACAATCACGCTGACCACGAGGCGTTTCACAGCGCTACCTTTCGTCACCCGGCAGGAGGCCAGGGAGGATCAACTTGTCAAGATCGTCGGCTCTGGACAGCAGGCCGCATTTCACCATCAGGGCCGAGAGGCTCTTGGCTGCTCCAACCAAGCCGGCATTCTGGCCGACCAGATAGACCCGATTGGCCGCCAGCGATGGGAGCGTGACGCCGGCCAGAATGCGGCGCGTTTCGTCGGGACTCATGCCCTCACGCGCCGATATGCGAAACAGCGCATCCTGTTCGTTGGTGCGCATGTGGTCCAGGGCGCGGAAATGGGCGGCGGCCACGACTCGCACGAGAGGAAAGACCTCGGAGCGGTCGCGGCGCACCGCCAGCACGTCAATGATCGTGTCGGGCATCTGCTGACTGTCGAAGACAATTCGCGCGCCCTCGCGCAGGAAGGCGCTGGCCAGCGGTTCGTAAGTGATAACTGCGTCCACTTCGTTCTTGTGCCAGGCTTCAACTTGACGGTCCGGAGGCACATTGACCGAGGTCACCGCTGACGCGGTCAAACCCGCTGCCTCCAGCATTTTCTCGAACACCAGGGCGCCCAGGGCGCCGGGATCGTATGCAATTCGTTTGTTGGCCAGGTCGGCCAGACGCTCGATTCCGGGGCGGGCCAGCACCATATCCGCCCCCGCTGAGACGTCGAACACGAGCGCCGCTGACAACGGCAAGCCGTTGGCCCGGGCGCGCAGCATTTCATCCAGCGTCATGCACGCGGCCTGCGCCTCGCCCGATTGCAGGGCTGCGAGCGACTCTCCCAGAGTCTTGCTGTCGTGAAGCCGGATCGTGTCCGGCAGCCACTTGAGATCGCGGGCGAGATAGAGTGTTTCGTACCCCACCCAAGGGTGGACAGCGACGATCAGGCGCAGGGCAGTTCTGCATCCGGCCAATCCCGGCACACTGGCGACCGCCGCAGCCAGGCTGAGGCATTGGAGAAACCCGCGCCGGGCCATCCCTGCGGCGCCAGGGCTGCGCGGCCATCCTGCGATGGGTTGCGTTAGGTTTCGGGTTGTCATGCGCCAGTCTTCGATTCGCCACTTTGGCTCTGTCGCTCCAGTTCTTTGAGCCGCCGCTTCAATTCGGCCATCCGCAGTTCGCGGCCGACGAAGAGCTTGTTCAGGCGTTCCAACTCCCTGTTCTTCGTCTCCAGTTCCGCCGTCCGCTCTTTCACCCGCTGATCGAGTTCCTGGTTGAGTTTGAGCAACTCCGCCTCGGTTCGCTTGCGGTCCGTGATGTCCAAGAAAAGCCCGAGCGTTCCCATAAACTGGCCGGACGCGTCGGTCTGAGGGACGGCGGAGACCAGGATGCAGCGGGTTTCGCCGTCGGGCAGGAGGATTTCCATTTCGTAAGTGCTCTTCTCGCCCGCGCAGCGCTTCTGGGTCTGGGCGAGAATCCGGTCGTACTCGGCTTCCGTGGTGAACTCGCGCAACGAGCGCCCCACCAGGCCGCCACTCGGGACGCCAAAGATCGCCTCGCCAGCCGGGTTGGCGAACGTGAAATGCTCCTGCGGGTCCACGATCCCCAAGCCCTCGCCCTGGTGCAAAATCAACTCCCGGTAACGGGCTTCGCTTTCCCGAAGTGCGGCCGTGGCCCGGATGCGTTCCAGCGCTCCGCCCCAGTGGTCCGCCAAACCTTGCAGCGTCATCAGATCGTCCTTGGTGAAGGCGTTCGGCGTGTAGCTTTGCACCGACAAGACACCGACCGGTTGCCCCTTCCGACGCAGCGGGACACACATGATGGAGGCGGACGGGCGGGAAGTGTCGCCGAACATGACGGCGTCGGTGGGGCGCTCAATGGGCGGGCACCGCAAGATCAACTCCGGGCCGTCGCGCAACACACGGCGCATGCGGGGTGAGAGGCCGCCGGACATAAGGGCTGATGGCACTTCGCGGCGTTGTCCCTCCACCACGTCCAAGCTGAGTACCGAATCCACGCGGTCCTCTTCGGGTGAGCAGAGGTCCAGCGCTCCGCAGTCCCAATCCCAAAGCTGGTCCGCCGTCGCGAAGATGGTCCTGGCCGCTTCCAAGGGTGTGGCCGCCTCACCGAGTCGCGCTTCCAATGCAAGCAGCGCCTCCCGTGTGGCTTCGGCCCGCTTGCGCCCGGTGGAGTCCAGCATGATGCCCCGCAGATGGGTCACCTCGCCGTTCTCCACCAGGACCGTCACGATATCTCGCAACCAGAGCACGCGACCGTCCGCCGCCATCATGCGATACTCAAAATCATGCGACCGCTTCTCCTGAACCGCCGTGCCGCAGAAGTCAACCGCCCAATCCCGGTCCTCCGGGTGAAGATGATCCTTCCAGAAGGTTGGTTCCGCGAGCCATCGCGCGATGGGGTAACCCAGCAACCGTTCGGCCTGGCCACTGACAAAACTGAAGGCGAAGGTCCGGGGATCGGCTTCCCACACGATCCCGTCAATGGTGTTCACCAGCGTCACGTAGTTCTGGTGGGCGCGTTGCAGCGCCTCCTCCGCGCGCTTGCGTTCGGTGATGTCCGCCAGGGAAACCAGGACCTTGGCCAGCGTCGGCTCGTAACCGGGACACACCGATAACGAAACCGTTACCTGTCGCAACTCGCCCGCCAGGGTTTGGATGGCCGTGTCCTCGCTCAACTCTGTTCCCCCCTGCCACAGGCGGACGAGCGCCCGCCGGAACACGCCCACAGTCTCGGGCGTGAAGGTCTCGGTGATGCGGGTTAGCAAGTCCTCCTTGCTGGCGGCCGCGTGAAGCGCCAGCGCGGCCCGGTTCGCATCCACGAATTTCACGGCGTCGGCACACTGCCGGACGGCTTCGGGATGCTGGTCGAAGTACGCTTCGAGGTCGGTGACGCCTTCCTGGTGCCACCGGTCGAAGAGGCGGTTCACTTCGGAGAAATCTTCCTCGGCGCTCGGCACCGGGGAATTCTCGAAGACCAGGCGGAATCGCTGCTCGCTTTCCCGCAGTTCGCGATACGCCAACAACCCGGTCAGGGCGTCACCGATACGGCGCCCGACTTCCTGAAAAAGCTGCGCCGCCTCCTCCGCCCACACGCGCGCATACGAACACTGGTGCAGCCCGAACGCATAGGCACCGCCGGTCTTGGGGTAGATGGCCATTGCCATCTGAGATTGGATGTTGAAGCGCTTTGCCATGCCCGGCGGAAGCGGATGCTCTGCTCCCGGTCCAAACCTCACCGGACCGTCAAAGAAGCACAGGGTCCGAAGTAACTGGGCGATCTCCGGCGCCACCGGCACCTCCAGTCCCACGGCCGAGGTGCCGGCGAATTCCGGCCGGCATCGCTCCATCGGCACACGGAAGGTCGTCGCCGCCGGATCGCAGGGATGGACGAGCCACGCCCGGTCGCAGTCGAAAATCGTCAGCACCGCGTCAAGCACATCCTGCATCATCTGCTCCAGTTCGTTCGTGCCGCGGACGACGCGGTTGATTTGATCCATGGCCTCGAGCAACCGCAGATGCGCCAGACGTTCCTGTTCCGCGTGCTTGCGCTCGGTGATGTCCACCGCCATCGAGCGGCTCTCGACGATCCGCCCCTGGGCATCCCGGACGGCGTCCACCGTGAGGCTCACCCAGACCGTCTGGCCGTCGGCCTTCCGCATCTGCAGCTCCTCGTCCCGCACGGTCTCCCCGGCCCGAAACCGCTCCAGGACTTGGGCGGCCTTTGCCTTCCCGCACGGCGTGTCGGCATAGAGCTCCACCACGGCCCGTCCCACCAGGCCTGCGGCTACGCATCCGAGCAGTTCCGCCGCGCGCCGGTTACACCGGCGGATGACGCCATCGGTCCCAATGGAAAAGTAAGCGTTCGGGGCGTTCTCGTAGAGATCACGGAAACGTTCCTCGCTCTCCTGCAACACCACCTCAGCCTGTTTCCGCTCGGTGATGTCGCGGACCAGAGCGAGGTCGAAGACCCTGCCGCCGTACTCCAAATAGTTGGCGCTGACCTCGACCGGAAGGATACGGCCCTCCTTGGTCCGGTGGCGGCTCTCGAAACTCAAGGAACGTCGCGCCTTGAGTTCGTCCCAATGGTCCGGCCACCGCTCGATCGGGAAGCCCGGATCCACCTCCGGCACGCCCAAGGCAAGCAACTCCGCGCGGGTGTAACCCAGGACGCGGCAGGATTCTTCGTTGACGAAATGGAAATGCGCCGTTTCGTCAATGAGGAAGGCTGCTTCACGTACGTTGTTCAGGGCAAAACTCAGGAGGGCAAGATCCTCCCCCGCGCGTTTCCGCTCGGCGCGATGCCGCAGGGTGGTGATGCCGTAGGCCAAATCCCCCGCCAGTTCCTCCAGCAGCCGAACTTCGTCCGGCGTGAACACGCCCCGCTCCGCGCTATAGATGTTGAGTGCGCCGAACGTCACCGCCCGCTCGTCCTTGAGCGGCAGGGCAACACTGGAACGGAACCCGTGCCGTTCGGCGCTCTCCCGCCACGGCGCCGCGGATGCGTCCTCCGCGAAATCCTGGATGCAGGCGCTGACTCCGCTTCGGATGGCAACCCCGGTGGGGCCGCGGCCGCGCTCCGTGTCCGCCCAGGTGATGTTGGCCGTGGCGAGGTACCCTTCTTCGAACCCGGCCCACGCCACCGGCCGCACGGTCCTGGCGTCATCCGGCTCGGCGTAGCCCACCCAGGCCATGCGGTAGCCCGCCTCGTCGCAGACGATGCGGCAAACCTCGTTGAGCAGGGAGGGCTCGTCCGTCGCCCGCAAGAGCGTCTGGTTGCAGTCGCCGACCGCGCGCAGCTCGCGATTCAAGTGGCGCAAGGACTCCTCCGCACGTTTGCGCTCCGTGATGTCGCGCGCGATGGTCGAGGCGCCCACAATGTATCCGGCAGCGTTCCGGATGGGCGAAACGGTGACGGACACATGGATCACCTGCCCGTCCTTCCGGCAGCGCTGGGTCTCGAAATGCTCGATCAACTGTCCCTCGGCCAGCCGCGCCCGAATCTCCGAAACCTCATCCTCCCGTCCGGGCGGCGCCAGCAGGGTGATTGGGCGGCCCACCACCTCGTGCGCCGCGTAACCGTAGAGGCGTTCCGCCCCTTTGTTCCAGCTCGTGATAATCCCCGCTAGGGATTTGCCAATGATGGCGTCATCCGAGTTCTGGACGATGGCGGCGAGTTGGGAAGCTTCCATGAGCTTCAGGAAACCCTCGATCTCGTTTTTCAGGATGACCGCCGCGTAGTTGAAAAAGGGCTGGAGCTGCCGGCGGCCCTCGGCGGCGGCCATGAGCATGCCCTCCATCTTCAACACGCCGACCACCTGCCCGGCCACGATCAGCGGCAGGGCCCAATACGACGCTTTGGTGAACTCCGGTGTTGCCATCTTGGTGTCGGCGAAATCCCGCAGTTCCTCGACAAACGCCCGGCGTTCGAACGCGCGGCGCACCAGCGGGTCCTCCACCGTCTCCACCTGCCGCCGTTCTCCATACGCGTCCAGGTAGTGCAGCCGTTCGCCGATTCGGTAGTAGAGGGCGATGCTGGCGCCGCCGAGATGGTCCAGGACGCCCCGAATAATGGTTTCGGCGGTCCGTTCGAGGCCCGGCACCTCGCTCAGACTGTTCATCAGATGGGTGACAAGCTGAAGGTAGGACTTCTCCTGCGCCAGCCTGCGGGCGCGCTCTTCCAGCCGGTCCCAATCCACTCGTGGAATGCTGATCACTTCTGACATAAGACTCCCATCCGTCACTTCGCAGGTGGCGGCGCATCGGCCGCGCTGCCTGCCGGGTAACCGTTCACTGACCGTCCCAACGACCGAACTCAAGCGCTGTCTCGACCATCGCGCGGATATTGGCCTCCGGGATGGCGCAGGGCATAACGCCGGTGGCGAACAGGAACCGGCCCCCGGGCATTCCCGCCGCAAGAATGCGCCGCACTTCCGCCCGCACCTCGGTCTCGGTCCAGTCAATCAACTTGATGTCGTTGATCACGCCGCAGGTCAGTCCCCGCCCCGCAATGATCCGCCGGGCTTCGGCCAGGTCGTCGAGCGGGCTGATGTGGAACACGCCCAGCCGCGTCCGTTCGAGCACGAGCGGCAGCACGCCATTCAGCCGCGCCATGCCGCAGTAGTACACCATGCCTTCGGGTCCGGTCGCGCCGAGGTCCTTCTCGATCCACGGCAGCGAGTGTTCCCGGAAAAACTTGAGCGGCACCGTGTCGGTGGAGCCGAAGGGATTCGAGTAAACTAGCACGTCGGCGCCGGCTTCCCGGTAGGCGGCCACTTCCTTCACGAAGAACTCGTGGCACTTGGCCAGCAACTCGTCCCGGGCGCTGGCCAGCCCGAGGAAGAGCAGCTCCAGCCACTTCTCCATCCCCATGAGCAATGCCGGCAGCGTCATGGTCGAGGTGATGTAGGCACAGATGGGATTCTTCCCGCCCACTTCGCGCCGTAGAATCCCCAGGCATCTGCGCACCTCGGCAAACGCGGGCGCCTCCAGCACGTTCGGCGGCACTTCGAGCTTGCCGAGGTCCGCCGGCGATTCGATCACATGGTCCGCCACGTTGGGCGACCCGTTCTCGGTGAAAAGCACATTCCGGCAGCCCAGCAGTTCGGCCTCCTTGCCCACGTAAAACAGACCCCACACATTGTCGTAGCCGTATTTCCGGAGCAGCCGGAGCTGTCCCTCGGCGACGTGTTCCCCGTTGGCGAAATACTCGAACGCGGGCATCCCGAGCGCGCGCGCGCCCTGGTCGCTCAGGTTGCAGAATACCGGGATGCGATCGCACGTCTTCCCCTGCAACGCCGCGGACAGCCTCTCCATTCCAGTGATCATTGCCGCACCTCTTGAACGAGCGCCTCGATGACTTTCCCGGCAGTCAAGCCGTCCTCCGCCCAGGCATCGGCACCCACGCTCTGATACATCTCGGGATTGAAGCGGAACGGGGCGCCGCCCACGATGATCTTAATCTGGCGCTCCAGCTCCCGTTCCCGTAACAGTTGCCGAACTCTGCGACACCCGCCTTCGCCCATAGCCGTGTGAACCATCAGGGCCGACACAGCGATGACCTCCGCGCCTCGGGTCAGCGCCGCATCCACAAAGCGCTCCGCCGGCACATTCACACCCAGGTCCGTGACCTCCATCATGCGCGCCCGCAGGCATCCCACCACAATTCGTTTGCCCAGCGTATGCAAATCACCAAGCGCCGTTCCGATGACCACCCGACCAACCACTTCCGGTGAGCGTTTGAATCGCGGAATCATCTCGGCCGTCACGGCATCTGCAATTCGCGCGGTCAGGAAGTGTTGGGCGAGGTTGGCCTCGAAGCTCTCACTGACGGATTTGACCATGAGGTCCATGGCGGGAAGCACCACCTGGAACACCACCTCTTCCGGCGTCACCCCATCCCCGACCGCATCCCGAACGATTTGCAGGGCCCGGTCACAGTCCGTATCGAAGAGCGCTTCGTTGTACCGCCTGATTAGGTCTTGTAGCTTCATCGCCTCTTCCTGACTTCGCCCAGACTGAACTCCCCACATCTGCAGAAGCGATTCATCCCGGGAGGCAGCATCTACGGTTTGGCCACTCTCGCCGGGCAGTTGGACTGCAAGCAGCTTACAGCGTTCGTCGCTGAGAAGAAAGCGATTTCGAGAGGCTAGCGAATCGCGAATCTTCGGAAACCATCTTCCCGCTGCCGTGTGAGGATTCTGAAAAGCAGACATGCTCCGTCTGGCTACTTCCAGGGATGCTTCGCGGATTTCCAACCAGGTACTGCAACGGGCACTAAAACGGGCACTAACGGTGTTCGGGCGAGTAGGGATTTGCAGGCGCCAGTTGCGCTTTGTTCGCTTGATTCGCGCGTCTCGTTTTGATAATCTCTTTGTCAGTGCAGCACTTAGAGAAGTAGCCGCTGCCGAACGGTTTAGGCGAGTTTCGGAGTAGCACATAGCCCTGTGCGATTCCGACCCTCGCCTCCAACCATAACGGCGTGTGCCGCAATGGCTTAGGAGGTTCGGAAAGCCAATGGCTAACAGTTTGGCTAACAACTTTTGGATTCGTCCAAAATTGTTGGCGGATTTTGGACTATTGCTCCAAAACTCTTTAACTGCCGGAATCGTTCCCCAAGTAGGATGGCAACGACGCATGAAAATGAAAGCGCGTTACCGTCTGTTCCTCCGTCGCAAGAGCGTTTACTACGCCTTTGACGACACCACCAAAACCTTCACCAGCCTCAAGACCAAGCACAAGGCCGACGCTCAGCGCCTGCTCATGGCGATGAATGAAGCCGGCTACCAGCCGGCCATGAATCTGAGTCTGGCCCGCGTGTATTTGCGGCACAGCGATCCGCTCGTGTCCACGCGCTCCTGGCAGCATGTGCTGGATGAAATCATCGCCATCAAGACCGGCCCCACGCAGGCTCGCTGGAAATCCGCCGCCAAGGACAAGGCGTTCGATCTGATCCGCGACCGCGTGCTGATCGAGACGCAACCCGAGCACCTGCTCGCCGTGTTGCGCTCGGGCACGGTCTCGACGAATGCGTTCCTGCGGAAGATTCACAACTTCGCCGTGGACATGAACTGGCTGCCCGCCACCGTCATCCCGCGCCGGCAATGGCCGCCGATCCACTACAAGGAGAAGCGCGCGATCACGATCGAAGAGCACCAGCGGATTCTCGCCGCGGAGGTGAATCAGGAGCGGAAGGTGTTCTACCAACTCTGCTGGCATTTGGGCGCGAGCCAGGGCGACATTGCGACCCTGAAAGGCGAAGACGTGGACTGGCAGAACAACACGGTGAGCTTCTTCCGGAAGAAGACCGGCGTGCCGGTGTTGGTGCATCTCGGCAGCGAGGCGTTGAATCTCCTGAAGGACCTGCCAAGCGAGGGGCCGCTCTTCCCCTACCTGTCACGCGTGCGTGCCGGTGATCGCGCGACCGAGTTTGGCCAACGCTGTCGGCAACTCGGCATCACGGGCGTAACGCTGCACAGTTACAGGTACGCGTGGGCCGAACGCGCGAAGAGTTGCGGCTACCCGGAACGCTTCGCCCAGGAAGCTCTGGGGCACAACTCAAAGGCCGTGCATCGGGCCTACGCCAAACGGGCGTTGATGAAGATCCCCTCCCTGGAAGAGTACGAACAAACCGCCGCCGACAAAGCGAGGCTTGCGGCGGCGGCGTGAATCCAGGTTCGTGTCAGGCGCAGGCGGCCGGTTCTTGTTCCAGGAGCCGGCCTTTCTGTTTCTCGTTCATGTCACGAATTTGCTTCTCCACGATGCGAATGGCCTTGTCCAGCCAATCGGGGTCGCAACTCGCCCGCTCGATCTCCACCGTCGCAAACCATTTGCGCGCGTTTTGCGCCGGCTTGCCCAGCGGCTTGAGATGGCCGGCCCGCACGAGAAAGGGCATGTAGTAATTGGGCCAGCCGAAGATGGCCGCCGCTTCCTCCATGCCGACACAGGCGGGACGCGGCCGGCTGTTTACACCAGGAGGACGTTCCATCGAAATCGCACGGTTCATTCTGCACCTCCCTTTCCAAGCGCCTCCAGCCGATCATCCACGCCGTTCTGGTTGGCATCCACCAGGCCCTGAAGCTTCCCATGCCGATGCGCTAGGAACCACGCACCGAGGGCGAGTGCGACACCGCCGAGGATCAACAGCTCATTCCCGACGATCATCGTCGGCAACACCATCAACACCAGGCCGCCAACGGCAAGGGCCGCGCTGGTCGTCACGCTGCCAATGACGAGCTTCAGCGGCGGATAGAACAACGACGCCAGGCCGAACAGGAACAAGGCGACGCCGACCCACACAATCCCCTTCAGGCTCGCCAACTTCGCCCCCAGCTCGCGCGCCGTGTCCTTCTGCGCCGCGCCGAGCT
>CAYJNU010000238.1:0-12250 GCA_964371005.1 uncultured Verrucomicrobiota bacterium | reverse complement strand
ACCTCGGACCAAGCCGTAGGATTTCCCTCCCTCCATGCCTGCCAGCCCAAAGCGACCGACTGCACCCCCTCACGGTCCGAAACGGTAGCCGAAACAGGAATCGGAGCGTCAGGTGGGACGGCGTTGAATTGCACATCGCTAATCGCTGGCAGAGGCAACGGCGACATGCCGGAGTTGGGCTGACCCGGCGTGCCGCCGATGGCTGCTTTCGACTCGACCTGAGCAGCGGTCCAATTGAAGGGATCGTTGCCGGGTTCGCTGGCACAAATGCGCTCCAATGAGGCGCCGCAACCATCCGCGCCAAGCGGCCAGGGCGGGCGGTCGCCGTACTCGACGGCGTCCACCAGTCGCCCCCGCGCATCCGCCAGTTCCAGCCGACGGCCCTTGCGGCTGAGCGTTCCCGAGAAGACGCCGGCGATGATCACCTTCTCGCCGTAGCAGGCTTTAAATGCAACGATGTCGCGGCAGATCACCGCGTAGCCGCCCGGGGCCAGCACCGTTTGGCGGGGGAACACGAACTCCAGCCCGTTGCGCACCGCCCAGCCGGAAATGTCCACGTGGTTCGAGCCGGGATTGTGCAATTCGATGAACTGCAGACTGTCCGCGCCTTCGGGCGGATGATACAGAATCTCGTTGAAGACCACATGGCCCGCTGCTGCTTCCGGGGCCTCTGTCGCCGCCACCAGCGTGGCGCCCCAAGCGAGCAGCGCCATGACCGCGAGTCCTGCAGCAGTCGGGAAGAGCCGGGGCTGTGGGGTCGGCCCGGAGGCAGCAACTATCCGGCAAGGCGACCGTTCGCCGACATCCGGTAGCACAGACTTGCAGTCTGTATCGTCGATTTGAAATCGGCAACCCGTCGCGATTCCTGTGCCCACCCGGACTTTGCGGCGGCGGCAGACTGCAAGTCCGCGATACGGCAGACTGCAAGTCCGCGCTACGAAGTCCTGAAACCGCCGGATCGTCTCCAGACACCGCACGGCAGCGACGGCCCGGGTATGGGCAGCAGGACTCCTTGCGCGGGTGTTCACTTCGGCTCGACCGGCGGGTAGCGAAATTCGTCCGTCACCGCCCACATATTCTCCGGAAACAACACTTGTTGTCGGCGGAGGAGGCGCACACTGTTGTCGCCGAACACGAAGTCGGAGCCGTGGGTGTGCCGGTTGTATTCTATTTCCTCGTAGTCGTTCCCCTGCCGGCCCTGGTCGAGGTCCATGTGAACGTGTGGTGAACCCGACCGTTTTTCGCCGAACATGATGGTCTCAGACGGTTTGGGAACGGCGCTTTCCCGCATGCCATGCGTCCATTCCCAATGCTGGTACTTCGCATAATCCTCCCCTTCGAGGAGATTCATGAAGCAATCGTTGAATCCGTTAATGAGGAAACTGCGGTTCGGATCGATTTCGCTCTCAGCGAGGTCGCGGATCAAGCCAAACTTGTCGCTGGGGCAGGTGATGAGACTCCAATTCACGTAGTACGGCTTCAGCTTGTGAGGCCAAGCATTGGGTGGGATCCTCCGACAAGGAAACTCGCCATCGAAATCCCCGGCGTACATAGTGAGCCCAAACCCAAGCTGGCGGAGGTTGTTCAGACACTTGATCTGGTGGGCCTTGGCCTTGGCGCGGGCGAGCGACGGCATCAGCATGGCCGCCAGAATCCCGATGATGGCTATGACCACCAGCAGTTCGATCAGCGTAAAGCCATGCGCGGCCCTGAACGCCGCGCCCCGGGGGCGCGAGGCAGGTGCGGGTGCTGCTTCGGTCGTTTTCATCTCCATACCAGACGCCGCTGGGCGGACATTATGTCTGCAACCGGCCAAATCGTCATGTTCATAGTAGACAAACCCCGACCGAAAACGTTTTGTTTCAGATTTGTGTTTCGGTGGACGCCTCCAAATGCGCTTCCTGCCGGCGGGAATACCCTTTCCTCGGAAACGGCTCGGTTGTGTCGGGTCAGCCGCAATGGTGCTGTGCGGAGGGGCGGAACGGAGTGGGCTCTATCGGCGACCTGTGAATTGCCGGTGGCGCTCTGGCTGAAAAGCAGCGAGTTGCCCGTTCCAAAGCGAGCTCGGATGCCAGGCGAAAAGACCTTTGACCTTCAAGTCTCCATCCCGCATCGTTTGCGCATGATCTCGCTGAAACTGCTTTCGTTGATCGCCGTCGCGGCAATTCTCGTCGGCTGCGCGACCACTCCACCACCTCCGTCTTCGCCATATCCCGTCACCCGGCAGATGCATCAGGTGGATGTTTATCACGGCATTCCCGTGGCGGACCCGTATCGCTGGCTGGAAGATGACAATTCCAGGGAAACCAAAATGTGGGTTCAGGAGCAGAACCTGCTCACGTTTGGCTACCTGGCCCGCATGCCGCAGCGGACGGCGTTGCGCGAACGATTGACGAAACTCTGGAATTACGAGCGCTACAGCACACCTTCCAAACACGGCGGGCGCTACTTCTTCAGCAAGAACGACGGGCTGCAGAACCAGGCCGTGCTTTACGTGGCCGAGACGTTGGACGCTGCCCCGCGCGTGTTGCTGGATCCGAACACGCTCTCGAAGGACGGCACGGTGGCGTTGTCAGGCGCTGCGATTAGCGAGGACGGCAGTCTGTTGGCCTACGGCCTGGCCACCGCGGGCAGTGATTGGCAGGAGTGGAAGGTCCGCGACGTGCGCACGGGCGAGGACCTGCCGGATCACATCCAGTGGGTGAAGTTCAGCGGGGCCTCCTGGACGAAGGACGGCAAGGGGTTTTTCTACAGCCGGTACGATGAACCGGACGAGAAGTCGGCGCTGACCAAGGTGAATTACTTTCAAAAGCTGTATTACCACCGGCTCGGCACGCCGCAGTCGGAGGACAAGCTCATCTACCAGCGGCCCGACCAAAAGGAGTGGGGCTTCGGAGGTGGCGTTACCGACGATGGCCATTACCTCATCATCACGGTCACGCGGGGCACGGACCCGAAGAACTGCGTGTTCTACCTGGACCTCCAGAACCCGCTGGCACAGGTGGTCGAACTACTGACCGGGTTCGAGGCGGACTTTTCGTTCGTGGACAACGACGGACCGGTGTTCTGGTTCAAGACGGACCTCGACGCGCCGCGCGCCCGGCTGATCGCGATTGACACCACCAAACCCGAACGCGCGAATTGGAAAGAACTCATCCCGCAGACGGAGGACACGCTCGCCGGTGTCGGCACGGTGGGAAACCGCTTCGTCGCCGCCTATCTCAAGGACGCGCGAAGCGTGATCAAGTTGTTTGCGCTGGATGGACGCTTCGAGCGCGAGGTCGAGTTGCCGGGCATTGGCAGCGCCGGCGGTTTCGGCGGCAAGCGAGCCGACACCGAGACGTTTTACTCGTTCACTGGCTTCACTGTTCCGGGGCGAGTTTATCGCTACGACATGACGACGGGCCAGAGCACGATCTGGCGCGAGCCAACGGTGGATTTCAAGCCGGACGATTACGAAACGAAACAGGTGTTCTACACGAGCAAGGATGGGACGCGCGTGCCGATGTTCATCACGCATCGCAAAGGATTGCCGCTTGACGGCCAGAACCCGACGGTGCTTTACGGATACGGCGGCTTCAACATCAGCCTCACGCCCGGCTTCAGCGTCGTGAATCTGGTCTGGATGGAACAGGGCGGGGTTTATGCCGTCCCGAACCTGCGCGGTGGCGGTGAATACGGCGAAGAATGGCACAAGGCGGGCACGAAGCTGCAAAAGCAGAACGTGTTTGACGACTTCATCGCCGCGGCGGAATGGTTAATCGCCAACAAATACACGTCGCCGGCCAAGCTGGCGATCTCCGGCGGCAGCAACGGCGGGTTGCTCGTGGGTGCATGCATGACGCAGCGGCCGGAGTTGTTTGGCGCGGCATTGCCCGCGGTGGGGGTGATGGACATGCTCCGCTTCCACAAGTTCACGATCGGCTGGGCGTGGACCAGCGACTACGGCTGTGCGGACAACGAGAAAGAGTTCCCGGCGCTCTACGCCTATTCGCCGCTGCTGAACCTCCGGTCCGGCGTACGCTATCCCGCCACGCTGATTACCACCGCCGACCATGACGACCGCGTGGTGCCGGCGCACAGCTTCAAGTTCGCCGCGCGTTTGCAGGAGTGCCAGGAGAGCGGCGGGCCGCCGGTCTTGATCCGCATTGAAACCAAGGCCGGGCATGGGGCGGGCAAACCGACGGCGAAGCTCATTGAGGAAGCAGCGGACAAGCTGGCTTTCATCACGCACGAACTCGGGGCGCAGTGAACTGGCCTCGGCACTGACAGTCCGCAGCCAATGTTTGCTCGCGGCGCTCCCGAGAAGTCCGCGGTTCATGCTGGGTATCCTCTCAAGCCTAAACGGGAAGAGGAGCGGGCATGGTCGGCTCGCGGAAAAGAGGCTTGGTTTTACTGGGTGAAACCGTAGGATACCGATGGTCCGGTTGGATTGTAACGCCATGATTGCACCTGTGCCCAGCAACGAGAAGCAGCGACTGAAGGTCCTCTGGCAATATGAAGTGCTCGACACCGTGCCTGAAGAGGTCTTCGACGATCTCACGGAACTGGCCGCCCGCATTTGTGGAGCGCCCATTGCCTTGATTTCGCTGGTGGACGAAAACCGGCAGTGGTTCAAGGCCCGCGTCGGCGTGCGCCAGACGGAAACCGCGCGCGACATTTCCTTCTGCGCCCACGCCATCCTGCAGGAGGACTTGTTCATCATCCCAGATGCCACGCTGGATGCGCGCTTTGCCAAGAGCCCGCTCGTCACCTCCGAACCCAAAATTCGGTTTTATGCAGGCGCACCGCTGATCACGCCCGACGGGTATGCTTTGGGCACGCTGTGCGTCATCGATCGCAAGCCGCGCCAGTTGAACCCCGACCAATGCCAGGCGCTACGGGTGCTGGCCCGGCACGTCGTTACCCAGCTTGAGCTCCGTCGCCACACGAAAGAGCTGGCGGTGGTCCGGAAGTCCGGCGCCGAATTGAACCGTGAACTGAAACAGGTGCAGGATCAACTCGCCGCGGCTCGGGAACAACTGAAGAGTGGGAAAGCCTGCAAGCCCACTCGCCCCGCGCGCCGTCCCGTCAAGCAGGCAAAAGGGCGGCGTTAGCACCGCGGCCGGCGACGTGTGGTTCGCGGGCGGCAGGACGATTGGCCAGGTTTGAGCGCAGCTATCTGGCGCGGGCGGCTGGATCGCAGGCAAGATGCCACTCCACGGGCCTACCGAATATGTTGGATCGGTTCTTTCGCCTCTCCGAACACCTGACCACCGTACGCACGGAGGTTCTGGCAGGGACCACGACGTTCCTGACGATGGCCTACATCATCGTCGTGCAACCGGCCGTGCTTTCCGGTCACATGTTCGGCCAGGAAACGGGTATGGATTTCGGCGCAGTGATGACGGCGACCTGTCTCTCCGCAGCCCTGGCCACCGCACTCTTGGCGGTGCGCGCCCGCTACCCCTTCGCCCAGGCGCCGGGCATGGGCGAGAACTTCTTCTTTGTGTTCTCCGCGATCCCGGCAGCGACAGCGGCGGGCTTCTCGAATCCCTGGCAGGCGGCGCTGGGTGCGGTCTTCATCTCGGGTCTGTGCTTCTTGGTCCTCTCACTGATCGGCGTGCGTGAACTCATCTTCAACGCCGTCAGCCCGAGCCTGAAACACGGCATTGCCGGCGGCATCGGTTTGTTTATCGCCTTCATCGGCCTCCAGAACGCGGGGCTGATTTTGAAAGACCCGGGCACCGCAGTGAAGCTCAACCCGCATTTTGCCTCGCCCGACTTGCTGGTATTTTTCCTGGGCTTGCTTACCACAGCAGTGCTGCGCGCACGCCGGGTGCGCGGTTCAATCCTGTGGGGCATGATAGTGGCCACGCTGCTCGCCGTGGTGCTGAAGATCACCTTGCCCCGCCTGCCCGAGGTCATCAGCGCGTCACCGCTCGTCATCGGATCGAAGCTGATGACGCAATTTCAATTCGCCTCGGCCCTGGTCGCCACCCCGCCGTCGCTCGCGCCGACGTTTCTGCAAATGGACCTCGTGGGAGCGCTTTCGCCGAAGATGCTGCCGTTCGTGTTCGTTTTTCTCTTCATGCTCACGTTTGACGCCATCGGCACTCTCATCGGCGTGTGCGAGCAAGCCGGCTTCATGCGGGACAACAAGCTGCCGCGTGCCCGGCAGGCGATGATCTCCGACGCGGCCGGCACGGTGGCGGGCGCCGCGCTGGGCACGAGTACAGTGACGAGTTTCATTGAGAGCGCTGCCGGAGTCGAGCAAGGCGGCCGCACGGGGTTGACGGGCGTGGTCGTGGCGCTGCTATTCCTCCTGGCGCTGTTTTTCAGCCCGGTGATCGCGATGGTGGGCAGCTACCCACCCCTCACCGCGTCGGCCTTGGTGATCGTGGGCGCGCTGATGCTCCAAAACGTGGCCCGAATTGAATGGCCAGACGCCACCGAAGCGATCCCGGCCTTCCTGGTTCTGATCGGCATCCCGCTTTCGTACTCCATCGCCGACGGGCTCGCGCTGGGCTTCATCACGTATCCACTCATCAAGCTCTTCAGCGGGCGCGGCCGGGACGTCGGCTGGCTCACCTACTTGCTGGCGGCGGTGCTGCTGGCCTATTTCGTTTTCGTGCGGAGCAAGATGGGTTAGACTGGCGTCAGCCAGCCATGCGCAACGTTCAACAGAAACTCAGCATCGCGCGCGGGGAAAAACCTGCGGAACTCCTTTTCAAGAACGCCCGCCTGGTCAACGTCCTGAGTGGCGAAATCCACCCGGCCCACGTCGCGGTGGACGACGGGCGCGTGGTTGGCCTCGGCGACTACCAGGCAAAGATGATTGTGGACCTGGCGGGAGCGTATCTCGCACCGAGCTTGATCGACGGGCATTTTCACGTCGAAAGCTCGATGCTCACAGCGCCGGAGTTTGTGCGGGCTGTCGTGCCGCATGGTACGGGCGCGGTGGTAATTGACCCCCACGAATACGCCAACGTGTTGGGACTCGACGGCATCCGCTACGTGCTGGAATCCAGCAGGGGCCTGGCCGTGGATTTCTTCATCATGCTTCCCAGTTGCGTCCCGGCCACGCCGCTGGAAACCGCCGGCGCACGGCTCACGGCTGACGATTTGCGCCTCATGATCGCGGACGAGCGCATCGCCGGAGTGGCCGAGCTGATGAATTATCCCGGCGTCTATCGTGGCCAGGAAACCGAGTTGGCGAAAATCGAGGCGGGCAAGGGCAAGGCGATTGACGGTCATGCGCCGGGTTTGCGCGGCAAGAACTTGAACGCCTACGTGCTCGCCGGCGTGCGCTCAGACCATGAATCCACCGAGTTGGATGAAGCCGTCGAGAAGCTGCGCCTCGGCATGCACATCCTCCTGCGCGAGGGCAGCACGGAGCGCAATCTCGCGTCGCTCATCCCGCTCATCAACTCGCACAACGCCGTGAATTGCTCGTTTGCCACCGACGACAAGCTGGCGGCCGACTTGGTGAAGGAAGGCCACATTGACCATGCCGTGCGCGAGGCGATCCGGCACGGCCTGCCGCTGATCTCCGCGCTGCAAATCGCCACCATTAACACCGCGCGCCATTACAGCCTGCGCAACTTCGGCGCGATTGCGCCCCGCTACTGGGCGGACTTTATTGTGTTCGACGACCCGGAGAATTTCGTCGTCCGCCAGACTTGGAAGAAAGGCCTTCTGGTCGCCGAGAACGGCCGGTATCTGGCCTCCCTGCCGCCGCCCGTGCCGCCGCCTCGCGGCACGATGAACCTCCGCTATCGGCCCGCGAATCTGGAGGTCCCCGCCCAAGGTGACGCGCAAATCAGAGTCATCGAAATCGTCCCCCACCAGATCGTCACGAAACAGGTTCTCGTCTCGCCGAGGATTACCGCGGGCAAGGTTTCGGCGGACATCGAGCGCGACATCCTCAAGCTGGTCGTGGTCGAGCGCCATCGCGCCACTGGCAACGTGGGGGTGGGCTTCGTCCGCGGCTTTAATCTGAAGCGCGGCGCGCTTGGTTCGACCGTGGCGCACGACGCCCACAACGTCGTCGTCGTGGGGGTGGACGACGCGGATATTCTGTGTGCGATTGCGGCTTTGGAGCGGTTGCAGGGCGGACAGGTGGTGGTGAGCGATGGGCAGGTACAGGCGGAACTCGGCTTGCCCATTGCCGGTTTGGTTTCAGACCAGCCGCTGGAGGAAGTGATTCGGCGGATGGACGCCTTGAATGCGGCAGCGCGGGCGATGGGTTGCGGCTTGGATGCGCCGTTCATGACGCTGTCCTTCCTGAGCCTGTCGCCCATTCCGGAGCTGAAGTTGACCGATCAAGGATTGATTGACGCCGTAAACCTGCGCCGCACAAGCCTCTTTGTCTGATCGCGAAGCGCCACCGAACCTAGTTCCCCAAGCGGGTGTTCAGATAGTACATCCCGAGCGCCAGCGCCGCGGAGACGAGCACACCCACGATGATTGCGGCGGTGCGAATGCGTCGTTGCTTGCGGTGGTAAGCCCGCCCGCCCATGCCTGGCAGCAGGTAGAAGCGCTGATGCGGCTTTTTTTGCTTCGGCTTGAAGATGGATAACACGCGTTCGAGCAGTCGCGCCCACGATCCATGTGACTGCTCGGGCCGCAGGGTAAGCAGCGAGCCGGGCGACAGGCAAGCTTCGGCTGCGGGATTGTCGGCTGCGGAATTGCGGGATTGGCCACGCCCCTGATCATCCCGGTGCGGCAAACCGCAGCTCAGGCCGTCCCGCGTTTGGCCAGCACGGCGCCGCCGGTGATCCCCGCCTCGTCGCCCAACTTCGACGCTTTGATCTCGATGTTGCCCATGGTGCCGGGCATGACGTGATTCTTGGCGGTCTTCACGATCGTGGGCATCATTTCGTCGCCCAGCGCCTCGATGACGCCGCCGCCGATCACGACGATTTCCGGGTTGAAGATGTTGATCAGGTTGGCCACCGCGATGCCGGTGTACTCGGCAGCTTCCTCCACGACTTTCTCGACAAACTTGTCGCCGCGGCGGACGGCTTTCCGGATGTCCCCGCTTCGCATGTCCTTCAGATCGTCGCCCAGCATATCGGTGAGTATGGTTTTCTGGCCGTCCTTCACCGCCGCTTCAATCTTGCGGAAGATGGCGGTGCGGCTGCCCAGCGCCTCGTAGCAACCGCGGTTGCCACAGCCGCATTTCGGGCCGTTCACCTCGATGACCATGTGGCCGATCTCGCCGGCCGTCAGGTTGTGGCCGCAGTAGAGCGCGCCGTTCACGATCAGCCCGCCGCCAATCCCTGTGCCGACGAAGATGCCGATCAGGCTCTTCGGCTTGGACTTGAATTCCTTTTCATAAACGCCCAGCGTGCAGACGTTGCAGTCGTTGCCGAGGAACACCGGGACTTCCAGTTCCTTTTCGAGGGCTTTCTTGAGTGGGATATCTTTCCAGTCGGGTAGATTCGGCGCGAAGATGACGCGGCCGGTATCCGTGTCCACCGCGCCGGGCGCGCCGATGCCAATGCCGCGAATCTGCGCCAGACTCAAGTCGCACTCGTCCACGGCTTCCTTGACGCAGCGGGCGATGCGCCCGATGACGGCGTCCACACCGCGATTGGCTTTGGTGCTGACTTTGGCAGTGCCTTTCAGATCAAGTTTTGCGTCGAACACGCCGGTCAGGATTTTCGTCCCGCCGAGGTCCACGCCCAGGAAGTACTCTCTCGCTTGGTCGGCCATAGGTTGGGTCAGTGTTGGTGGTTTCCGGTAAGCACCGCCTCGATCTTCTTCTGCAATTCGGCGTTGATCGCTTCGACGGAACGGTGCCCGTCAATGATTTGAAAGCCGTAGGTGCGCTGAAGGTGTCTGAACTGGGACGCGACCAGCGCCTGGTATTTCAGGAAGCTGTCGAACATGTTGCGCGCGAGGCCCAGGTCCATGCCGCTTTCCCAGTAGTCCAACGAGGAATACTTTGCCAGCGCCCGTTGCACCAGTTCCTCGGGCGCCACGTTCAGGTAGAACACCGCGTCCGGCACGAGCGCCAGGCCGTAGAGGTTCTTCAACCACTCCTCATCCATGCCGCGCACCAGGTCCCGCGCCATCAGCGTGTAAATGTAACGATCCGCCAGCACCATCTGCCCCGCGCGCAACGCCGGCAAAATCATGTTCTCCATCTGGTCGGCGAAGTCGGTGGCGTAAAACAAACTCAGCGTGGTGCGGCTGAGGATGTTTCCGTGCTGGGCGCGGTCCAGTTCTTCGCTGACGAGCGTGGAACGCTTCAGGCCAACCTGCACCGTCGAGTGGCCGCAGCTTTCCAGCCATTCGATCAGCATCTTGATCTGGGTCGAACGGCCTGATCCGTCGGCACCTTCTACCACGATCAGGAGCCCGGCCAGCTTGCTGACGTCCACGCCGGGGATGCCGTGACCGTAAAAGCGGCGCGGGTTCTTCTGGGGCACGATGACCCGGGGCGTGTTGCGGGCGCGGGACTTTTGGGAGGTGATGGGCATGGCGTAAATCAACGGGCTTTGGCAGAGACACTCGGTTCGCGTCCGGGCTTGCGGCGTGCGAACGAGGGCAGGTCGAGTTTGCCGGCGACCAGCGAACGCACGGTGTTTTGCTGCGCCTCAATGGTTTGGTTGGCATCAATGAGAAGAAAACCAAACTCAGTGCTCATCGCCAGGTATTGCTCCAGGATGCGGCCCTGGAAAATGCGGAAGCTCTCGTACGGATCGGTGGACAGCCGCATATCCATGCCCGCTTCGAAATACTTGAGCTGCGGGCGGCCATCGAGAATTCGCGACAGCGAGACTTCAAGATTCGCCTTGAAGAAGAACGTCAGGTCCGGTTGCGCAGCGAAGCTGTAAATGTCCCGCACCCAGGGCGGCGGACAACCGCGGACGGTGTCGCGCCCGAACGCAGTGAAGACGTAGCGGTCGCACAACACGAGATAGCCCGCACGGAGCAACGGCACGAGTTGACGCTCGTAGCGATCCGCAAAATCCGTGGCGTGAATGAGGCTGAACGTGGTGGGGGTGAGGAGTTCCTGTTTCTTGCCCTTGCTTGTGGCGCTCTTCACCAACTCGGAGGAGTTCCACTCGCTGAAGAAGACCTTGAGTTTCTGCGCTTCGAGCCAACGCTTGAGGAGGTAGATCTGGGTGGACTTGCCCGAGCCATCGAGCCCCTCCACGGCGACCAGGCGTCCAGGAAAACCGAGTTCGGCGAATGTCTTCATCAAGTTGTCCCCTGCATCATACCGGGCGGGTGAACTAGTGCAACCCCTGAACCGCCCGGCAACACCTGTCGGAACTTAGCGGCGCACCTTGACACCGGCGCCGTTCCTAAAGCCTCGGAGAGGCGGGACGTGAATGGCCGCAGAAGAAACCTGCGGTCCGTGAGCCGTGGGCGAGTCAATCCCGGGGGAGATATTATTTTGCCAGCGCCTTGGCGACTGCTGCTTCGAGCGCTTCGCCACGCAGGTTCTTGGCGATGATCTTGCCTTCGCCGTCCAGAAGATACGTGGCTGGAATGCTGTTCACCCCATACTGGCCGGCCAGTTTGTTCTGCCAGCCTTTACCGTCAAAATACTGCTGCCAGGGCATCTTCTTCGTCTCGATGAATTTCTCCAGCTTGTCTTTGTCGCTGTCCAGGCTGATGCCAGCGATCTCGAAGCCGGCGGCGTGGTGCTTTTCATAGGCCGCCAGCACGTTGGGCAACTCGCCCACGCAGGGCCCGCACCAGGTCGCCCAAAAGTCCACGAGCACGATTTTGCCTTTGTAGGCGGCCAGGCTGAACGGTTTGCCCGCCAGATCTTTTTCATCGAAGTCGGGGAACTTGGTGCCTTCGGCGAGGCTGCGCTGAATCTTCTTCGCCGCTTCCTGTTTCTTGAGCATTGCGGCGGCCTTGCTGTCCGGAAAATCTTTCATCAGTTGCGCCTGCAATGCATCGCCCTTTTCCTCGTTGTCCAGGACCTCGGAATACAACTGGGCTTGCATCAGGAGAATCTGGGCTACGTCGTCCGTCTTCTCGTCCTTGTGCTTGGCCAGGAGCGCGTCGAATTCCTTCAACTCGTCAGCCAGTTTCTCCTCGGTCGGATCGCCGGCCTTCAGCTTGGTTCGGACTTTACCGACGAGTTCCTGGAGTTCCTTGGCGGCTTCGCTGGGTTCAGCGGCAACAACCGCCGGGCGGACGGAGAGGAGCAAGGTGGCGGCAACAAGGGCGGACAACAGTCTGGTCTTCATATTAGAGGGTGTTACGAGTTTCTCTGTAATTGATGTGGAATGATCGACTT
>CAYJNU010000237.1:11256-12273 GCA_964371005.1 uncultured Verrucomicrobiota bacterium | reverse complement strand
GCGGGCGCCCCCACTCCAAGACGCTTCGCGTGATTGGAAGCCCTCTTCCTTCGCCCGGCGGCGTTCTGGTTCCCTGCCCATGAGACTCTCCGAGATGCGTGAGGTGCTGGGGGCGCGCGGGATTCAACTCACGAAATCCCTCGGGCAAAACTTCCTCCACGACGGCAACCAGATTCGACGCATCATGGACGCGGCGGAATTGACGCCGACGGACAAGGTTTTGGAAATCGGGCCGGGCTTGGGCCCGCTGACGGAGGTGTTGCTGGCGCGGGCGGGCGAGGTTTTGGCGATTGAGAAAGATGCGCGGTTGGTGGCGGTGTTGCAGGGACGATTGGCCAGCGCGCACCGCGCCAAGCTTCGCTTGTTACACGACGACGCGCTGAAGTTCTTGCGCCGCGAGGCGAGCGACTGGAGCGACTGGAAGCTCGTTGCCAACCTGCCGTATTCCGTGGCTTCGCCAATGTTGGTGGAGCTGGCATTGTCGCCCCGACGCCCGGAACGGATGGTGGCGACGCTGCAATTGGAAGTCGCCCAGCGCCTGATGGCCCAGGCCGGTGACGCGGATTACGGCGTGCTGACGCTGCTGGTCCGGCTGGACTACGAGCTGCGCGACTGGTTCAAGATTCCCGCGAGCTGCTTCTTCCCCGCACCGGACGTGGACTCGGCGTGCGTGGTCTTGGTGCGCCGCGCCCAACCGCTTGTTGCGGAAGGACACCACGAAGCCTTCATGAAGATCGTGAAGCGCGCGTTCTCGCAGCGGCGGAAGATGATGTTCAAGTTGCTGAAACAAGACTGGCCTCCGGAGAAACTCGAACGCGCGTTCGCCGCCATGCACTTGTCAGCACAAGAGCGCGCGGAAAGACTCAGCTTGGAGCAATTCGCGAACTTGACGGGAACCCTGGCAACATGATCTCTCGCAAAGCCAGTTTGATCCTGTTGAGTTTGGGCGGGCTCGGCGCCTTCTTCGGCGGCGATCAGCCCGCGCTCCATGCCGCAAACGGTTACGAAGCTGCGCTG
>CAYJNU010000237.1:0-11246 GCA_964371005.1 uncultured Verrucomicrobiota bacterium | reverse complement strand
GGTCACGGGAGCCGCTTTTCTGGCAGTCGTGCTTGGACGTTGCGTGGAGCGGGCCGCCCGGGGCATGGGCAGCTTTCTAACGCGGGTCGCCAGTCGAGAGGCTGAATTCAAACCGGCTTGGTCGTCGGGAAGATGGATTGTCGGGTTTGGTGTGTTCGCGGTGGGCTTGGGCCTGGGCTTCTTTACGCTTTACCTCAAGGGAGATGCGGCGTCAGTCTGGCCAGCCTTGGCGGCTGCCGGAGCAGGATGCGGATGGATCACGGGCGAACTGATGGCCCAAAAGGTGTTTGGTGTCGTACTGGAGCGTTCCAAGTGACCGAAGAGATCTTCGATGTCGTCAACGAGCGCGACGAGGTGGTGGATCGCCAGCCGCGTCGGGTGGTGCATGCGCGCGGCCTGCTGCATCGCGCGGTACATGTGCTGGTGTTCAACGCGCGGGGTGAGATCTTCCTCCAGAAACGTTCACTGCTGAAAGATCGCCAGCCCGGCGTCTGGGACTCGTCAGCGTCGGGTCACGTGGACAGCGGCGAAGACTACGACGCCTGCGCCGTGCGCGAGGTGCGCGAAGAACTCGGCGTGACGCTGGCCGGACCGCCGGAGCGCCTGTTCAAGTTCGATGCCTGCGAGGCAACAGACCAGGAGTTCGTGTGGGTCTATCGCACCTGCCACGAAGGCCCGTTCGTGCTTCCGCCGGAAGAAATCGAATGCGGAGGCTGGTTTGCGACACCGGAAGTGACGCGCTGGATGGCCGAGCGCCCACAAGAGTTCGCGAGTGCGCTGCTGCTCATCTGGAAGGGAATTGCTGACGCTTGAGAGTCAGAAACACACCAGATTGATGAAGCCTCGCTCCCATGTCGCAGTGGTTGCCTTTGTGTTGCTCGCACTCGCGACCCTCAGCTACTTGGTCTGGTTCACGGCGAGAGTCGCGCCACGGTCGGCCGCGCCGCGCGTGAAAGTGGCCGGGGTCGGTCGCGCGCATGTTCGCCCGCAAGTCATCGTGGGTTTGGGTCGCGCGATGGTGCTTGCTCCCGATGGGGGTCTTTGGGGCTGGGGAGAATCCAAGTTGGGCGAATTGGGCGTCCATTCCACCAACATGATCCAGACACCGCGGCGAATCGGACAAGACGCGGATTGGCAGAGTGTGGCGACAGGTAGTGGATTCACGATCGCGTCCAAGACCAACGGTACGCTCTGGGTTTGGGGCGCACGCGAGCTCGGTGCAGGGACAAATACCCCCAACCCGTGTTTGCCTCGCCAGTTTACCGCTGAAACAAGCTGGAATCGGGTGATTGCAGGTGCGGGCCACATTCTGGCACAGAAGACTGACGGCACGGTCTGGACTTGGGGCTTTAACAACGAAGGTCAACTGGGCGATGGAACAACGAAGAACAGTCACATCCCGACTCAGGTTGGCGACGGAGCATGGAAAGCCATTGCTGTGGGCGCGTTCCACTCGGCAGGCATCCGACCTGACGGCACATTGTGGGTGTGGGGAAGGAATCCGCTGTCAGTCAACCACGAGCCCACGCGCGTCAGCGATGAAACCAACTGGCAGGCCGTCTTTGCCGGCGAATATCACACCGTCGGAAGCAAGACCGACGGGACATGGTGGATTTGGGGAGACAACGCCGCGCATTTGATGGGGGATACGAACGCGACGCCCCGTCTCATTGAAGTCGAAGATGCACGACGTTGGGCGGCTGTCGCGGGCGGAAACGTGCATAGCCTTGCGATCGCAGACGACGGCACGCTGTGGGCATGGGGAGTCAACCGCAGCGGCGAGCTTGGTGACGAAACGACCTTGCATCGTAAGAAGCCGGTGCGTGTTGGTTCGGGCACAAACTGGATCGCGGTTGCCGCCGAAGGAAGCGTGAGTGTCGCGCTCGCCAGCGACGGCACGTTGTGGACTTGGGGAATCCGCCTGGACGTTGCCCCTGAGATTCGCAAAAATGTCCTCACGGCAATCTTGCACATCGTGCTCAGGCCATTTGGCGTCGAATTCCCAGTTGACAGGCAAATCATCTATTCGCACTCCGTCAAACCGGAATTGATCATGCAGTTCCACGAGATCGCAGACAAAGACTCGCAAGAATTCAGTTCATCAAGCGCGCCGACAAACGGCTTACGCTCCCCCCAACACTGAATCTGCTGGCCGCTCCACGAGGTGGAGCAGATTGCCCTCGGCGGCAGAGAAGAACAGCACGTGCCCTCCGCCCGCCGCAGGTTTAACCGGGTCAGTGAACTTCAGCCCGCGTTGCTCCAGCTCAGCTTTCGCCGAATCAATGGATTCTACACGCAATGCCAAATGCGAAAGCCAACCAGCCCGTTGTCGTGAGGCTGAGGGGAGGCTCCCGCCACGGCGTAGATTTCGAGCATTGGGCCACCGGGCACGTGGACGAACCAGAGCGGCGTGTTACCTTCGGCTTCCACGAGGTTGGGCTCTCTGGTTGGGGGCGCGAAGATACCGAATCTTGAAACGAGCGTTCGTAGCCCTGGCAGAGCCGTCCGCTCGGCTGAGGCGTTATGTTCGACGCACGACGGTGTCGCGCTGCGCCCAGTCGGGATTCGGGTTCAGGTAATCGAGCGTGTAGTGCAGGCCGCGGCTCTCGGGTCGCATCAGCGCGCATTGCACGATCAGTTCCGCCACCGTCGCGATGTTGCGCAATTCCAGCAGGTCCGCCGTCACGATGAAGTTCCAGTAGTACTCGTGGATTTCCTGTTGGAGATTGGCCAACCGGGCTTGCGCGCGCTGGAGACGTTTGGTGGTCCGCACGATCCCCACGTAATCCCACATGAGCCGGCGGATTTCGTCCCAGTTGTGCGAGACCACGACCATCTCATCGGCGTTGCTGGCGTTGCCGGACTGCCAATCCGGGATCTTGAATTCTACGGGCGGCAGTGGCTTCGACGCCATGTGCTGCGCGGCACGATGGGCGCAAACGACCGCCTCCAGGAGGGAATTGCTCGCCAGGCGGTTCGCGCCGTGCAGTCCCGTGCAGGACACCTCGCCCACGCCATAGAGCCCGGGGATGTCGGTTTCGCCGTCCACGTTCGTCACCACGCCCCCGCACTGGTAGTGCGCCGCCGGCACCACCGGGATCGGTTCTTTCGTGATATCGATGCCGTAGCCGAGGCACGTTTGATAGATGTTCGGGAAGCGCTCAATGATGAACCGAGCGGGCTTGTGCGTGATGTCCAACCAGACATGGTCCGCGCCGCTCTTCTTCATCTCGCTGTCAATCGCCCGGGCCACGATGTCGCGCGGCGCCAGGGATTTCAACGGATGCGCCGCATCCATGAATTCCACACCGCCGATGCTCCTCAGCACTGCACCTTCCCCGCGCACGGCTTCGCTGATGAGAAACGACTTCGCCTTCGGATGGTAAAGGCACGTCGGGTGAAACTGGACGAACTCCATGTTCGCCACGGCCGCCCCGGCGCGATAGGCCATGGCCACGCCGTCGCCGGTCGCGATATCCGGGTTGGTGGTGTAGAGATAGACCTTTCCGCAACCGCCGGTGGCCAACAGGGTGAGGGGCGCAGCGAAGGTTTCGACGCTTCCGGTCTGTTTGTCGAAGACGTAAGCGCCGAGGCAGCGGTTCTCGCCCACATAACCAAGCTTCTGGCTCGTGATGAGGTCAATAGCCAAGTGGTTCTCGAAGATCGTGATGTTCGGCTGCTGCGCCGCGGCGTTGAGCAGCGCCCGTTCGATCTCGCGCCCCGTCACGTCCTTGGCGTGCAGAATCCGGCGTTTGGAGTGCCCGCCTTCCTTGCCGAGGTCGAGTTGCCGCCCGCCATCTTCGTCCGGCGCTTCGCGCTCGGAGAAGTGCGTGCCCAGTTCGATGAGTTCTGCGATGCGCGCGGGTCCTTCCTCAACGATTTGCCGGACCACCGCTTCCTTGCAGAGCCCCGCGCCCGCGGTCAGCGTATCGCGCAGGTGCAGCTCGAAGGAATCTTCCTTGCTCGTGACGGCCGCGATGCCGCCTTGGGCGTAGTTCGTGTTTGATTCCGCGCGGTCCTTCTTCGTGACGATGGCCACGCGCCCGCGCGGCGCCGCCTTCAGCGCGAAGAACAGCCCCGCGATGCCGCTGCCGAGAACGAGATAGTCGAATTGTTTCATGTTTTACTCCGCGCTTTCTGAACCTCTGCCGGCCGATAACGCCAAAGCGTTTTCGTAACCACTTCCAAATTCTACCCGCGTAATGTCGGCATATTTGAAACGGCGAACGCCCGTCCATCGAGCGCGGAAATCCAGATCAAAAAAAGTAAACGTTTCGGCACTGAGCTTCTTCAGCCGACCGATGTAACAAAGCTCGTCGTCTCGCAGCTCAGTTTGAATGTTGATCAGGGGAAACGCGGAGCAAGCAGAAGTCAGCAAGTTGGGCAACGAGTTGATAGAAACGTTCGCCAACGGAGTCGGTTTCATCCTCTTCGCCTTCAGCGCCCTTGCCTGCCAACTCCCGACCGGATTTAACACCCGGTGGCGACGAGCGTCCCGTGATCTTATGGCGCAATACCCGTCGAGCATAAACGTATTCCAGTCCAACCGATGCAGGAGAATGAATTCGGGGCCAGAAGCCACGACGAATCCCGCAATCCGCTCTGAAATTGCAGGTCGCCTGTCAAACTCGACCAGGTTTTGGAGCTTGAATTTCATGCATTCCTCCAGCTTCGGCTGAAAACTAGAGCCGCCCGTTGTCAATCAAGCGGGTCTTGCCGATGAACACCGCCAAGGCCAGGTGTGAGCCGCGCGAAACCTCCACCGTCGGCGTCAGCGTTTCCGGATCGAAGAACTCCACGTAATCAAGCTTCGCCTGCGGTGCGGTAGCGATGAGCTTGGCCAGTTCCGCCTTCAGTCGCGCGGCCGAAACCGGCGTCTTGCCAACCCTGGCCCGCGCCAACTCGATGGCGCGGCTAAGAACTGTGGCTTGCTGGCGTTGTTCGGCATCAAGGTATTTGTTCCGCGAACTCATCGCCAGGCCATCCGGCTCGCGCACCGTCGGCGCGACGATGATCTTCACCGGGAAGTTCAGGTCGGAAACCATGCGCCGGATGATGGCCGCCTGTTGCCAGTCCTTGGCGCCGAAGACCGCCACGTCTGGCAGCACGATGTTGAACAACTTCGCCACCACCGTTGCCACGCCGCGGAAGTGCGCAGGGCGTGAAGCGCCTTCCATGACTTGCGCGAGCGTTTCCTCGACAACATAAGTGCTGAAGCGGCCCTCCGATTTGCCGGGGTACATCTCCGCGTCGTTGGGTGTGAAGACCACATCCACGCCTGCCGCGCGGCAGAGCTGGAGGTCGCGTTTCAGGTCGCGTGGGTAGCGGGACAAATCTTCCGTCGGCCCGAACTGCGTTGGGTTGACGTAGATGCTGACGACGACCTTGCCGGCCCGGCCCACGCGCCGCCGCGCCTCGCGCACAAGACTCATGTGGCCGTCGTGCAGATAGCCCATCGTCGGCACGAAGCCGATGCGCGCGCCACCGCGTTGCCACCGCCGGGTGCCACGTTGCATCGCCGAAATGGAACTGATGACTCTCATCACCAGAAAACTGGTTCATGCGGCCCGGGCTGGCAATCTTATTGTCAATTCCGAACCCGTCGGCTACCAACTCCGCGCGACGATGAATTCACAGCCCCAGCCGCAGCCGACGTTCGCCCCGCTCACCCGGGCAGAGTGCTGGCAAGTAAGCCTGCTGCTCGCCGCGTTCTTCGCATTCCACCTGCTGACCGCGGCGCGCTACCCGTTCGTGTGGATTGACGAGGTGATGTATTCCGACCCTGCGGTGAACCTGCTGCTCGGCCACGGTTTTACGTCGAGTGCCTGGTACGCGCAGACCTCGGCTGAGTTTTGGGCAGGCAACGTCCCGCTGCATTCGGCGCTGCTCTATCTGTGGCTGAGAGTGTTCGGATTCTCCATCACCGCTGTGCGGTCGTTGAACTTCGTGTATGTCGTTGCGGCTTGTCTCCTGACTTGGCGGGCCTGCGTTCGTTTGAATCTCATCGCCACGGCGCGCGCCCGGCTGATGTTCCTCGTGCTGCTGCTCGGCGGTTACGCCGTGGTCTTCGCCTACCGCAGCGGGCGGCCCGACGCGCTGGCGATGTTGGTGGTCGCGGCTTTGTTCTACGCGCAATCGCTGCTCAAGCCGTGGCAGCGAATCGGAGGTTTTGCAGTGTTGGGTCTGGCGGCGCCGTGGGTAGGGCTGCAACTGCTGCCCTTGTTGGGTGTGGGTGGAGTGCTGCTGCTGCTGTTCGCCGGCTGGCGTCTGCTTCCACAACTGGCGGCGGCAGGACTGGGCTCGGCGGTGGGATTGGGTTCGCTGGTGCTGTTCTACCAATCCCACGGCGTGTGGGAGCCATTCCTGCGCAGCATCCGGCAGCATACCAGCGTGGGCTTCTTTGGGATGTTGTTTAGTGGCCAATTTCATCACAGCAACTTGCTCCCGAAAGATTTCAGTTTCTGGCCGGTGTTCGGTCTGGCAGTGCTGTTGACGGTGTATCTGCTCACGCGACGCCGGCTGGGCTGGCGTTCGCCGCTGGTGTTCGGTTTGGTGTACTCCGTTGCCCTGTCACTGGCGTTGGTGATCGGCGGCAAGTTCCCCACCTACTACGGCTGGATGACTTACGCGCCACTTTGCCTGTGCGTGTGTGCCACACTTTCCAGCAACCCACTTCCACGGGTGCTGCGGTGGGCGGCCGGCGGTGCGTTGGCAACCACAGTCGGCATCGGCGTTGGGTTGCACCTCGCGGTCGCTGTCTATGACAGGCGAGATCGCGACTATACGCTGGTCACCTCGTTTGTCCGACAGAACGTGACCGCGAGCGATTGGCTTTACGGCGATCACGAGGCCTATTACGCCGCGAAACCCGTGGCCGCGCGGACCTTCATGCCGTTCTACCTGCCTGCCATGCTCGACGAGGAAAAGCAGCGGCTGACCGTGCTGGTGATCGCACCGGGCAATCTGCCCGAGGTCACGAACACGGTCGGCGGCAATTGGGTGTCCACCGGCGCGCGGCTGTCGCCGCAACGGAGGGCGTTGCTGGGGACTGATTGGAAACGCGGTTTCCTCTCGATGCCCAACCAGGAACTGGAAGTCTTTCGCCGGGCCGAGTACCACCCCGGAGCCGCTGCGTTTCAGTGAACACAGGGCTGCCCCAGCGGTACTTCCGGCACGCGATCGTTCGGCTGCACCAGGCCTTGTGCCAGGAGGTAGGCTTCGACCTCTTCACCGCTCACGTCCGCCAGAATATGGCCATTGATTTCCACCACCGGGCTGAGCGATTGGCCGCTCTTCGCCACCATCTCGGCTCGGTGAGTGGAATCGGCAATGATGTCACGGGTCTCATAGGGCAGGTCGTACTTGCGAAGCGCGGCGCGTACGCCGTTGCTCCAGCCGCAGTAAGGCTTCAAATACGCAATGATCGTTGGGGTCTGCATAGATCGTTTCGCTGTGTTTCGTTGAATGCGCGCTAACGCTGCCACAGCTTCGCAGGTTTGCAACTCACGGAATGCCACAGTGAAGCGCGAACCGATCTGCCGGATCTCGCTGAAACACTTTGCGGTTGCACGCCCACTGCGTCGCGCGGATAACTTCACCATGCCGATCCGCGTTTTGATCGCCCCCGACAAGTTCAAAGGCACGCTCTCTGCCAGCGCCGCCGCCCAGGCCATCGCCCGCGGCTGGCGCCGGGCGCGCCCTGCCGACTCGCTCGATTTGCTGCCCACCAGCGACGGCGGCGATGGTTTCGGCGAGGTCTTGGGGGAACTGCTCGGGGCGCAGGCGCAAAGCGCCAGGACGGTGAATGCCGCGCATGAACCCTGTGCAGTGCGCTGGTGGTGGGAGGCGAAAACCAAGACCGCCATCATCGAATCCACGCGCGTCATCGGACTCGCCATGTTGCCACCAGGCAAATTCCATCCGTTCGCGCTCGACACGTTCGGACTGGGCGCCGTGCTGCGCAGGGCAGCAAAACGCGGCGCGGAACGCTGCCTCGTCGGGATCGGCGGCAGCGCCACCAATGATGGCGGATTCGGGTTGGCGCGGTCACTGGGCTGGCGTTTCCTCGACGGGAGTGGGCAAGCGCTGGAAAGTTGGACTCACCTGGACACCCTCGTTGGCATCATTCCGCCGGAGCGGCGACGGCTTTTCAAAAACCTCACCGTGGCCGTGGATGTGCGGAATCCGTTGCTCGGTACGCACGGCGCCACGCGGGTTTACGGCCCCCAGAAGGGAATTCGCCCGGAGGATTCTGCGAAGGCGGAGGGCGGTCTGCGCCAGTTGGCGAGAATCGCGCACGCATTCAGCGGGCGAGATTTCGCCAGTCAAGCTGGCGCTGGAGCGGCGGGAGGGTTGGGCTTCGGTCTGGCGCTGTTCCTGGGCGCGCGGTTGGCCCCCGGCTTTGACCTGATCGCGCGGCACGGCAGCCTGGCGCGGCGACTGGCGCGGGCGGATGCCGTCATCACCGGCGAAGGGGCGATGGACCGCTCAACGCTCATGGGCAAAGCGACCGGCGAGATCGCGGAGTTGTGTCGCAAGCGCACCATTCCGTGTCTCGGTCTGGCGGGAGTGATCACGCGTTCTCCGCAATTGACCCGGCGTTTCAAGCAGCTTCACGCGCTAACGGATCTGACCTCGCCGGATGAAGCGAAAAGCAACGCGGCGCTCTGGCTGGAACGTTTGGCGGCGCGTGCGGCGGTCGGGTTCCAGGCAGCAGATTGAAGGTTGCGCGTCTCGCCGTGTCCGCGCCTCGGCCGCAGCAATGCAACCGGAGTGCGATTGGTCCCCCAAGCGTAGCAGGTCCGAACGCTGGCGGGACGCCCGCTTCATTTGGCGGTGAGTCCTGTCTGGATGTCTCACCGAACCGTGAGCGCCGACAACGCAGCCCAGTCCGGGGCTGAAGGATGTAGCAACGTGGCAAGACGGCTTGGGTTCATTATTCATCCCTCCAGTAACGTCTTCCACCAGAGGCAATCATTCCTCGATCCGCCAACTGTTGGAGGCAATGATCGGCGGTACGGGCGGAAATGCCCGACTCGCCAGCTTCGGTCACGATGGCCGCAGGCAGTTGGTGTTCCGGTAACGAACTGCTCCGCAAATGCCCGGCCCGAACGCACGTTGTACTCGGCTTGGGGCCGGGGGAGCAAATCCAGGTTCAACTCTTTGGCCAGTGCTCGAACAGACCAAGCATGTTGAACCGACGCTGCCGTTCACCCTCTTGGGTTTAGATTCGGACAACGGCGGCGGGTGGCTCGACCGGGTTCTCATCCCCCTGCTGGGGGTGGAAGAGGTTGTGGCGCTCCTTCGGGCAGTGCCGGCCCGTGGGGTGGATTGACGCGCCGGCCGTCGCGCTTCTCGCGTCCGGTTGCGGGAGGTTCCTCCGCGCGGCGTGTTTGCTGACGCTTCATCAATTCCTCGAACCGCTTACACTGCTGTGGGGTCAACACTTCGCGGATCTGCTCCCGTACCTCGGCGAGTTCTTTGCGCATTTGCGGCCCGACCTGTTCCCAGAGCTTTCGGGTGCGTTCCTGGCTTTCGCGGACGACGCGTTCGATGCGCTCGCGTTGCTCCGATGACAGCTTGAGTTCGCGGGCGACGTTTAGGATGAACTCCATGCGCCGCTGTTCCAGGTTGGGCTGCAATTCGTTGGCGGGCCGGCGGGGGAGTTCGCGGAACGGCGGAGTCAACTGCTGCGGGCGCAGGACGGCCGTGACGGCGCGCTGTTGTTTGCCTTTGGAGCGGGTGGCGTGATGCACGAGCAGGCCTCCGGTGATCACACCCGCACCGAAGATCACGATCGTTGCCAGGATGATCTTCCAGGAGTTTACCATGTGCTGTCGGCGTCCTGGTCCACGGCGGCGAACACCACATTCTCGATTTGCTGAGCAAACTCCTCACCCGAACCCGTGCTCGGGGGGCTTAGCAAAGTCCAGACGCCGAGCAGCAAACAGATCGAGGCACAGGAAGCGGCCGCCCGCCAAAGTCCACGCACCCACAATGCTGTATGATCGGCCACCGGGCGATCCGTGAGATGCGCCAGGATGCGCTTCTCGAACGCATACGGGACAGCGTCGCCCGGCGGGTGGGCGCGGGCGGCGGCAAGGAGCTTTTGTTGCAGGTTGCTCAGGTTCATGACTCGCTCATTTTTGGACGCCATTTCGTTCGGCGCGGTTACAGGTACTTGTCTTTGGTCATCCGGGCAAGCAGCTTGCGCATCTCGGCCCGGGCGCGGAATGCCCGCACTTTGACCAAAGGTACGGACCACCCGGTTAGCGCCGCGATTTCCTTCACGGAACGATCCTCGATCTCCAACAGCGTGATGACCAGCCGAGCCGGCGGAGAGAGCTGTGCCAACAGGCGTTCGATCAGTTGCCTGGCGGCGTCTGCGTGTTCGCTGGCGGACTCGGGCGCGGTGGCGTAGCGCTCCAACCAGTCGTTCTCCGGTTCGGTCAGGTCGGTGAAAGTGGCCTCCCGGTTGCGCTGGTGGGCCCGGAGGAAATCATAGCAGGTCCGCACGGTCATTCGCATGAGCCAGTGCTCGAATGGCGCGTCGCCGCGGTAACTGCCGAGCTTTTGGAAGGCCTTGATCCAAACCTCCTGCGCGATGTCCTCCACCTCGTTCTCACGCCGGGCATAACGCCGGGCGGTGGCAAACACGCGCGGAGAATACTTCTGGATCAACGACTCGAACCGGGCCGTCTCGCCTCGCAACACCGCGGCGATGATTTCCGCTTCGTCGTGATCCATCGCCGGGAATCTGACAGACCCGTGCATGAGACTAAAGGCAAAAGCCTCCCGCCTGTTGCAGCGTGCTGCGGGCATCTTGCCCGCAGCACCATGCTTTCCTCGGATGTGGGAGAAGAGTGAATTTCCGGCGTGACGCCGGAAGTGCGCTGGCGCGCGTCGGCCGAAACGACTCCATCCGCTATTGCCTCCGCGCCGCCAAAGCCGTTGAATACCTCCGATGCTGGCAAAACGTGTCATTCCGTGTCTCGACGTTCACGACGGCAAAGTCACCCGCGGCGTGCAATTCGGGCGCGCCGAAGCGGGCGAACTGCGCAACGTGGGAGATCCCGTCGAACTGGCGCTCCGCTACAACGAGCAGGGCGCGGACGAGATGGTATTCTTCGACATCACCGCCAGCGCGCACGGTCGCGCCACGATGGTGGACGTGATCGGGCGCGCAGCGGATCAATGCTTCATGCCGCTCACCGTCGGCGGCGGCATCAAGTCCGTGGACGACATGT
>CAYJNU010000236.1:0-12303 GCA_964371005.1 uncultured Verrucomicrobiota bacterium | reverse complement strand
CGCCTGCACAGCCAGGACATCGAGATGTTCCTGATGCCCACGCTGTTGAGCGACACCAACCTCTTTCTCTGGGTGGACCTGGATGACCCGAAGCCGGAGGAAGCCAAGTACGTTCTGGAAGACGTGTTCCACTTCCACCCATTGTCCATTGAGGACTGCGTCATGGTGAGCGAGGCGCCCAAGGTTGAGGAGTACCAACCGCGCGAAGAGGACCGGTTTGCGCCGTATCTTTTCATGGTCATCCATGCGGTGGATTACAGCCGCAAGGACGGCGTTTTCGCCACGAAAGAGTTGAACTTCTTCCTCGGCAAGAACTACTTGGTGACCTACCACGAAGGTCCGATCCGGAGCGTGCAAATGACTGAGGATCGCGCGGTCAAAGGTGCGGGCGGCATCGCGCGCGCGCCGGATCGTGTCGCCTACAACCTGCTGGACGCCATCGTGGACAACTACAAACCGGCGCTGGAAGAGTTGTCGCTGGAAATCGCCGATCTCGAGCAACTGGTCATGCAGGAGCCGACCAAGGAGACGCTCAACAAGATTCTCCAGATCAAGAAAGAGGTTCTGCACCTGCGGCAGATCATCGGTCCGCAACGCGAAGTGCTGGCCCGCTTCGCCCGCGGCGAATTCAAGCTCATCCGCGCTCACCTGGTGCCGTACTATCGGGACGTGCATGACGCCCTCTTTCGTATTTCCGGGCTGGCGCAGATGTATGCGGACTCGCTGACCGGCACGTTGCAGGTTTACCTCAACATGTCGTCGAACCAGACGGCGGAAGTCGTGAAGCTCCTCACGCTCATCACGGTCATCACGACGCCGCTGATGATGATTGGCACCTGGTACGGCATGAACTTCCACAACATGCCCGAGCTGTCACACGGTTACTGGGTGGCGCTGGTGGCGATGGCCCTCTCCACCGCGCTGACGTGGTGGTACTTCAAGAGGAAGAAATGGTTCTAGTCAACCCGGACAGCCCCATCCAACGCACGGGACTCGAGGGCAGGCACCGTGTGGTGCTGCCTGCCTTCACTTTGGCTACCGCCCGCGGCCGGCCGCATTGCTGATGGCCACGCCGAAATCCAGCTTCTTGGACAAGGTCCTGGGCCGCATCGGCCGGCTCGACGCGGAGGGCCTGCAAACGGTCGTGCAGCGCCTCGCCCGCGAGCGGAGCTTCCTCGAAACGCTTTTCGACACCATCGAAGACGGCGTCCTGGTTGCCGATGAGCACGGGCGCATCCTTTACTTCAACCAGGCGGTCACCCGGCTCATCGGCCTGCAGCCGAGCGTCGAAGGCCAGTCCATCAAGGATTGTCTGCCTGAGCTGGATTGGGAGCGCATCGCGCGGTTTGATGCGGCGGGCGGCGATCACGTGGTCCGGCTTGAGGTCGAAGTTCACTACCCGCGCCCGCGTTTCCTGCGACTCTATTCCGCGCCGCTCGACGGCGAAGCTGCGGGCAGCAGTGGCGTGGCACTCATCTTCCATGACGCCACCGAGGCCCGGCAGAAGACCTTTGAAGCGATTGAAAGCGAGCGCGTGCAGGCGTTGACGCTGCTGGCCGCGAGCGTCGCGCACGAGATCGGCAACCCACTCAACGCGCTCCATATTCACCTGCAGCTCATGGAACGGGAGGTAAACAAGCTGAAGGCGGTTTCTACTCCCCGGCCCGCCGTCACCCCGATCTCCCGACGCCCGCGGGCGCCGTGGGTCTCAGGCGGCGAGTCCACTCAGACCATTGCGCGCAAGCTGGAGCAGTACCTCGGCGTGGCCAAGGGCGAGATCAACCGGCTCGACTACATCATCACACAATTCCTGCAGGCGCTCCGCCCCGTGCCACCACAATTGCGGCTGACCTCGCTCAATGAAGTTGTGTTGAAGACGCTGGAGCTGTTGCACCCGGAGCTGGAGAACCGAGAGATCACCGTAAAGACGCGGCTCGGGCGGCAATTGCCGCTCGCGCCGCTTGATCCCACCCAGATTCAGCAGGTCCTGGTCAACCTCATCAAGAACGCCATGCAGGCCATGACCAAGGGCGGCGCGCTCACCCTCCAGACCGGTGAGGGGGCGGACGGCACTTGGGCCAGCGTCAGCGATACCGGCGGCGGAATCCCGCAAGAACAAATCAACCGCATCTTCGAGCCGTTCTACACGACCAAAAAGAAAGGTTCGGGCCTGGGCCTGATGATCGTGCAGCGCATCATCCGCGCGCACAACGGGCGGGTCGAGGTGGAAAGCCATCTGGGGCGCGGCACGACCTTCCGCATCTGGTTGCCGCTGCACGAACCGAAGCCACGGTTGTTGGAGGCGCCGTCACCCGATTGATGAAGCTGCGCCCTAGCCATTCAGGTGGAGCGCAACGACCGTCCCCCCGGTCGCAGCCGATCCGAACGCCGGCGGGCCGGATTTCGGATTTCGGATTTGCCCCCTCTTTTACCTCATGAACAAACCCACCTTGTTGATTGTGGACGACGAGAAACCGACGCGCGAGGGCCTGCGCGCCGCGCTTGAAGATCGTTTCGACGTTTACGTGGCGGAGGATGCCCGCGCCGCCACCGAATTGCTCGAACGCGAACATTTCGATGTGGTGCTCACGGATTTTCGCCTGCCGAACGAAGACGGTATGAAGCTCATCGCCCGCGCCAAGTCGCTCACGAAACCGCCGGTCTGCATGCTGATGACCGCCTACGGCTCGGAGGAACTTGCGGTCGAGGCCATGAAACGCGGGGCGGACGATTACATCGCCAAAGGCCGCTTGCAGATTGACGAGTTGGAGATGCGCATCGCCCGCGCGCTGCGCCAGCGCACGCTCGAAGTGGAAAACGTCGCGCTGCATCAACAACTGGACACCAAATACGGGCTGGAACACCTCGTGGGCGAATCGCCGGCCATGCAGGAGGTATTCGACGTCGTGCGCCAGGTCGCACCCTCGCGCGCCTCGATCTTGCTGCTCGGCGAAAGCGGCACGGGCAAGGAAGTCGTGGCGAAGGCCATTCACCAGCTCAGCCCGCGCGCCAACCAGCCCATGGTCACGGTGCATTGTGCGGCCTTGACCGCCACGCTGCTCGAAAGCGAGTTGTTTGGCCACGAGAAGGGCGCATTCACCGGCGCACATGAGCGACGCATCGGACGCTTTGAACAGGCGCAAGGCGGCACGCTGTTCCTGGACGAGATCGGCGAGATTGATGCCGCGCTCCAAATCAAGCTGCTGCGCTTTCTGGGCGAACGCACCTTCGAGCGCGTGGGCTCGAACAAAACGCAGACTGCGGACGTGCGCCTGGTGGCCGCCACGAATCGGGATCTGGAGGCACAGGTCAAGGCGGGCAGCTTCCGCGAGGACCTGTTCTTCCGGCTCCGGGTCGTGGAGATTCATCTGCCGCCGTTGCGCGAGCGGGCGGTGGACGTCCCCTTGCTGGCCCACCGTTTTCTGCGCGAATTCGCCGCGGAGAACGAAAAAGCGGTGCTGGATTTCACGGTGGACGCAATGGAAGCCTTGATTCATCACGCCTGGCCCGGCAATGTTCGGGAATTGCGCACGGCGATTGAACATGCGGTGGTTCTGTGTCGCGGGGAGAGGGTCTCCGCGCGCGACCTGCCGCCCTCGGTGCGCGGCGGCGTTCCCGCCGGCGGCGACCCGCAGAAGATTCTTGCCCGCCCCGACCTCACGGTGAAGGACGCCGAGAAACAACTGCTCATTCGGGCTTTGAAGGAGACTGCGGGCAACCGCACCCTCGCCGCGAAGAAGATCGGCATGAGCCGGCGGACGTTGCATCGCAAACTGCATCTTTACCAACTGGAAGGACACTGACTATGCCATTTTCACAAGACCTCATTCACAAGCTCGAAGAGGGCGCCGGCCTGCGTTACCTACGGATCGGACTGGCGGTGCTGGTTGTGGTGGGAATCATCGGGGGTTACAACTGGCGCGCCTACCGGAACCTGGCCACCCAGGAGGCCATGGACCAGGCGCAACTGGCCCGCAACCTGGCGGAAGGCAAAGGCTACAAGACGCTCTTTATTCGCCCCTTCAGCATGTACCTCGTGAAGCGGGTCAACGAGAAGGCGGGGCGCGGCGCCGGCGCCGGCAGCCTTCCGGACTACGCGCAAATCCGCACCATGCACCCTGATATTTCCAACCCGCCGGTTTACCCGCTGCTGCTGGCCGCTGTCCTGAAAGTGCAGCCCTTCGATTTCAAGGTGCTGGACAAGTCCACCTCGTATCGGCCTGAGTTCGCCATTGCTTTCCTGAACGAAATGCTGTTCTTCGGACTGCTCGTGGCGCTGTTCTTCCTGACGAGGCGGTTGTTTGACTCCACGGTCGCCTGGCTCTCAACGATCATCCTGTTCGCCAACGAACTGCTCTGGCGATTCTCCGTGTCCGGCTTGTCCACCATGCTTGTGATCTTGATTTTCGCCGGGCTGTTGTGGTGTTTGGTCCTGATCGAAAGCGGCGCGCGCGAACAGAAACTGGGCCCCCGGGCGCTCTTCGGCCTGGCGGCGCTGGCCGGCGTGCTTGTGGGCGTGGGCTGCCTGACGCGGTATGCCTTCGGTTGGTTCATCATACCGGTGATCCTCTATCTTGCCCTCTTCTCCGGCCCCCGCCGGGGCGTGCTGTGGTTGGTTGCCCTGCTTTCATTCGTTTTGGTCATCGCGCCTTGGGTGGCAAGGAATGTCTCGGTGAGTGGCATGCCGTTCGGCACGGCCACCTATTCGCTTATGGAGGGGACCTACATCTGGCCCGAGAACCGGCTGGAGCGCTCGCTGTCGCCGCAGTTCGAAACCCCGATCAACGTCTCGCCCATGTCCCCGTACTGGGCGAAGTTCTTCGCCAATTTCAAGAGCCTTCTGCTAAACGAATTGCCTCGGTTCGGCGGCAGTTGGGTGCCCGGGTTCTTTCTGGCCGGCTTGCTCGTCAACTTCCGCAGTCCGGCTCTCCAGCGGTTGCGCTACTTCGTCTTGTTCTGTCTCCCGGTGCTGATGATTGTGCAGGCGCTGGGCCGCACGCAGTTGACGGAAGAGTCGCCCGAAATCAACTCGGAGAACCTTCTCGTGATCCTCGCGCCCATCATCGTCGTGTACGGCGTGAGCTTCTTCTGCATCCTGCTCGACCAACTCGAATTGCCATTGCTGTTTCTGCGCTATGTGATCATGGGGGCGTTCGGGTTGTTGGTCTGTCTGCCGATCCTGCTCGTCTTCCTGCCGCCCAAAACCAATACCGTGGCCTATCCGCCTTACTATCCACCGGTCATCCAGCAGGTGGCCAACTACTTCAAGGAGGATGAATTGATGATGAGCGACGTGCCGTGGGCAGTGGCGTGGTATGGCCATCGCCAAAGCGTCTGGTTGACGCTCAACGCCCAGTCAGAATACTTCGCCATCAGCGACATGCAGAAGCCGATCAACGCGTTGTACCTCACGCCCCAGACCATGGACGCCAAATTCCTGTCGCAATGGGTCCGGGCCGGCGAGAAAAGCTGGGGCAATTTCATCCTCGATAGCATGATTCGCCACGAAATCCCGCCGTGGTTCCCGCTGCGCGCCGCGCCGAACGGCTTTCTGCCCGAGCAATTGTTGCTCGCGGATTGGGAACGCTGGCGGCTCAGCGGGCCGCCCACGCCGGTGGATAGCAGCAAGCTGGCGCCCACACCCTAAGGCAAGGCTGGGCGGGGCGGTCTGACCGCAAGGAACATGCTCCACTCGGCCCAGGTCGCCGTGTGGAGCGTAACCGGCATCCGACCGCTGATCGGTCGCTCATCAACTCGGACGCAGGCGGCGGGCTTTGCCGGGGAAGTGACCTGTGCCCCGGCAGTGAACCGTCGCCTTCCTCCACACCGTCAACGCGCGCGTGAGGCGCTTCGGTGCTTTCCGCGCTTGTCAAATCCGGCTTGACTGCCCACACGCCTTCGGTAGCGTTGCCGGCACAGGTTATGAACATTCTCCTCCGCACGGCGTGTCAATCATGCATCTTGCTTGGCTTCCCCCTGCTCGCGTCGAGCGCGACAGTCTTCCAAGATGGTTTTGAGTCTGGCTCGCTCGGGCCGGCCTGGTCGGTTTCCACGACGGTTGACGGTCGGGTTACCGTCACGTCCGGGTTCGAGCCCGCGTCGGGGCAGCACCACTTGGTGCTGGATGACAGCGTGAATGACGCGCTGTATTCGGTCGCCGCTTGCACCATCCGACTTGAACTTTCCCACAAGAAGAACGTGATGCTCTCGTTCAAAGCCAAGAGCCTGGGAGACGAACCGCACTGGACTTCATCCTATTCCGCGCCACCTGAGCCTCCGTCCTTCGATGGCATTTCCGTTAGCACGGACGGCGGCGCACACTGGCGATGTGTGCAAACCCTCACGGACTTGTCCGCGACGTGGAACTCCTACTCCATCCGACTCGACTATGGTTACTACTACTACGACCCGCCCTGGGGAGGGCCAGATGTTCGCATTCGGTTCTCGCAGTACGACAACGCCTCTGCTCCGCTGGACGGCATCGCCATTGACGACGTGCAGGTCACGGCCGAGGACGACCAGCGCGCGGTGTTGGAGATCCCCGCGCGCCTGGCCGAAGGCAGCGGTCCGCACGTGGGATCCGTGCTGCTGGCGTTCGCGCCAACGAACGACCTCACCCTGACCCTCGTGGCGTCACCCGCGGACCAACTCGTGGTGCCGGCTTCGGTGGTTGTCCCCGCGGGCCAGAAACAGGCCAGCTTCAGCTTCTCGGTGGCGAATGACAGCCTGGTGAACCTGACGCGCTCGGTGAGCCTGAGCGCCTCGGCGAGCAGCGCGCGTTCTATCCCCAGCTACGTGACCATTCTCGATGACGACGCGCCGGTCGTCACGCTGAACGTGCCCGCGCAACTCACTGAAGGCGTCCTCACGAACGACAACGCGCTCATCACTCTGGATCGCGCGCCGGATGTGCCGTTCAGCCTCTATCTCGATGCCGTTCCCTACTCCGAGGTGTCCCTTACCTATTCCGTCACGATTCCGGCGGGCCAGACGCAAGCGGTCTTCACGGTGAATGCGGAGGACGATTCGCGGATTGACGGAAACGTTCCCGTCACCCTGATTGCGCGCGGCGACAGCGCGCTGGATGCCACCAATCAAGTCATGACCGTGGACAACGAGACCCGCATGCTGTCATTGCTATTACCCGCCACTGTGCAAGAAGGCAGCATGGCAACGGGCACGGTGAGCATGGCCGGAACGTTACTGACGAATCTGAACGTGCGTCTGACGAGTTCCAGTGCGGCGGCGCTCACCGTGCCTCCAGGGGTCACGATCGTCGCCGGAGAAACTCAGGCGGCGTTCCCGATGGCCGCGGCGGACAACAGCCTCCGCGAGGGCAGCCGCAGCGTCACGATCAACGCAATGGCGACCACGTTCGCGGGCGCGAGCCAGACACTCACGATCCGCGACAACGAGGTCGCGGGCTATCGCTTCGGCGCCTTGAGCAACATCGTGAATGTCAGCGGCCCTTTGGACATCACGGTTCTAGCGGCGGACGTGGAAGGGAATGCCGTCAGCGACTTCACGGGTACGGTCAACCTCAGCGTCGCGCTGCCCAACGGCACGACGTTGCCGCTCACCCCCGCCGCGGTGGATTTGTCTGGCACGACCGGCTGGGTGGGCAACGTGACCTTTCCGACTGTCAATGCTTCCCCGTTGCGACTGCGCGCCACCGACGAAAACGGCAATTCCAGTGACTCCGTTCCTTTCGACCTCATGCGCCTGGTGGACCTGGCGGCGGCTGACCTGACGGCGGCGGACCTGGTCTGGGATTCCTTCCGCAACCGGTTCTATGCGAGCGTGCCCTCCAGCGCGGGCGGCACGAACGCCAATCGAGTCGTGGTCATTGATCCCGCGCGTGCGGAAATCACCGGCAGCGTGTTGCTGGCGCAAGATCCCGGGCGCCTCGCGCTCACCAGTGGCGGCGAGAATCTGTACGTGGCTTTGAACGGCAACGGAAACATTGTGCGCATGGATCCGGCCAGCATGACCGTGTTTTCGACATTTCCCGTGGGGACTGACCCTGCGTACGGGACTTTCTATGTCGGGGACATGTGCCCTGTCGCGGGACAACCGGACTTGCTGATGGTCTCCCGCACCGGACCAAGCGGTTATGAGCATTTTGGTGTCGCCGCTTACGAAAACGGCGTTGCCCGTCTCACGAACACCCCTTTTCATTATGGCAGCCGCGTCATTGAGCCGTCGGCTGATCCAACCGTCTTCTTCGGTTATGATAACCAAAATGATCATGGTTTCCGGAGGCTCCAACTGGACGCCTCCGGCATCACTGAGATCGAGGTGAACCAGACGCTGCTCCCGGATTACAACGCCGATATCCTGTCGGACGGGAACAAGGTTTTTTCGACCTCCGGCGCTGAGCTCGACGGCGCGCAGATGCGGCGGCTGGGCACATTCCCGGTAAGCGGGGTCTTGCGTCCCAATTTGGCGGCCCACCGGGTTTACTTCATTGAGCAGCAAGACTCGAACTGGTGGAGTCTCTACGACAAGATCAGCGCTTACGATCCGGTGACGTTTTCGAGCATCCGCAAACTGACGATGTCGTCACCGGTGCTTTCGCCTGCTGGCTTGATCCGCTGGGGCACCAATGGTCTGGCGTTTCTCACGAGCAGCAACGTGGTGTTGATCAACAGCAGCCAGTTGGTTCCGAGCGATCTGCCCGCCAACCTCAGCGTCGCCATTGCGGTGTCTCCGAATCCAACCCGTGTCAACGTGCCACTGACTTACACCCTGACCGTGTCCAACCAAGGGCCCAACATCGCCAGGAATGCCATTCTGGAAGCGGAGTTGTCTGCTCATCAAACGATCCAGAGTGTCCTCACCGCAAACGGAACTCCGGGAATCTTCAGCAATTCGATCTCTCTCCTGATCGGCGATCTCGTGCCCGGCGACATCGCGACTCTGGCCGTTACTTCCCGGCCGCAATCCGCCGGGAGTCTGGTTTGCACGGCAACGGCCATCAGCGATCCTCCGGACCTGGACTTCTCGGACAATACCGCAACCCAACTTGTCAGCGCCGGCTACCAGTTGACTCTCGACGTGGTTAGCGAACTGCGGCTGGCCGCCAACAACCTGCTCTACGATCCAACGCGCAACCTGCTCTGGGCGAGCGTTCCTGAATCGGATCTGCACCTCGGCGAATCCGTGGTCGCAATCAACCCACTCACGGGCGTCATTTCGGAGTCGATCCCCATCGGCGGCTCTCCCCAGGAACGGTGCATGGCGCTCTCGGCGAATGGACGGTACTTGTATGTTGGCTTGGCGGGTTTGCCAGCAGTCCACCGGATTGATCTGGCATCCGGCAACACGAGTATTCGCATCGCCTTGGATGATTGGGGCAGCCCGGACTACGCGCGGGACATTGAGCCTCTCGACGGCGATGGCACAAGTCTTCTGGTGGCCACCCATTCCGGAGTCTCTGCTTTCGACGGTGCCACGCGACGGACCAATCGGATCAGTGCCTGGACCAGCCGAGTCGAGAAGACCGCTGCGCCGGCGACCTTTGTCGGCACGTATTACGACTCAATGCACAGACTGCTCGTCGGCGCTTCCGGCGTAGTCCTCACGCAATCAGTGAGCGACTTGGTTCCCGGCAGTTGGGACATTCGCGGCGACGGAAATCTCGTTCTCTCGAGCAGTGGCCACCTGATCAACAGCAGCAATCTCACGCTCCGGGCGAACTTCGGAATCTCTGGAAGCCCTTGCCTCGATCTGCCCCACCATCGTGCCTATCTCGTCAACGACAACGTCCTTCATGGATTCGACACGGAAACGCTCCTTGCGACCGGGGATTTCGCCCTGCCGGCGACTTGGTACGGGAATGGGTCCGAGACGTGTGTCCGCTGGGGTCTGGACGGGTTCGCCATCCGTCGGAACGACGGGTTGATTTACGTGCTGCGCTGGTCCTCCACGATTCCCGCTGCCACCGATGCGAACGCTGACGGCATGTCCGACGCCTGGGAAGCCATCCATTTTGGCACGCTCGACGTGGACTCGGCGGGTGATGGCGACGGCGACGGCCTGCGCAACTTCCAGGAGTATCTCTTCGTCACTTCTCCGGTGCAGGCCTCGGCCAGTCCGCTGCAAGTCTCCACTGCCACGGTTGGGGAACAGACTGCGCTTCGCCTGGTCTTCCCGCGTCGTGCCGGCCTTTCGCCGCAGCCTTACACGTTTGTCACTTCCTCTGACCTGAACCACTGGGCGACCGCCTCGGGCGTTTCCGAAACCGTGCTGGCCACCCAAACCGTGGACGGAGTCCAAGTCGAAACCGTCGAAGCGATCATCCCGATCTCGGACCCGATTTCTGAATTCGTCCGGTTTCGGTGGACGCCGCACTAACGCCGCCGATCGCCTGGCAGACGCTTACGAGCCCCACCAGCACCGGCGGCGTGGAGCACGTCACCGATCCGGCGACAACCGACGAGGTCCGGTTTTACCGTGTCCGGGGACAGTAGTCAGCGGTGATGCATCACACGAACTCCAAACACCAGCGCGTCCTTCCCTCCAACCTCAAAACTGAAACCGGCTGTTTGCTGCGGTCCGCCCTTCAGCAAAAAGCTGGCGCGAGGTGACTGCCTCGCGCCAGCAAGTTGAAGTGAATCTTCTGTTTCTATCAGACGGTCGCTGAATCCGGCGGGGTCGAGCCTTCCACTGGTTTCTCTTCAGCGGGGACGGTTGGTGACGGAGCATCCGCAACCAAGGGTTCACTGCTGGCGGAGGGGGCGGCCTCGCCGACCGACGGAGGGGTTGGTTCCGCAACTGTCGCCGGCGCGCTTTCGGCACTCGGCAGAGCCGCTTCCGTCGCCGGGGCAGCCTCAGCCGTCGCTTGTGCTGCTTCAGGAACGGCAGCTTGTTCAACGGGTTTTGCGGCGGGTTTTGGCTCCGGCTTCGGAGGTTTGGGCAACGGCTTCTTCGCCGCTTCCAGCACGCCGTTCGCGAATTCAATCACGTGCCCCTGATGGACCAGCCAGTGCAAGTCCGCAATGATCTCCGTCTGCGCCGCGGTCGGTTGCGGCGCTTCCGGCGCGGGCGCGGCGGGAACAGCTTCAGCCGGGGCGGCGGTCACGTCGGACGACGCTGACTCGGCGGGGGCGCTTGCCGCGGGGACGGGTGCGGCGACCGGTGCCGGCGCCGGGGGGGCGGGCGTCGTCGGCGCGAGGGCTTCGACCAGTTGCCGATGCGTGCATTTCGGATGCGCGTTGATGTGGCTGACGATGCGCTTGATGTTTTCCGAAACCGGCGTGGCCTCCACGTCGAGATAGTGCGGGCGCGCCACGGAGACGTGCGTGACGGTCTTGTTGACCTTGAAGAACTGGAGTCCGTGCGTGGCGAACTGCTGGCTCAGGGTGGTGGCGAGCTGCAATGGGAAACGCCGCTGGTCGTCCACCGCCTGCCGCGCCAGGCGCGCGAGATCGCGGCAGCGCAGATTCCGGCACGCCAAGCCACCGAGCGTGTGAGATTCAACCGACTTGATGATATCCGCCGCGTGGGTCTCGCGGAAATGTCGCTCCACGGCCTCCATGTTCCCCAGTTTGAGCGGTTCGGGCACGTTGAGGCAGACGTATTCGGTCTTCCAGCTCTGGTCCTCGACCCACTTCTTCACGACTTCCTCGTCGCGGACGATCTTGATCCGCGCTTTGTAAACCTCGAATGGCATGCGCGAGAAGCGCTCGGCATGTTCCTGGCGGACGCGGTTCTGGTAATCGTGGTAGTTCGGCGGGCCGAAAATGACGCCGCTCATGCCGCACTGGGCAACGAAGGTGTATTTGCCCTTCGGCGGTTCGGTGGCCGTGCGCTCGGCCTGATAGAACGTGGCAAAGTGCTGCTTGAGCACGTGCGCCACCACTTCCGCCTCGGAAAGCCAAAGCGAATCGTCCAGCGCGCAAACGAACAGTGGCTGGGCGACCGTGCCGTCCGGCTTCTTCTTCACGCTGAAGACGGCCCCGTGCCGCTCCGGCTTCTGCAAGATCATCTGCGCGATGTCGAAGAGCGGATAGGCGCGGCCCGTCATCTTGATCTGGCGGGCAAGGTATTCGACGCCTTTGGCATCGGGCACGAGGCGGAGGTTGACCTCCGGTAAGGGCGGCGGGGGTTCGCGCCGCTCGCGTTCGCGTCGGTCATCGAAGCGCTGCGTGCCTTCGGGGCCGCGGGACGGTCGCGGGCCGCGCGGGTCGTCCCGCCGGCCAACTGGACCGCCCGGCCGCTTGGGGCGCTCGCCCCGGTCGGGTCGCGGGCCGTCGCGCCGCGGCCCCTCACCCCGCGGCCCCCGCGGGCCGCGGCGCTAGT
>CAYJNU010000235.1:0-12333 GCA_964371005.1 uncultured Verrucomicrobiota bacterium | reverse complement strand
TCTCATCCTTATTTCGTGGGTGACGTCGCCGTCCGCGCGGCCCACGCCGCCCGGGCCGGCACTGTCGGAGGCCGACCTCGATCGGGCGGAGCAGACGACCCAGTCGATCGCGCCCTTGACCGCTCAAATCGACGATCAGGCCGCCCAACTCCGGGCCCGACTCTCTCAGACCGTTCCCAAACCCCACCCCCCCCCCAACCCAATATACTTAGGGCAGGGGGCGGCCCGGGCGGGGGCCAACTCCGGGCGGTTCATGGGGAGATTCGAAGTCCGACGTTCTCAGAACGAACATAGTCTGAAGGCGCAATTCCGTCTTCTGAGCGTCTCTCGCGTCTCTGCGGTGTCCTTCTGGCTGCCGTTCCATGCCTGTCGACGATTCAGCCCAGGCTTGACGAAACGTGACGTGAGTTGCGAGCTTCCAGCATGAACTGCCAGTTCGCGCGGGTCCTCTGTCTGTGGGCGATTCTCACCGGATTGCTGTCGCCCGGCATAGTCGCTCAGCCTCTCGTCGTTCCGGACGCAGCGGTGCTGAATTGCGACGAGGTCGGGCTCTACGCGGTGGGCTACGCCTACCGCGGGCAGCCCGAAGTCGCGTTTCCGTTGGGCTGGTCGGGCTTCTTCGAGGACAAGACCGGCATCGCCTGCCTGTCCCTCGGGCGGCAGGGAGGCAAGCGCGCGTTCCTCATGCATTCTCCGTGGCGGGGCGGGACGGGCACCACGTATCAGCAGTTCAACTTCAGTCTGCCGGCCAGCGCCCGGCGTATCATCCTGCGCGGCGCGACGACGATGAAGTCCGACATTGTCACGCAGTCGGACGGGGTGACGTTTCGCGTGTTTGCCAACGGCGTGAAACAACTGGAGCGACATCAAACCAACGCGGTGTGGCAGCCATTCGAATTCGATTTCTCCGCGTGGCGCGGCTCAAACCTGCTCGTGCGGTTCGAGGCCGACCCCGGCGTGGCGAACAACGCCGCGTTCGACTACTCATTCTGGGGCGATCGCGAGCTGGTATTGGAAGGATACACGCCGCAGGCGCCGCCTTGTCCCGCGCCGATTCCGCTGGTGCTGACCAACGTGCTTTCCGAACAGAACGGCGAGGTTGCGCCCGCCGGTGGCTACGTTGGCCAAACCAGCGTGGCCCTGTCCAACGACGTCGTTTGCCTGCGCTATGGCGGTCGGGACGGCGTGATGGAATATCGCTGGCAACCGCCGGCATCGGACACTGCACCGTTGTTCGGTGCGCTCACCTTGAACGCGCAGATGACCGGTCAAGCGCCGGTGTCGGTCCCGTTGGCAAGCTTTGCGCGGTTTGGCTGGACGTCGCCCGCAAAGGCGGTGAGCAGCGTTTGGACGGCGACCAACGGCGGTTACGTCCTGGCGCGCACGTTCGAGGTCGGCGGCACGAATGCCGTCGTGCGTATTGCGGGCCGGTTGGTGGGCAAGAGTCTCGTGCTGGCCGTGAGTTGTGACCAGCCCTGCGTGTCCTCCTTGGAGGCGGGCGATTGGGGACCGACGCTGCGGCGACGGCAGGTAGTGACGCCGTATTACATGGGCGCGGTGCATTACCTCCCGCACGAGAATCTATTCACCCATGCGTTTCTGGATTGGACCAAATCCGCAGCCTCGCATCACGAGGGCACGGCGGCGGGCTATGGGGCGCTGACCGATGGCACGCGCAATCGGCTCAGCGAGCGCATCGTCTTCACCGCGGCATGGCACCTGGCCGAAGTGCTGCCCAACATTCCCAATCCGCCATCGCCCTGGCGCGAGTTCTTGGCGGACAAGATCGTGCTCGATATTTGGGGGGGCAGCTTTACCAACATCGCCAACAACTTGGTCGAGCTTGCGGACTATGGGGTGACGAACTGCGTGGCGATCATCCACAACTGGCAGCGCGACGGCTACGACAACGCGTTGCCGGCGCACTATCCGGCGAACGCGCAGTTGGGCGGCGACGCGGGCATGCGCCAGCTCGTGGCGACGGGCAATCGTCTGGGGGTCCGGGCCGCGCTCCACGAAAACTACGTGGATTACTATCCGAACTACGAAGGCTACACCACGAATGACATCGCGCTGGATTCTGAAGGCCGATTGGTGAAGGCGTGGTTTAACGAGGGCACGGGCATTCAGTCGTTCGCGATCAAGCCGAGCGCGATTCTGCCGCTGGCCGAGGCGCAGTCGCCGGAGATTCACCAGCGTTACAACACGAAGGCGAACTACCTCGACGTCCACAGCGCCGTGCCGCCGTGGTTTCACGTGGACTTTCGGGCGGGCGAGTCGGGCGCGGGTCGCTACGCGCCGGTTTTCGAGGCACATCGCCGGCTCTGGGAGTACGAGCGGGCCACGCACGAGGGGCCGACGTTCGGTGAGGGCAATCGCCATTGGTACTGGAGCGGCCTGCTGGATGGCGCGGAGGCGCAATTCGGCACGGGTTGGCCGGAGAACAACGGTCTGGCCGCGCCGCTCAGCGTGGATTTCGATTTGCTCAAGATTCATCCGCTCCAGTTCAATCACGGCATGGGTTATTACGAGCGTTGGTGGCCCAAAGGGTTCGACACGAATTGGGCCGCGCTGCCGCCGATGGTGGTGCTGGATCAATACCGCATGCAGGAGGTCGCCTATGGCCATGCGGGTTTCCTCGCGGCCTCGACCTACAGCCAAGTTCCTTTGGCGTGGCTGGAGCAGCATCTCCTCTCACCAGTCATGGCCCGTTGTGCCACCGCCCAGCCGGTGGACATTCGCTACGAAGCCAATGGCGTGTGGTTGGACGCGACCGCGATGGCGAAACAACGGGATGGTGGCACGTACAGCCGCGTTCGCGTGGTGTATGACAACGGCTTGGTGGTCACGGCCAATGGCGACACCAACACACTGCGCGTGGGTGAGTGGGAATTGCCGCAGTTTGGCTGGCTCGCCGTTGGCGCCGGCGTGAAGGCAGGCACGGTCCTGCGCGGCGGAGTGATCACCGATTTTGCTGACACGGGCGAGACGCTGTTTGTGAATGCGCGGGCAGCGCGGGATTGGAGCATGTCCGGACTGCGTCCGGTGCGCCCCCGCGTGGCCGAGTTTCAGCGGACGGGTGATCGCTCGTTTCGCGTGGAATACGAGTGGGATGTTCGGGAGACGTTGCGAGAGGATCTGCGTTGCTTCGTTCACTTCGTCTCGGATGAAACGATTCGCTGGCAGCAGGATCACGGCGTGAACCCGTCTCCGGCAGCATGGCAGACGGGCCAGGTTATCAAGGACGGACCCTGGACGATCAAAATTCCACCCCACGTGGCGGACGGCGATTACGTGTGGGGCATCGGCTTGTTCGAACTCGGGACCGGCGTCCGGCATCGTTTGCTGGGGGTGAACGATGGCGCGGCGCGTATCCGGCTTGGTGTAGTGCAGGTGCGGAGTAACGGCGCCGCGCTCGCGTTCGTACCGGAAACGGGTGAAGGCGCAGACCCGACGGCGTGGTATCGCCGGCATCTGAACCTGGCCAACGCGGCGGTGGACTTTGATAGCGTCCGTACGGATGGCAGCCTCTGGCTGCGACGCGCAGGCGATGCATGGGTGCTGAAGACCTGGCCGCGCCACCGGGATTTCAACCTCGAATTGGATCCGCAACGATTTGGCGAACCCGCCCGCGTGGAGTGTCTCGGCCACGCTACGAATGCCGTTGCGCCCGTCCCGTCCGGAGCACGCTGGCGGCTCCCGCTCAATGGTGCGCGTGAGTACCGGTGGACAACTGCTTCGGCCCCATAGCCGCCGGGACGCTTGCCTACGTTCCAGTTCACGCCATACTCGTCCTGCAATGCGGTCACCGAACACGCTCAACTTCGCCATTATCGGTTGCGGCAGCATCACACTGCAAAACCACCTGCCCGGGCTGGCCCTTTGCCCGGACGTGAAGCTTGCCGCGCTTTGCGACGCCGATCCCGCCACGCTCGAACGCGCACGCCAGCAAACCGGCGTCGCTATTACCGCCACGGATCATCGCGACATCGTGCAGCGCGAGGATGTGGATGCGGTCATCATCGCCACGCCGAATTTCACCCATGCGCCGATCGCGTTCGATGCCATCGCGCAGGGCAAACACGTGCTTTGCGAGAAGCCGCTGGCGTTGCATGTGGCAGATGCGAAAGCGATGGCAGACGCGGCGGACCGGGTGGGCGTGCGACACATGACGGCTTTCACGTACCGTTTCGTGCCGGCGATGCGTTACCTGGCACACCTCGTCAAACGCGGCGATTTGGGGCAGCCCTATCACTATCGTTCCTGCCGCCTACAGGACTGGGGCACGCGCGGTCTCGGTTGGAGGCAGGTCAAAAAGCTGGCCGGCACCGGCGAACTGGGCGACATGCTGAGCCATCGGATCGACTTCGCGCATCTGCTGGTCGGCCCGATGCACCGGCTCGTCGCGAGTCTGAAGCAATGGCATCCGGTGCGCGGCGGCCAACCGAACTATCTCGACGACTGGGTGGCCGTCCTCGCCGAGTTTCAATGCGGTGCGACGGGGGTCCTGGAGAGCAGCAAACTGGCAAGCGGCCGCAACGAAAGCTGGCGCAGCCTGGACTCGGTGGAGATCAACGGAAGCGAGCGCTCGTTTGTCTTCATCACTGGCCAGTGGAGCACGCTTCAAACCGGCAAGGTCGGCGGACCAGGTTTGGAGACCATTGACGTTCCACGCGAGTTCTGGAAGTGGCCCGGGTCGCCTCGCGAAGTGGGGCAGGGGGATCCGCTGGTGACGTTCCGCTACGACCAGGTCTGGGAATTCGTGCATGCGATCCGCAACCAGCGCCCGTGTAATCCGAGCCTGCACGATGGGGTAAGGGCGCAGGCAGTCATGGACGCGGCAGTGGAATCGGCGGAGACACGGAAGTGGGTGGAGCTTGGCAAGCCATGACGAACGACGTCAAAATGCCCACAGACGCTGAAGCGCGACCAGACGCTAGCAAACCATCCGCGGTCATCGACAAATCCGTTTTCCACGAGCTATGCAAAATCCCTGACGAGCTGCAACAAGTGAGGTTGTGGAGTGACCTCCAAAGCCGGTATCAACTCGTCGTCCCTTTCGCGTTGGTTGAGGAGATCGTGGTAAACACGGTAAAGCAGTCGAAGCCAACAATCGAACTAAGCACGCTCGCAGCCCATTTGGTTCGCTTGCAGCCGTGTTGGATGGATGATGTGATCGAAGCGTCTTTCTGCGAGTTGGTCAAAGGACGGGAGTTCTCAACACTGCCACCTCTGGACGACTCGATTCGTGCGCGAGTTTGTGAGTTGGGCTTGGATGACCCAGGATTGGCACAGTGGGTGGCTGAGCGCGTATCAGTGGGGAAGGAGACACTTCAGAACTGGAGAACAACGCAGGACAAGATCCTCAAGACACCGTCCATTCCAGAACTGAAGAGCCGCGCAGAATTGGCTGGTGGTAGGGTTATGGAGGCATTGCGTGCCATGTTTACGACGGCGGAGACCAAAGAGGAGTTTCTGCATGCAGTCCTAGGGAACAGTTTTAAGCGGCGACACCCTAAAGACGCCGCTGTTGTTGACCGAGTTATTTCTGCACTCACCCTTGATCGTCTCTGGCATCACAAGTTCACGAGCGCTTGCTTGCTCGTTCGGCTTGTCTATTGGCTCGGCCCCGCTTTTTTCATCCGCGATTCAGAAACGAGTTCTCCTCGAAAGCTCATAAAGAACGACGGAGGCAACTTCACTGATGAACAATACGTGATATCCAGCTTGGTGTGCGAGCGGTTGCTCACTCGCGACCGCCAAATGGCAGATGCAGCGGGTTGTTTTGAAGATGCCGGCATCTGGAAGGGTAAGGTGGTCTTCCTGCCAAGTTCAGCGAGCATCCTCGAACAGATACCCAATCAACTTCACTGAATCCTATGAAACGAAACGCAGTCATCACAGGGGCCGGCAGCGGCGTGGGTCGCGCGATTGCATTGAAACTGGCGGAGCAAGGTTGGCGGGTGGCCATCCTGGGAAGGCGAATGGAAACGCTCAAGGAAACCATTCGGCTGGCAGGTGCGCACGCCTCACGCATCACCGCACGCGCCTGCGACATCGGCGACGCAAAGGCAGTTGCGGAAGTTGGAGGACAGGTGCTCGACGAACTGGGTGAAGTCGAAGTGCTGGTGAACTCCGCGGGTACAAACGCACCACGCCGTTCGCTGGAGGTCCTATCGCTGGAAGATTACCGTGCGATGATGGATGCCAATCTCAACGGCGCCTATTACTGCGTGCAGGCGTTTCTTCCGCAGATGCGGATGCGACGGAGCGGGACGATCATCAACATCGTTTCCGATGCCGGCAAGCAGGCGTCGCCGAAAGCGGGCCCAGCTTATGTCATGAGCAAGTTCGGCCTGGCGGGATTGACGCAGAGCATCAACGCCGAGGAACGCGCCAACGGCGTCCGCGCCTGCGCCATCTTCCCCGGCGACATTGACACGCCGTTGCTGGACAAGCGCCCGCAAGTGCCCGATGCCACCGCCCGCGCGCGCATGATGCGGCCCGAAGAGGTGGCGGACTGTGCGGTATTCTGCATCAACCTACCGTCGCACGTCATCGTGGAAGAACTTCTGGTTCGACCGCGCTGAGTTCGACTCACTTGAACGGAAGCAACGCGGCGAGCAGCAGGGTTTCCAGCAATCCGGCGAAGGACATGGAAAACGCGAGCACCGTCCATGTGCGCAGGGTTTCGCGCTCGGTGAAACCGCTCAACCGGCCAATGACCCAGAAGCCGCTGTCGTTCATCCACGACAATCCCAGCGCGCCGAAGCCGATGGCGAGGAAGAGATACATGGGATGATACGGCAGGTCGGCGCCTTGGGTGACCCCCACCATCATCGCGGCAGTCGTCAACATGGAAACGGTGGCCGAGCCTTGCGAGAACTTCATCACCACCGCCACGGTCCAGGCCAGGAGGATGAAGTTGATGTCGTGGCCCAGGGCCACGCTCCGGATGGCTTCCCCCACGCCGGCGTGCTTTAGCATAAAGCCGAACGCGCCGCCGGCGCTGGTGATGAGAATGATGACGCCGCCCGTTTCCAGTGCCTTGCTCAGCAGTGAGCCCAGGCCGGCGAAGCTCAGCCTCAGTTGCCGGGTCACCAGCATCATGGATAGCACCGCTCCAATGAGCAGCGCGATGTTGCGGTTACCGACAAACTCAATCCAGGTGTAAACGGAGCCGAGCAACTCGGGTTTGACAAACGCCGTCATGAACGAGGCCGTGGAGATCAGGAACAGCGGCAGCAGCACGGGCAGCACCGATAGGGCGAACGGCGGCAACTCGCTCTCGGGCTTGCGCGTGATGCCCTCCAGTTCAGCCAATGGCATACCGGGCGTCTCGCGCAGCGGCACATCGCAACGGCGGTTCAGCCATTTGGCGACCTGCCACCCGATGACGACAGCAGGAACGGAGGCCAGCGCGCCGACCACGACCGACCAGCCGAGGTCCACTTTCAGCAATTCAGCCATGGCGAGCGGCCCGGGATGCGGCGCGACCAACGAGTGGGTTGCCGCGCCCGCGCAGCAAATGGCCAGCACGTACAGCGTATAATCCTTCCCCGTGCGCAGCCGCATGGCCCGCGCCAGCGGAATCAACAGCATGAAAAGCATGTCGAAGAAGATCGGCAGGCCGATCAGGAAACCACCCGCCACGAGTGCCAAGCCGGCCCGGCGCTCACCAAACGCGGCGATGAACCGCCGCACAACCTTGTCCGCTGCGCCGCTCTCCATCACGCATACCCCGATGATCGAAGCCAGGGCGATGACGATGCCGACTTTGCCGCAGACGCTGCCCAACTCCGCCGCGGTAACTTCGACGGCCTGAATCCAATGGCCCTTTTCCGGTTCGCCCGGCAGGCTGCCGCGCGGCGCCAACACGCCGGCCAGAATGGCTACGCAAACAAGCGCCAGAAAGGCATGCACGCGCAGCCTGGTGATCAGCAGGATGATCGTGGCAACACAGATGGCGAGGATGGCGAAAGGCCAGAGCGATGAAGTATCGGTGAGGGCGATTATTGGCATGCCGCAAGTCTCAGGTTGTGCCGCAGCATACTGCGGAGAATGCAGGCGCCAAACTCAAAACGACCGGAAGTGCCATGGTCGTCATCCGATTCCGTTCCTTCCGACTCATTGTCAATGTCTCCATGTCGGGGACAGGATGGCCGACGCCATCCCGTCCCCAGAGGGACATTCTCATTAAGTTCCGACACACCTCGAGGTTGACTTCCTTTCAGTGCTTGTTAATGTGAGTCTTGGCCTGAGCGGTGAGCAGCAGTTCCATCGCGGGGCGAGTTGTTCACAGATGGCAAAACCAGAGACTTACTATGCAAAAGAATATATGTAGGATCAGCGTTGGGTTGCTTTCCGTCGGGATGGCATGGGTTGCCTCAGCAAGCTCTTTGGGGGTGAATTTTGTCGATGCCGGCGATGGTGGCGTTCAGAACAGTGCGGCAGATTCCTTGGGGTCGTCTGAAGTGGCTGGCGTCGGGTCGTATGCCCAAGGCAACTGGAACAACATGGGGCGCTGGGGGCAAAACCAGACCTTGAACAACAATCAGGGGATTGCGACTACGGTGTTACTCACTTGGGACTCCAACAACACTTGGCACTTCGGGAACACGGGCACGCCGGATGCAAAACTGATGTACGGCTACCTTGATGCCACCGGTCAACCAAACATCAACGGCTCGCCTTACCAGTTCTGGTGGAACGAGAACAAACCCGAGGCGTTCGTCACCGGCCTCAGCGCTTGGTTGTTGGCGGAGGGGGCCGCAAGCTACAATGTGGTCGTGTACACCGACGGCGATGCAACGGAGGGGCGCGTCAGCGAATACTGGCTTCAAGCCAGCCAGGGCGGTGACCCCCCGAATGCGTTGGGGAGCGATCTGACGCCCCATGTCTTCGCGAAAGACACCAGCAACTTCCTCGACACGTACAGCGAGATCTCACTGTCAGCGAACTCAGTGGACGCTGCGGGCGAAGGCAACTACTTCGTCTTTAGTGGATTGACTGCGGACAACTTTATTTTGCGGAGTGAAGAACAGACTTTCCGCGCCACCATCAACGCGTTTCAGATCGTCAGCGTCATTCCAGAACCTTCCAGCCTCGCTCTGCTCACCTTTGGCTTGGCGACACTCGCGGTTCGCCGTTTTCGTCGCGCCCGAGCCTGAAACCTCCTTCTTCGCGAAAGCCTGGATCAAGTGAATCCAGGCTTTTGGGTTTTTAAGCGGCCAAGCCGCCTGCCAGAATCGCATGGCTAAGCGCGGCGCGATCCCAAGGTCTCGGCGCAAGATTCTGCCAGCACTGAAACCATCTCCTTCACTTGGCTTGGCGTGGAGCAATACGGCGGCATCAGCACGATGACGTTTCCGACGGGTCGCGTCAGGACACCCCGACTCGCCATCGCTTCGCAGACGCGAATGCCGACGCGTTCGCGCAATCCAAACGGCTCGCGCGTCCGCCAGTTCCGCACAAGCTCAACGCCCGCGACCAAACCAACTTGGCGGAGGTCGCCGACATGCGGGATCGCCCAGAGCTGGCGCAGTTCGGCTGCCAGAATGCGTTGAAGTCTTCCACGCGCCAGCGTGGACCGCTTCGAGCGCAGAAGCTCCAGGCTGGCGAGTGAGGCCGCGGCGCCAAGCTGGTTTCCAGTAAAGCTGTGGCCATGGAAGAACGTCTTGAACTCGTCGTATTCACCGAGGAAGGCGTCGAATATCGCTTGCGTGGTGAGCGTGGCCGCCATTGGTAGATAACCGCCAGTCATGCCTTTTGCCAGGCACAGAAAATCCGGCTGAACGGATTCGTGGTGGCAGGCAAACAGGATTTCGGATTTCGGATTTCGGATTTCGGGCTGGGCGATTCCCGTCCGGCCAAAGCCCGTCATCACCTCGTCCGCGATGAGCAGGACCCCGTTCGCCCGGGCGATGCCTGCCACACGCTTCAGCCAGCCAGACGGTTGCGGGATCATGCCCGCCGCCCCTTGCATCAATGGCTCGAAAACGAAGCCCGCGTGGGCACCGCCGAGCCGTCTCCGGGTCTGCAACTTCTGCTCGACCTTCGCCACGCATTCCCAGTTGCACCGGCGATAATCGCGCGCATCGGCGCGCTCGGGTTGGGCGCGGTTGAACGGGCACCGGTAGCAGTAAGGCGACATCACCTTGTCGCTCTTGAACAGCAGCCCGCTGTAGGCATTGTGAAATAGATCAATGTGACCGAGCGAGACTGCGCCCACGGTGTCGCCGTGGTAGGCGCCATCCAGCGACAGGAAGCGGGTCTTGGCGTTCGGATCGCGCGTGCGACGGGTGAATTCGTGCGCCAGCTTGAGCGCCACTTCCAGAGCCGTCGAGCCGTTGTCACTGAAGAATACCTTGGTCAAACGTGGGCAGGAACCGGAATGAGGAATGGCGTCTGCACTTTCAACGAGTTCTGCCGCCAGCAGGCTCGCGGGTTCGTTCGCAAACCCCAGCGCCGAGCTGTGGGCGATCTTGCCAAGTTGTCGCAGGATCGCCCGGTTCAGCTTGGGATGGTTGTGCCCGTGCAGGTTTGTCCAGATGGAGGAGTTGGCGTCGAGATACTCGCGTCCGCGGAGATCGCGCAAAACCGCGCCTTTTCCTGCCGCGATGACAATGGGTTCGCGCTTCAACCAGTCGCGCATCTGGGTGAACGGATGCCAGACGTAATGATGATCGAGCTTGGCGAGCTGGTGCATGCTCAGACTATGGTTTGCGATGGACGATGGACGAGCGGAGCGAGCGCATGCACAAGCTCGGCGATGTTGTCGGGCGTGTGCGCGGCGGTTAACGTGATGCGCAGTCGGGCTGCGCCGCGCGCGACGGTCGGATAACGAATGGCTGGGACGTACATGCCGCGTTCGCGGAGAGCCGATGCCAATTCGACAGCCTGGGTTTCATCCCCAACCATCAATGGCATGATCAGACTGTCTGGCGAGGCGATCTTCACTCCCACTGCATCTGCCGCGTGTTTTAAGAGATTCGCCAAATCCCACGTTGCCTGCCGGCGTGTTCCGCCTTCGGAGGATTGCACGATCTGGATGGCCTCGGTCGCCGTGGCGGCCACGGCAGGCGGTGGCGCGGTGCTGAAGACGAAGCTGCGCGCCCGGTTCACTAAATAATCTACCAGAGTCCGCGATCCGGCGACGTAGCCGCCGCTCACGCCCAGCGCCTTGCCCAGCGTGCCCATCTGGATTTCGATGCGCTCCGCCGCGCCCAGGTGGCAGGCCAAACCCTGCCCCCGTTCTCCGTAAAGTCCGATGGCGTGCGCTTCGTCCACCAGGAGCCAAGCGCCGTAATGGTCTTTCAACTCCACGAGCTCCCGGAGCGGCGCGCAATCGCCGTCCATGCTGAAGACCGATTCGGTGGCGATCAGGATGTTTGGGTTGGCCTTGTGCGTTTTGCGCGCCGCGCTCCACTTCAGGATGTGCTCCAGATCATTCAGGTCGTTATGCTTGAAGATGCGCAGTGTAGCGCCGGAGAGGCGAGCCGCGTCCACGATGCACGCATGAACCAGCTTGTCGAGAATGAGCACGTCGTCCTTGCCAAGAAGGGCGCAAATTGTCCCGACGGCAGTGGCGTAACCCGACGAGAAACTGAGCGCGGCGGGCGTGCCTTTGAACCCAGCGAGGGCTTCCTCCAGTTCGTGATGCGCAGCGAGGGAGCCGCAGACCAGCCGCGAAGCACCCGCACCGACGCCAAACTTCTCAATGGCCCGAACGGCGGCCTGCTTGAGGCGCGGATCATTCGCGAGCCCCAGATAATCGTTGGACGAGAAGTTGAGCAGAGTTTTGCCGCGGATCTGAATCCGCGTGCCTTGAGCCGAATCCACGCGCCGCAGTTCGCGGAGCAGTCCCTGAGCGCGCAGGCTGGCAAGGCGGGCCTCGAGTTCCTGGTCGAGTTTCACAGAATGTGGCGGTTCAGCCGGCGCTCGGGACGCTGGCCCACTGGCCGTCAATCATGCTGGCGGTCACCCAGCCCTGGTGATGCACCGCGGCTTCCCATGCCTTGGCGGGAGGACCCGAGTAACGGATGGCAATCAGGTCAGCGAGGCTGCCTTGGGATAGCTCACCGATCTGGTGGGGACGCCCGAGTGCCTGCGCCGCGTTCAGGGTGGCCATCTCCAGAATCCGCCTGGGACTGAGCCACGGTTCGCGATGGGCAAGTTCCTGCATTTCCTCGAACATGCTGAGCTCGATCTGTTGGCGCGGACGCTTACGCATGGTGGCGAGACTGTCCGTGCCGAGGCAGACATTCACGCCAGCCCGCAGCAGGCGGCGCAACGGAAACCGGCGATGCCGGAAATAGGCATGACTGCGCGGAC